>CAKRPI010000143.1 GCA_934376945.1 uncultured Lachnospiraceae bacterium | reverse complement strand
GGCTTATTAAAGTTACCCATTTTTACAATTCAAAAAAATTTCAAAATTCTCTTGACTGTTTATAGTTTGTCACCTCACTTATGAAAAGGCTGCTGCAGACGCAGCAGCCTCCATTCATTTCATTTCAATTTTGCATTACTCATTTTCTGCCAAGAAAGCTTCTACATCCTTCTGGCATTTTGCCAGTGTCTCTGCTACATCTGCTCCATTCTGAATCTGCTCGGCTGCCGGCTCCATATAATCAGCAGTAATAGCTGCGCCAACAGTAATCTTCTGGAACTGCGGGTAAGCATAGGTCAGAGTCGGAACAAGTGCCTGTACGATCGGATCGTTCTTGATCTCCTCATCCTCAGCTACCGATTTCAGATATGGCGGAACACCATTCTTCTGTGTCCACTTCTTGCAAACTTCCGTCGTATTCCAGTAACGGATGAAATCATACGCTGCCAGTTTGTTCTCTTCTGATGTAGTAGATGGAATCTCAAAACCAACCGGAACACAGAGTGCTTTCTTTTCCTGTCCCTCAGCCGCCGGTACTGCTGCCACGCCAAAGTTTCTTCCCGCATTGCGCAGTCCATTGATCATCCAGGAGCCATTGATAAACATACCCACCTGACCTGAACAAAGCACGGTATCGTCAATATCTGCCGGAGATACGCCTGCATTCCACAGATCCTGTGCAAAAGTCATAGCCTTAATATTGTCCTCTGTATCAATCGTCGGGGTTGCAGTCTCTTCATCAAAAAATCCATCGCCAAACGCAAACATCATATACTGATACAGAAGGTTGGTTCCACCAAAGTCCATCGCCAGACCATATTTATTATTGCTCTTATCTGTGAGTTGTTTTGCGATCTCTCCAACCTCTTCCATTGTCTCTGGTGCTTTTTCCGGATCAAGGCCAGCTGCCTCAAACATATCCTTATCCCAGAAGAGATAATGAGAAATGATCTGCATCGGAACGCTGTAATACTCATCATCCAGCTTATAGGAATCAAGTACGCCGTCTTGGTAATCATCAAAATTGCTGCCCTCATAATCGAAGTAATCAGCCATGCTTGCAAGATTCTTGGAACCATAAACGCGCAGTCTGCTTGTCGGCATCAGTACAAAATCCGGTGCGGTGCCAGTTGCAATTGCTGGTGGAAGCTTCTCATAGAAAGTATTCCACGGCATAATATCCATTTCGATGGTAATATTCTTGTCGTTGGTCTCATTGTAAGTGTTTACAATATCTACCAGTACCTCTCCGTCTGTTCCGGTGAAACCATTCCAGAAGGTCAGTGTGACTGGCTCGCTCGGCCCTTCATACTGAATTCCCTCCGCACCTACCGGTACTGCTGCCAACATCGATAAGCTCAACCCCATTGCTACTGCTTTTCTCCAATTCTTCATGTCTTTCTTCCTTTCTTTTTCTTTTTTTATACACAAGGATTCACGTCCTTTTTGTATTCCCCCGCCAGTTACTCTCTGTAAAGATGATCTTTTTTCTTATTTCTGTTGTTTTAATTTTCTGATTTATTCTATTGTTTTTTATAATATATAAATCAGTTTTTTTGATTACCATTTCTGTCATATCAGATGATGTTGGAGTCAAAAGGTATTTTGACCCCAATGCTACACGGATTGCTTCGCATTTCATACTCTCGCAATCCTTGTATCATCAGATACTTCTTGCAGCCTCTACCACCCAGCGAATCCGCTCCCAATCGAGCTTAGAGTCGATCGTGCAGTCGCCACCAAGCATCAGGCTGATCTTTCCGTGGTTCAGGATCAGATTCTTCGTATACTCCTGCAGCTCTTCTTTCGTACCGGTGTAAATGATACCCTGCTGTGTATGCTCATCCCAGTGTGTCTCGAATCCACCCAGGCTCGTTCTGCCATGTACGAAGTAGCGTCCTGCATCCAGTGACAGTCCCTCTACAAATACCGCCCAGTTGACAACCTTGGCTGGGTAATCTTCCCAGATCGCGAGCTGGTTGCGGTTTCCTGCCCAACCGCACATGTGCAGCATATTGTTGTCGGAGTAGCGGTTCGCATGCTCCAGTACATACAGATCACTCGGTGTGATCGTCGCACGGTACTCTTCCGGTGTGAAGCGGTCATACTCGCCGCCCTGTACACAGTAGTAAACTCCGTCGCAGCCAGCCTCTGTAATCAGCAGCTCTGCCAGCAGTGCGTTGGACTGTGCAATGACATCCAGTGCTTTCATCACTGCAGTGCGGTCGGTGCGGATGTACTCCATCACCTGATCGTCGTTGATGCCAATTGCATCTGCGCCAAAACGCAGGGAGGAGAACGGTGCAAATACGTTATAGAATACACAGCGCTCTTTTCCGATATCGTCCACGATCGCTTTTGCACGCTCAACCTGCTCACGAATAAACGGATGATCTGCGGTCAGCGGCTCCAGAGTCGTCCAGTCCTCTGCCTTCTCGATCTTCGGCAACGGGTACGGGAAATAATTGTCGCACATGATCTTTACAAAGTCCAAATCTGTCTCACGATAGTATTTCAGATGTGCCTGAACGCACGCATCTCCGACTGCTTCCTCTCCGCCAAAGTGAAACCAGAAGCCTACCGGCACATGATCCACTTCCTTTTTGTTCATTGCATTTAATACTCGGGTTCTCTTATCCATTTTTCTTCATCCTCCTGTTGTGTTTTATCGCTTCGTGCAAGATATTTTGTGATATTCCCGCACGGACAATTCTATTATTTTCACATTTGCAACTGTAAATCGCTACCTCATCTGAATGTCATGCTTTTATATTGTTATCAGGCACATTCCATATACAATCCAAACTGTAAATATTTCTGAACAACCAGATATTTATAAGTGATTTCTTTTTCTGCTTATTAGCTCATCACCGTTTTTGATCTGATTTCATCGGCGTCTCACCGGCACACCATCATATCCAAAATGACGCGGTCTGTATCTGCCATGCCACGGTTGCCCAGTTCTCCCAGATTCCGGATGCTGTTCTCCACATCCGCCCGGACGATTCCGTCCAGTTCTCCGGCACCCAAATCCCGAAGTGCCAGAAGAGAGCACTGGTATGCACTGGAGATGACCGTTGCGATCTTCAATGCACACCCCGCCTTTGCCCCGTCACAGATGATACCGGACACATCGGCAATCATATTGTTGATTGCACTTCGGATCTGGGAAAGTCCGCCGCCCTGCAGGTAAGTCAGTGCACAGCCAACTCCGATCGAAGAACCCATGCCACATCCGCACAGCGGAGAGAGCTTTCCAATAAACTGTTTCACATGAATCGTAATCAGACAGCTCAGTGCAAGTGACCGATACAACATTTCCTCATCCGCCTTCAGGGAAAGAACTGCTGCGATCACCGGAAGCGTCGCTGTGATTCCCTGATTGCCGCTTCCGCAGATCGTCATGACTGCCTTCGTGCCGCCCGACATCCGGACATCCGCCGCTGCCGCCGCTGTGGCAACTATGTAGTTCTGCATGTCATCCGCTTTGTTTTCTGCGCGGATACTGTCATAAATATTTTTCCCTACGCCGAGGCCATACTGCTTTGTCAGGCCTTCCTGTGAGATCGACCAGTTCATCCGAATCACATCATCCAGAAAATAAAGCTTTTCTACCGGAATCTCCGTGATCATCTGATAAATTCCATCCACGCTCAGTCCGCTCTTGTCACACTCTGACTCCTCGATCTCCCCACAGCTACTGCAATCATAGATGTTCTTCTCTCCATGAGTGATCTTCGTAATATTCGTATGACTGTCCTCAATGATGACCGACGCATGATCGTCTGCCGTACTGAGCAACACTTCGATATAAAGCTTCTTCAGCGTATCCTTCTGAATGACCTCCACACCTTCCTTTGCAAATTCCTCTGCCTGACGAATCTGCTCCGGTGTCACTCCATCGAGCACCTCAAGGATCGCATCACTGTTGCCACCAATGATTCCGAGTGCTGCAGCCATCCCCAGTCCGACCATCTTCGTTCCCGGAATCCCAACACCCATTGCATTCTTCAAAATATTCCGGCTGACCAGAATCTTTGCGCGATCCGGAATCGCTCCCAGCACCGCTCTCGCCTTCGCTGCTGCATATGCAATCGCTACCGGTTCCGTACATCCAAGCGCCGGCACAAGCTCCTGTTTTAATATCTGAAGCATTTCTTCCTGTGTCATTCTATTTCTCCATTCTTCTGCATTCACTCGCTGCTGCTTCTTCTGCTGCTTTTGTCATGCACTTTTTGATGGTGTTTCTTTGATCTTATTTCAAATATTATCTCTGATATTTTTCTTTTCTTATTACTGATCATATCAGTGATGTCATCAATATACATCCATACTCTGAAATTTGCAAGTGGTTTCCATGAATTTATTTTATTTT
Source organism: uncultured Lachnospiraceae bacterium (assembly GCA_934376945.1). Taxonomy (GTDB): domain Bacteria; phylum Bacillota; class Clostridia; order Lachnospirales; family Lachnospiraceae; genus Choladousia. Next base: position 188 of record CAKRPI010000143.1, on the reverse strand, counting down.
GCCTTTTTAGCCAAAATCACATGATTGATTTTGTAAAAAATTGCCAACTCATAAATTCCTTTTCTTCCCCACCGCCTAGTCCTCCGCGTACCCGAAGCATGAGAACACTTATTAAAGCGGACATTCGCAATCCGCTTCGCTACTTGCTCATGAACGCAGTCGCTTCGCGATCTGTCAGTGGGAGCTTT
>CAKRPI010000142.1 GCA_934376945.1 uncultured Lachnospiraceae bacterium | reverse complement strand
GTTTTCTCCTTTAGTTTTGTTTTACGAGTGGAAGGTCACGAACACTCGGCACATTTATAGGCGGTGACCGCCTTGCAAGCCCTGTACGACCTTGTTTTTTATGGGCATTGCAACGGGTGTGAGTATAACACATCATAAAACAGATTGCAAGAGACTCTGTAATTTTTTCCCTCTTTACTCCGATTTTCCGATTTTCCGTCTCTGCCGGTTCGCCTCGTACATCAGAACCGCCGATGCGACCGCTGCATTTAAAGATTCTACGTTCCCACACATCGGAATCCGCACGTATGAATCAGCCAGATCCGCCGTCTCCTCACTCAGCCCTCTGCTCTCGTTTCCGATGAGAAATCCACTCGGTCCGGTATAATCCATGGCATCGTACGCATCCGTCCCACGCAAATGAGCCGCATACCATTTCACACCCTTTCTTTTCAGCTCACAGATTGTCTGCTGAAAATCAGAAACATAACAAAACGGCATCCGGTATACCGATCCCATCGTCGAACGGATCACCTTCGGATTATAAATATCCACACAGCCTTCTGTCATCAAAATACCGGTCACCCCGGCACCTTCCGCTGTTCTCAGGATTGTACCGAGATTCCCGGGATCCTGAATATTTTCCAGTGCCATAATAAGCGCATGCCCTTCCTGTTTTCCAAGAAGCTCCTGATACTCATAATGATACTGACGCACAAGACACAAAATCCCCTGCGGTGATTTCGTGTCCGATACACTTTCAAATATTCGATCTGTAAGTATCGTCAGATTTTTTTCTTTTCCGATAAAAAGCTCCCTTTTCTTATTATAAAAGCTCTCTGACGCATAGGTATGAACCAGCCGCTCCTGCGGTACCTCCTGGTACATCTTAATTCCCTCGACAATAAATACGTCCTGCTCCGTGCGCAGCTTTGCCTTCTTCTGCAGTTGAATCAGCTGCTTTACCTGCGCATTCGCTGCACTGCTAATGATCGTTTCCGCCATATTATTCCTCGCTCTTCCTATTGTTTCTATTCAGACAGACGCTGACATGCTCACACCCACTACTTCTTTCTTCCCGCAACCTCGCAGGTGACTTACTTGATTCGGTTAAAACAGACATCCGCAACCGGAATCCCGTCTGAAAGGATTCCGGTCATCATAAGATAGCTCATCCTTGTCATAAAAGACTGCCCGGCCAGCCATTTCAACTGTCCGGGCAGTCTTTTTGTTCTATCTGACTTTTTCAGTCCACATTTTCAGAATCCGATATAAAGCAAGTCTATCCACTGCTTATTTCTCTACGCAACCTCGCAGGGGACTTGCTTGACTCGGTTAAATCGTCATTGCCTTTGCAACACGTACCATATACTCCGGAATATCCTTCTGCATACTCAGTGCTTCATCGATATCGAAGTCCTTATATTCTCCATCACGGAACGCAACGACACGGTTCGTCTTACCATCTGCCAGCAGATCTGCCGCATAAGCACCCATTACGGATGCGTACACACGGTCACGGCAGGTCGGGCTTCCGCCACGCTGCATGTGTCCAAGGATCGTCGCACGCGTCTCAACTCCGGTCGCCGCTTCAATCCGGCGTGCCATACTCGTTGAATGTCCGATGCCCTCTGCATTGATAACAATATGATGCTTTTTCCCGCGTTTGCGGTTGTTGATAATATTATTGATCAGCTCCTGCTCATCGTAATTGTACCGCTCCGGAAGCAGGATATCCTCTGCACCGTTTGCAATACCGCACCACAGTGCAATATATCCGGCATTTCTGCCCATTACCTCGATAATACTGCAGCGCTCATGAGAGGTCGATGTATCACGCACCTTATCGATCGCTTCCATTGCCGTATTGACCGCCGTATCAAATCCGATTGTATAATCGGTACATGCGATATCCAAATCAATCGTTCCCGGTACACCAATCGTATTGATGCCTCGTGCCGCCAGCTGCTGTGCACCTGCAAAAGAACCATCTCCGCCGATTACTACCAGACCATCAATGCCATGTTTGTGACAAATCTCAGCTCCAAGATCCTGTCCTTCCGGTGTACGGAATTCCGAACACCGGGCTGTATACAGAATTGTACCACCTTTTGATATCGTATCAGAAACAGACCTTGCATCCATATCTACGATTTCTTCATTCAGAAGCCCTTTATATCCCTGATTAATTCCTTTTACCTTCAGTCCCTGCGACAGCGCCTTGCGGACTACGGCACGAATCGCCGCATTCATACCCGGCGCATCACCGCCGCTCGTCAGCACACCGATTGTCTTTACTTCTTTTGCCATATCGTACCTCCTGCCGAAGCCGTTACTCTTCTATTTTGCAGCCCTTCGCCATATATCCGAAAATAAAATTTCCATACAGCTCTTCTGCCTGTTTTATTCTAATCTATTTTCACTCATTTGTAAAGAAAAGCTACTCTTTTTTCCGCATCAGTCTGACATTTTCTTTTCCAAAAAGTGAAGTCAGTCTTGCCACCAGGGATTCGTCTGCGCAAACTGTCCAGTTTTCCCCAAGCTTACGGACGCTGCGCGGATTTCTCACATAAATTGCCACATAATCACTTCCGTCAGAATCACGAAGTACCCCGAAAAGCTCCTGTTCCCGCGCGCGATACGTCTCCATATCCGAAAACTGGATCCAAAGCTCCATCGGCACCTCCTCAAAGCGCCAGATTTTTTCACAGATCAGCTTACTTGGCCGGTCATCCTCATTGTTTACCCGGCCACGGATAAAGACCTTTTCATCCTCGTTCATCCACTGCTGGTTCTTCTCATAATCCTTCGGAAAAACAACGACCTCCACCGTACCGACCAGATCCTCGACTGTCAGAAATGCCATCGTCTTATTCGTCTTTGTGTACTTGACTGTCTTTGCCGTGATCATCCCACCGATCACCGCCTTACTTCCGTCAACCACCTTCGGCCTTCCGTTCTCCTCGTCCAGCGCAAAATCTGAAGTTACATTCGTGATCACGCCACGCCACAGATCCTCATATTTTTCAAGTGGATGGCCACTGACATAAATCCCGAGCACCTCCTTTTCAAAGGCAAGCAACTGTTCCTTATCGTACTCACCGACATTTGGCAGCTGCACCTCATATTCTTTTTTATCCTCCTCGTTCATCAGGTCAAACAGCGACATCTGTCCGGTAACCGCACTCTTTTTCTCCTGTGCCACATGATCCGCCAGTCCCGCATAAACCTGCATAAACTGCTTCCGCGTTCCTCCGAGGCTGTCAAAGGCTCCTGATTTGATAAAGTTTTCGATTGTTCGCTTATTCGTCTCTTTTCCGGTCAGCCGTTCAATGAAATCCTTCAGACTTCGGTACGGTCCGCCAAGCGTACGTTCCTGTACAATCGCCTCGATCACCGGACGGCCGATGCTTTTGATCGCAGAAAGCCCATAACGAATGTTTCCTCCATCCACCGTAAACCTTGCTTCACCAACGTTGATGTCCGGCGGCAGAATCGCGATCCCCATCTGCCGACAGGTCAGAATGTACTCAGCTACCTTGGGCGGATTGTCGATCACAGACGTCATAAGTGCCGCCATAAATTCCACCGGATAATAGAATTTCAGATACGCCGTCTGGTACGCCACCAGGGCATATGCTGCTGCGTGCGACTTGTTGAAGGCATATTTCGCAAAATCCGTCATTTCATCGTAAATTTTGTTTGCTGTCTGCTCATCGATCCCGTTTGAAATACAGCCTGGAACACCCTCTTCCTCATTTCCGTAAACGAAGTTCTGGCGTTCCTTCGCCATAACAGCCGCCTTTTTCTTTGACATCGCCCGGCGCACAAGATCACTCCGTCCAAGTGTATATCCGCCAAGATCCCGCACGATCTGCATGACCTGCTCCTGGTAAACGATACACCCGTACGTTGGCTCAAGAATCGGCTTTAACTGCGGGCAGTCATACTCCACAGTCTCCGGATTGTTTTTTCCGCGTATATACTGCGGAATAAAATCCATCGGTCCCGGCCGGTACAGCGAAATGCCGGCGATGACATCCTCCAGGCTTTGCGGTTTTAACTCCTTCATGAAGTTTTTCATACCGCCGCTTTCCAGCTGGAAGACGCCCTCCGTTTTGCCTGTTCCAAGCGAATCGAGAACCTTTTTGTCATTGTAATCAATTTTCAGCATATCAAGATGCACACCGGTGCTGCGTTCCACCAGCTGCACCGCATCATTGATCACCGTTAAGGTTCGCAGCCCAAGAAAATCCATCTTCAGAAGTCCAAGTTCCTCCAGCGTTGTCATTGTAAACTGCGTCACGATCGTCCCATCTGCCGCCCTTGAAAGCGGCACGTACTCATCGACCGCCTTCTGACTGATCACGACACCGGCTGCATGCATCGATGTATGGCGCGGCAGCCCCTCAAGGCGTTTTGACATATTGATCAGCTCTTTGATCTGATCATCGGTCTCATATAACGTACGCAGCTCCTGATTCATCTGAAGCGCTTTATCAATCGTGATATTTAACTCCTGCGGAATCATTTTCGCAATGGAATCACATAAGGCATACGGAAGATCCATGACACGACCCACATCACGGATGAC
>CAKRPI010000141.1 GCA_934376945.1 uncultured Lachnospiraceae bacterium | reverse complement strand
TATACAAACAATGGAAAAGTAACAGGTTCCATTCAGAGCCAGGCTGCACAAACAATAACACCAGGCGCATCAGATAAAACCATAGCGTCTGGAAAGTATCTGTCAGGTACGCAGACAATCAAAGGTGATGCAAATCTGTTAGCGGAAAACATTAAAAACGGCGTATCCATTTTTGGAGTCACTGGAACATATGAATCTTCTGGTTCTTCAGGAGGTAAGAATGTTGCACAGGGCACGATAACTGGTGCTGGAGCTGAGGTGGTTGCAATAGATACTGGGCTTACTAGCGTCGCAACATTCGTACTATACGCGAAGACCGTTACTGGAAGTACGTCAGGGGTCTTGTCATTGTATTATGACGCAGATAGCACACGAGCGACAGGGTTAAGCAACAGTGGCTATCTGACGTTTCCATCAAATGCACACGGAGAAGTAACCGTTGATGGTGGAAATATAACGTATACCCCAAAAAGCGGAAATACAACAACCGATCTGATGACAAGAGAATATGATTGGATTGCGATAGAATAGGAGAAAAAAACTATGAGAAAAATGAGAAAATTATTAGCAACTGTATTATTAGCAACCTTAACACTCACCTGTGCAGTGCCGACAATGGCATGTACGCCACCACTCAAACCACCACACATTGATATACCGGAAATCGAAGTTAAGATTGACGATAAACTGCAAGCCGGAATTGATGCTGCGGCAAAGAAGTTTATTGAAAAGAATGTATTGAGCAAGCCTGTAATCAATAATGCAACATATATCCAGAAGACAACCAGATATGGAACATATGGATATATAAGTGTTGGATGGGATGCCGTAGAAAACGCCACATCTTACGAGATAATGGTTACAAAGGCTGATGGAAATAAGAAGACATATACAACAACTTATAATGGACTTATTCGAGCGAACTATTGTGATAAATTTCTGGAAGAGGGATTGGAAGAAGCAACAATCAAGGTGAAAGCTTACGGTGTGGATGAGACATTCAGCCTGTGGTCGGACGAAGTTGATGTAGACCAATATAATTTCTAAGATAAGAAAGGAGATATCACATGGCAGTAAAACTGATTGATATTAAGCGCACGTACTCAGGCGGCGGGATGTGCCTGAAGCTTCTTGCAGACAGCAAGGAAGATACACTTCCGACGCTTATAGCAGACGTTCCGGGGCTTACCGGCGCCGGAAGTATAACTCCGGGCAGTATCTGCTATACACCGGCATTAGATATGTGCGTCATGGGAAATAATGGACAATGGGGGCCGTGGTTATGATGGATAGCTTATTATTATATAAAATCCTCAAGAACAGAACCGGGGCAGAGATATCTGCCTCCGGGAACCCAGCAATCATGACGAATGCATTAAAGAATAATCCGATGAATGAAATGAAAGTATTTGGGTGGAGTAAGCAGGAGAGTACGACCGGGGCAAATCTAATAGATGTCAACAGTATGCTGAATGATTGCCTTATTAAAAATGAAGATGAAACTTATAGCATAAAAAAAACAGAAGATGATAGGTTTTCAAAAGCTTTTCCAGTAAATTTAAAAGCAGGAACAGCTGTAAGGTTTGATGCTGATATTGTTGAATATAATGGTGAATATAATAAACCTTTACAAATTTCTTTTTTTAATTATCAAACAATTGTAGCAGGGCAAGTGATAGTTTTAAATAGTGACGTGACAGAAGTTACTATATACCAAGATTCAACGAACAATCCCGGAACATACACAAAGTTTAAAAATGCGATATTAAGTATTGGTGATATACAAATACCGTATGAACCCTACACCGGTGGCAAACCATCACCGAATCCAGATTATCCACGGCAGATTGTAAGTGCTGGCAGTGATGGGAAGATTGGCGTAGAAGTGCGAGGAAAGAATCTTGTCGATGTATATGGATACAGTGCAAGTGACATACCTAGTCCAGAAGCAGAAAGAGTATCATTTAATACCTATGGGACAACTTTAAGTACGACAGAAAAGACGGATAAACTTATTGTGAATCAAAAGATTATAGATGGGGCAAGTATCAATAGTTATACATCCGGTTATTTTTGCATTGGAATAAATCGCAAACTTGAAAATGATAAAGATTACATTATAACATTTAATATTGATGTAATTCAGAATCCATTCTCTGCATCTGTCATCAATGTTCTTTTTAATGGTATTGAAGCTTATAAGGCTAAGATAATAGGAGATAAAGTAACAGTAAAAGCAAAGAATATAGAATACAGAGAAAGACAATATGTTGAAGTTAGAACCTGCGGAATGAGCATGGAAATCAGTAATTTTATGATTACTGAGAAAGATGAAAACACAATCTACGAACCCTATTACGAACCACAGACTATTTCCATCAGCACTCCAACCGGACTTCCAGCTATTCCAGTAGACACAGATGGAAACTACACTGATGCCGATGGTCAGCAGTGGATATCTGACTATGTGGATTTGAAGCGTGGGAAGTATGTGCAGATGGTAAACAGTTCGACATTAGATGGTGATAAACTAAAATTTGTGGCAAAAGGAAATTTTTGGAATTTGCCACAAAAAACAATAGTAAAACCAAGTGGCTATTTTGTTCTTTCGAAATATTTTAGTAAAAGAAGCTTTTCAATGAATAGTGTATATGATTTTATTTTCACAACCAAGAATCAGATGGCTGGATTATTTAAAACAGTGGATGAATTAAATGCTTTTGTGGCAAAAAAATATAAAGAAAATAACCCAGTTGTTCTGTACTATTTTATGCGAGAACCAATCGAACGTGACCTTACACCAGAAGAAATCCAGGCATATAAGAATCTTGTAACATACGCCGGAACAACAATCGTGGAGAACGATGCAGAATGTTATATGGAAGTAAGTGCCGGTGGAGGAGATGCGTTAAGAGCTAAGAAGCTGGCGTTGATACTGGGAGAGTAATCTTGGCAGACATCTCCTTCTGCTGTATAATGACGGTGGAAGGAGAGAGAAACGTAAAATGGACAGAAATATAAGAGGAGAAATTCAAAAACTATTATATAGAGGACCGGCAATGACGGTAGCGAATATTTCTGAAGAATTAAGAATATCAAAAGCTACTTGCAAAGAATGTTTAAATCAATTGATTGAGAAAAAAGAAGTATATTCATTTAAAGCTAAAAATAGTGGAAGGATTTATTATGCCATAGATGAAGGTATGACAGTTGATGATTTAGAAAATATGCGTAAGGTTATGAAAGAAGAAACTGTAAACGCAAAAGATGCATATGATGATTTGGCTGAAAAGTATGATGAAGTAAGTAAAAATGTTAATGGTTTATATGCAAATATAATATCCATTATATCTGTATTTGTTGCAATATTTGCTTTGATTACAGTTAATGCAAATATTACATTCGAACTTACAAAACAAAATATGTGTGATGTATTTTGGGGAATAATAGTAGTAAATGTATTTGTAGTAATTTGTATTATGATATTACTTGCTGCAACTAGAATATTTATTATTAATCCATTATTAGGAAAGGGCAAGAAAAAGAAAGATGAGAGAGGTTAACACCTCTCTTTTTCTATGCAGAAAGGAGGATATATGGAAATACGTGCAAGACCCTAGTGGTCTTATTTTTATACGATAAAACTATATAGCTGAGAAAGCCTTATAAATAAAGGGGCGTAAGCATATATGCGACGAAACGGATACCTACCTTATACCTACCCGTAAAAAATAAAGAACCGCACCATTGCGGATACGGTAATTAGTATTCAAAAGCTTCCCTATTTTCATCCAAGCGTTCCAATTGTTTATAAAGGTCTTCTGGGATGCCGAGTTTATCTGACATTTCTTTTGTGGTTAAGTTTTCGTGCGTTCTAAGGAGAAATAAATTGCTAGAAAGTAAATATAACTTTCTACTAATCAGCAATGGATTTATATCTTCCTCAATGCTGTCAGATCTGCCTAACAGATAATCAGTTGTTACACCTAAAAAATCTGCGAGTTGTTTTAATACTTCCAAATTTGGCTCTCGTTTTCCCATTTCATAGTTCTGGTATCCTCGTTCAGATATACCTAGAAATGCTGCAAGATCTTTTTGTGTTAGTCCCTTGGATTTACGGCTCGCTTTCAATCTTTCAGAAAACATATAGCACCTCCTTGAAAATAATAAAGTATATATTGACACGTACAAAATGTTCATGTATAATAAAGATAACACGAACGAAATGTACATGTTATGAAAGAATATTTACTATAAGTTATTTAATGATAGCACAATTTGTTCGTGTTGTAAATAATATAACTTTTAAGGAGGAAGCATTATGGCACGAATGTATGAGAATTCAAATGAAAGACCAAAAGAAATTGAGGAGTACCCACCAATCTTGCAGGCCAGACATATTCAGGAGCTTTTGAATGTATGTGAAGCTGTTGCTTATCAGATTATGCATACGAAAGATTGTCCGACTATCAAGATGGGAAAGAGAATGGTTGTCCCACGAGATGACTTCTGGGACTTCTTAATGGCTCACAAGGGCATTCAACTGTGGTAAGCGAGGAAATCTGTGTATGAGTGAAGATAAACGCTTAAATGAAATTATAAGAGTCCAGAAACGT
>CAKRPI010000140.1 GCA_934376945.1 uncultured Lachnospiraceae bacterium | reverse complement strand
TTATTTACGTGTGTTAAATAATAACACCGGCAAATTTCTATGTCAAGAAATCTGCCGGTGTTTATGTTTTTTTTAGATTTTACGCTACCGCATTTTCGTTAATCTGATTGATTACTTTCCGAATGCCCATCCAGACTGCCAGATCTGTAAAGACTTCCGCAACACTTCCCCGATCTGTAAACGGCGCTTCCTGAAGCACGGAAAGATCTTTCATCATTCCATTATGAACAATATATTCGATAATCTGATTCACAAAATAGATCTGTCTGCTGTCAAGATCGGCATTCGTCAGATACTCTGAAAACGCTTCTTTGGCTGCATTCATATCGAGTCCGACAATTTCCCGGACAAATTCTCCCAAAGGTTTCGTTCCAAATTCCTGCTCGTAATCCTGCTTCGTACCAATCTCATTCCAGAGAATTTTTTCCAGACTGGCAACATCCATTTCTGTCAGCGGCTGATTTGTTCTCAGTTTCGCAATCGCAATCGTGTCCTGATGCTGCCGGATATAATACTCCGCTTTTGCTTTATAATTTTTCAGCTCATCATTTTCCAGTTCAGACTCTCGCCAGTCAATGGATAATAAGTCATCATCAAAATTGGTATTATAAGGCAATTTCGGTTTTAGAATATATTTCATCAAATCCCGTAATCTTTCCCGGATTTCTTCGAATTCATTGATTCCCGCATTCGCAATATAATCTGTATGCAAAATTTGCCCAATCAGATCTGACTGTGCCTGAATTTCCGGAACATTCGCAACGTTTGCAATACCAGCTACTCTTTTCATAAGATCACTGCGGGCCCGTGTATATTTTTTCCCAATCAAATATGCCAGTTCAATTCCATACATCAATGCATCAAAACGAACTGCACTTGCCTCATCTTGATCCGGAAGAATCAACGGTGCCACTTCTTCACGCACAAGCAACGTATCTTCATAAGTAAGAGCATTATAGTTTTTTTCATCCGAGTACAAATCTACATATTTCAGATGCTGCCTTACCGCAAAATTATCTCTCGGCAGCTCCTGCACCTTTTCTGCCATCTGTTTTACCAGCGCATCGCGGTACACAATCAGTCTGTCCACCTGATAGGAAATATCCTGCAGTTTGTAGGCGATATCAAATTTCAAATTAAATATCGCTCCCTGCAAAGCAATCATATTTGCAGTTGCTTTCCCTTTATTCATTCGGAAAAACTCAAAGTTTCCGCAAAAGTCAAAAATATAAAACTTCTGCTTATCCTCGCCATCCAGCAAGCCCGGACAGAGTCGTGTTCCACGTCCAATCATCTGCCAGAATTTCGCCTTACTCATCACCTTCTTGAAAAACACCAGATTCAGCACCTCCGGCACATCAATTCCGGTATCCAGCATATCCACAGAGATTGCAATTTGAGGCATTTTCTTCGCATCTGAAAATTCATCAATTGCGCTTTGCGCATACTCAATTTTATTATCGATCACTTTTGCATAGTCATCTGGATACTGTGGATATTCCTTTCGAAAAACTCTGAGTATTTCTTCTGCATGCTTGTGCTTTTTCGCGAAAATAATTGTCTTTCCAAGTTTCTGCCCATAATCAATCTTGATGCCATTCGTCAGCAGAATATGTAATACCTGTTTTATGGTATCTTCATTAAAAATCCAGGTATTTAACGCGGAGGAACTGATTGACTCCGGCAGATTTCCGTTCTCGTCTTCGAATGTTGCCTCATACGTTTCTTTGTCTTCCTCCGACAATTCATCATACACAATTCCCTGTTCGATGAATTTCAATCGCGATTCTACCGAAACATAATCCACAAGATAACCGTCTTTTACCGCCTGCGCCAGATCATATCCATACGTCGGAACACCGTTTTCCAGTTCAAAGACTTCATACGTATTTTTATCAATTTCATCTTTAGGCGTTGCGGTGAGTCCTACCAGCGGCGCATCGAAATAATTAAAAATATCCCGATACTTATTGTAAATCGATCGATGTGCCTCATCGCAAATCACCAGATCAAAATGGCCGCAGGTAAACAGTTTTCCCTCGCTGTCATGAACTGTGTCAATACAATTGATCATTGTCTGATAAGTAGAGAAAACACAGTGCGCATTGTAGTTATCCTTTTCTTCAACCAGATTGGTACAGGACAGATTCGGCAGCAGGTTCACAAAACTTCGTTTTGCCTGCGTAACAAGCGAATTCCGGTCTGCCAGGAAAAGAACATTTTTTATCCAGCCTGCCTTTAATAATACATCGCACAGTGCAATCACCGTTCGCGTCTTGCCGGAACCGGTCGCCATGACAAGCAGCGCTTTCCTGCGGTTCTTTTCATCAAAACTGCGGCACACTGCTTTTATGGCAGCTTCCTGATAATAGCGTCCTGCAATATTTTTGTCCACGGTAATATGCTTCAGACTTGTGCGCATGGACCGCAGATTAAACCACTTTTCCAGATCTCTCTTCGAATAAATCACAGAACATTTCCGCTCTGGATACTGGCCGTCAATGATGCGTGTGTCAAATCCGTTCGTAAGGAAAATAACAGGACGTCTTTTGTATTCTTTTTCCAGCAGATCTGCATACAGTTTTGCCTGCTGTCTGCCTTGGGAAACATCTACGCAGGTACGTTTTGCTTCAATTACTGCAAGCGGTCGGTGCATATCGTCATAAAGGACATAATCAGCAAAACCAACCTCCGATTTATTCGGCATTCCCGGAATTTCCACCTCATTGATCCAGTCTCTGCCTTCTGCCCATCCTGCTTCTGTCAGCATGGAATCGATATAAAGTTTACGCGTTTGATACTCGGACAGCTCCAACGGTTTCGGAACATAAGTCTGCTGCTGTTCTTGACGACGCGCAGACAATTCTTCCCGCAGAGAAGCATTTTCTTCACTCAGTTTCTTCAGATCAAGCTCCTGCTGTGCCGCTTTTTCCTGCTCTTTTTCCAAAGCCACTTTTGCTGCTTTCGCATCTTCCTTCGACTTTTTCGCTTTCTCTATCCGCGCTGTGATCAATGTTTTATCGAAGGCTCTCCGCTGATACTGGTCGGAATAGCAGTATGCAATATAATCGAGATAAATAAAAAGATTTTCCAGACAAAGCATCGCTTCATCCCGTCCCAGTTTTCTGCTGCTGTGTGCCGCATTATTTCCGCTCCGCCGAATATAGTCCATCCTCTTCCACAGATCCGGACCGACTGTCTGACGATAATCTTCACTGTTCATCAGACTCTGCAGGTTGTCCTGGTACGGCATCTCAAGCGCATTATCCACAGAATACATCCATTTCACCGCAAACTCCATCGCCCGCCGACTGTTCAATATGCTGGCCTCCGGGTCGAGTAAAATGATCTTTTCTGCGGATACGGCAACGTCGGCAAAGGCGGAAAATTTAGGATCTTTTTTCAAATAATCAAAATTCGTAACCATGCTGCACCTCCCCTTAAATTTGTTTAAAATCCTCCGTTAAAATAGGCTCTTGCGATTACATAAGATGGTTCGTAATATGCGCTGCATTCGTAATTATCGATGATGCTGCAGATCTCATTATTATAAACCCGGATGAGTCCGTCTACGTAGTCTTCATCTGTATCAGCCGTATCAAGAATCAATCGCTGATATACTTTTCCGATCTGAGTTGCGCTTGGAATATGATCTACTAAATCTTTATTTACATTGGTGATGTCAAATTCACCATTTTGGAGCTGATACTCTTCGATCCAGCGGTCTTCTACTGCCTCTGGATTTTCACAGTGAAGTACATTAGCAAGACTGATCAGACGATAAAGCTCGTCCTTTCCGATTGCATTTACAACATAATTGTTGTGCTGATGAAGCTTTCTTGCAATACGCTCGATCATGTAGCACATGAAATAGAGATCATTCTTCTCAATAAATTCATCCGGGAAAAATTTGTTTGTCATACCTTCTCACTTCCTTCATAATGAATTGTTTTCAATGCTGTTTCCGTACAGAATACAATCTGGTGTGTCGGATACCGAAATTTCACCAATGCCCAGAAGGCTTCTTTTGATATTTCTCCGCTTACATAATCCTCCACATAGTTCCAAATCTGATCATCTGCCATTGGACCTTCTACGATATCATAATTGTGTTCTATTCCTCTTCTGCAGTCTACTACAAATTGCAGCCACTCTTCTGTCATTTCTTCAAATGTTTTAATCTGGAGATTCTCATTTCTCTGATAGGAATACGTATTGATAACGGAATCACCTTTTTTCGTCATAGCCCATCGTATGGCTTGTTTTTTCAGATTTGTGCAGTAAAAACCGTAACCAAAATCTTTGTAGTAGCCATTTATCATGATTTTGGGTATCTCAACTTTCATATTACTTCCATGATAGATTATTTTATTATCCAAGACAATTCCCTCCCGCTTGACAAATTAGGTTTCATCGTTTATGATCCAAATAGTTTAGAGATACATAAACAAGAAACGGGCTGCCCGGGTAGTACCTTCTTGTTTACTGTATCTTTTAATTTTATATTTTCATAAAATTCTACTGCAAATTCTTCATTGCAAAATTCCCTGTAATCATTTTAATATGTTAGACTGTATTGGCCTATAAAAATTTTGTATCTTATTCTGCAACTTTTGATTTGTTGACTTGTTTGACGAAATCAGAAAACTGTTCCTGAACATCCATTGGTGGTAAACAAATC
>CAKRPI010000139.1 GCA_934376945.1 uncultured Lachnospiraceae bacterium | reverse complement strand
ACAATCAACAATCCGAAAAACTTAGAAAGAAGCACATTATCCGTACCGTAAACAACATAAGCTCCAATTTTATGAAACATTGTTCCTTTAACTTTCAATACAATATCATCAAAAATTGCTTTATCCAACTTCTCTGCATTCTTAACTTTTAAATACGGATACCACTTATTAGTTGCAAGGTTCAGTAGGCTGTTTTCTACAATTCTCAAAATAACTTTACAAGCCAAATACCAGTAATAATTCTTAGTAAAAATAATTATAAGAATTTGAACAGCGTAAGCTAACAACAGGTAGAATAAGTCTGCAATAAACACTATATAGTTTTTTTGCTTTGCATATAAGATAGAGCGCTTGTACGTAAACAAATACGAAGCCAACACCTCAAACAGCATTAATAGATATACAATGTTAAAATTAATGTCTAGGGAGTTTTCACCAATAAAAAAGCCAAGAAAAGGAAGTACCAGTAGCCCCAACGAAAAAACAACTATTGCGATGATATTATAGCATTTTCTATAAAATCCCATCAGTGTTTTAATCTGAAAAATATCATTCTCCTGTATCGGTTTATACAAATGATATATTATGGCTGTTCCTATTCCCATTTCTGCCAAGGATAAAAGTGATAGAACATTTGAAAACAGTCCATTAATACCTTGATACTCTACGCCCATTACTGCCAGCAATATTTTTCTATTTATCATGCCAAAAGCAATATTAATAATATAATATATCATTTGAGCTATGGTATTATAAAATGAATTTTTGGTTCTCATAACTATTCATCACCCCTTTATATTCTTCTTTAATTTCATATAAAGTATCTTAAACTTATAGATCATATAATATATTCTAGGAAATCGAATGATTCTGTAAGCATATTTTTTGATAGAATATTCAAAGTCATTAGCTTGCAATGACAATTGTCTTTTTATGTTCGCCATCTCGTCTGAATTTCTATTATAGCCAGCCTGTAGATATTTAATTATGATATATTTAGCCGTTTCAACAATACGTCTATCACAATCATTTTTCAATTCAGGGAAAAATTCAACCATTTGTTGCATTTGTTCATTTATAGACTCCCATAGGCCAATAATATTTGTTAAACTACTGCTTATACTACTACTATTCTCCACATAATAATACAAAGGATCCTCTATACCGACAACTATCTTTGCTTTCATAAATACCTTATAGGTAGTAAGAATGTCTTCATAAGTACGACCAACAGGGAAATTAATCTCATTAAATAATTCCTTTTTATATAGTTTGTTCCATGCAAAGTTATTAAACGCTACTTGATTAATCAAATCTTTTGCAGCATGTATTCCATCCATCGATACACATGCTCCAAACACAGAGCTAACTTCATGTCCATCTAGTGATGTTCGATAATATCCACAACAGCAAATATCAGCATTTTTATCATCCATTACAGAAACCAATCGTCTATACATATCTGGATGAACATAATCATCACTATCTACGAATGCGATATAATCCCCTTTTGCAAGGTTCTTACCATAATTGCGCGCATCGGATAAACCACCGTTGTCTTTATGAAAAATTGAAATCCTATCATCAATTTTTCCTATAGCCTGGCTTATACTAAATGTTCTATCTTTAGAGCCATCATCTACAACAATGATTTCTATATTTGAATATGTTTGTGCCATTAATGATTTCAAACATTTTTCAATTGTTTTTTCTACATTATAAGCTGGAACAATTATACTAACTAATTTCATATTTTTCTTCCTATAATATAGTCCAGTTTTTTTCATATAATCCAACCGGGCGCTTATCGTTGCACCATCTAGACGGCGCTATAACTATTTTTTCTTCATTTTCTGCTGAATGTTGTGCCCACCAACTAAACGTACTATTTGAAATGACAAAATGTTTACAGGACGACATCAACCTTAACTTTTCCCAAACCGGATCATTTCCGCTCTCATACAGAGTTTTCCCTTTAACTTTGATGTTATTTTTTACCCAATCAATGTCATCGGAAAAGAAACAAATTAAAGCATTTGGATATTTTTTCTTAATAAATTCTATTCCTTTAATATAATAATCTACTGTACATATCAATCTATCCTTCGAAATATTCTCACTTAGGAAGTCTCCTCTACGCACTGTAACGCAGATTGATTCCGTACTTTGAATAGTTTCAAGCATAGATATATTCTTTTCCAGAACAGGTTTTACCGCTTTCAATTCGTTTCTTATAGAGGAATCGATATCTTTAAAATATTCAGGTGCCTCAAAATATCCCACCAAAATCTTATTCTTCACAAATCTAAATGGTTTTCTAAAAGGGATATATCCATCTTGGAAAATATACAAACCAAATTTATTGAGAATTCCACTCAATAATTTTTGCCTGCGATAAAGTTCAAATCCATTTTTATTTTTAGTGTATAACCAATTGAATTTCAGCAAAATCTTCTGATACCAGGCAGACATATCTGTATTATCTTTCAAATACGGGATAACCGAAAAATCGTCAAGTGAATTAATCCATCCCTGCTCAGAATTATTTTTCTTTTTTATAGCATTATCATTAATCACAAGCACATTATCAGAACACAAATTCATTATATTTCGTGCAAATGAATATTGGAACAATTGATTCCCCAATCGTTCACGCATATTTAAAATAACCACAAAACGCACACTCTCCTTCTCATTTTATTCTTTTCTTAACTTCAAGCAATCTCTCAAAGTTCTTTTCACCAATTACCATTTTTATTTTATATACTAATTTCTGTTTTGGTGTTTTCCAAGAAGCGTTATATTGATGAATGCTAATAGTATTTGAAGTTCTATGAACTTTACCGGTGTCATAATCCTTTGCTGCAAAATAATCCGTAGGATATATATGTAAATCACCAACATCCTGCTCACGATTATCTCGAGATAACCCCTTTTTTACTAAATACTCAGTAATATAGTACGGGCTTGGCTTAAGATTCAGATTACCATCTTCCTGATAAAAACTCAGGTGATCATACATATCTCTTAAACCTTTTATAGTTTCATTTCCTGCTTCTCCGCCAAAGCCAATGCCACCATTAATCCAAGTACCACCTTCAAACCCCATATATCCTTTATTATCTCGTAATATATCAAGCGAAGCAATTAATTCAACATCCGTATCTAAATAGAAGCCCCCATGATTATAAATAATATCAAACCGTGCATAATCAGGCACAAATCCCCATTTACGTTCTTTGTAAGCCTCCGACATATATTGATTTTTATTCAAATCATAATTTGATTCATTCCACTCAATAATTTCGTAATCCGGACAATATCTTTTCCAACTCTCAATGCATTTTTTGTCTTTTTCTGGTATCGGGTTGCCTCCAAACCAACAGTAATGTATTTTTTTAGGAATCATATCATAATCTCCTTATTTGTTTTGTTGCTCATACAAAAAATTCTTTTTTGCAACTTCTGGCATCGCCAAAAGCATAAAAATCAATGGACCTGTTGTTTCGCCTCTTAGTGTTGTGTTATAAAAAAAGAAAAATAGAGCCAAAATTGCAACTGTCTTTATAAAGCAATAATCATCTTCATCCACATACCTTCTTTTTACATTCAAAAAAGCTCTTACAATTACACTCAAATAAAGAGCAACACCAGCTAATCCAGTTTCTATAAACAACCAAATATGTTGAAAATACTGATAGTGAAGTGCACTATATTTTTGATAAAACTCACTTACAAAGAAATTGGTATACTCAGCATTTCCTACTCCAATGCCTAATAAAATTAAGCTTAAATCACCTTTGAATATCTCATTGATCACTCTAGATATGCCAGACAATCTATTCAAGTCGCCTGTTCCATCATATCCTGAATCTCTCGATGCATAAGCTAAAAGCCCTTGAATAGTAAAATTATCCGCATAATTATGACCATTATCATTTAAAAACACGAACAAACCAACGAAGGTTGAAAATACAATTGATATTAGTAACACGCATAACAGAATTCTAAACATCGATTTAAAATCGACTCTTAATGTTAACAGAATTGCAGCAAATATTATAGCCATTTCAGGAATAAATACTTTCAATTCTGCTAACGCAGACATAACAAGAGCCGCACAAATTACTGAAACAAAATAAACCAAACTTTTTTTGCCTTTAAAATACTTGATTGTAACATAACATGTCATCAAGCACAATAAAAGGTTCAATGGCGCATTGCATCCTGAATAATTCCAGAAAAATCCTCCAATCATATCACCAACAATAGTACCAAAGGGATATGATACAAAAAACCTTTCGATAATGCACAATGGTAATGAAAGCCAAAAAAGCTTTTCTAGGAAAGGAAATAGCTTTTTATATTCTTCCATTGTTAAAAATGTCGCACAATTGATATAACAAATAAACATTCTTGTGTTGTTACGCAATCCCCAAACAACAAGAAATGGATTTTCTAAATTGACTAATGAACTACATATCATAGAGACAAAAAGCAAGAAAATTAAGGCCTCCGTTTTTGATACGCGCATTCCTCTAGCCGCCCTTACTCGAATGGCCATCAGTAAGACAAAAATATTTATTATATCTCCAAAATACAAAAGCGCTCTTGGAAAATTAAACGTATAAACAAGAATAATGGATACTGCAAAAAAAGCAATTGCAAAAAGTGAATATTCTGC
>CAKRPI010000138.1 GCA_934376945.1 uncultured Lachnospiraceae bacterium | reverse complement strand
GAATAATGATTTCCTTTAAAACGGAACGGTGATTTCCATAAACCGGACAGGTGATGGACTTCGCTCCGGATTATTCAAATATCACACATTTGTATATACATTAAAAAACGATGGTGAACAAACTATACGCAATTTTAACTGTAAATCCATTGCTAAAAACAATGCAGAACATGAATTAGGTTTTTGGCTTTTTCAATCATGCGATATTGAGCCTGGTGCGCTTCTCAGATGTGTGTATGCTACCAAATTCAATCTTGCAGAACAATGTCGATGTGGTGAAATACAAACATTACGCTTTCGATATGAAATGGAAAATGTAATAGGTGAACATTTTGAAATGACTTGCGATTTTTTCTTTTTTCCTGTAGCAGCCAACGAAGCGCCAAATTTTTCAATTGAAATCTCACCAATACAAAGATTATGAGAGGGTTCACTTGGGGTCAGGCACCATTAGAAAACATTTCAATAATCAAAAAGTAGCTTTCTGAAAAATCGAATTCTTCTAAAATCTTATATACCTTATTAAAGTGCGCTTTTTTACTTTCTCATCTTGCATGCTCGTTCTGCTTATTGCTTTATTCTGGCTCTATTCTGCTAAGTTGACGGAAAGTTGACCACATTGGGGTCAGGTACCATTAGAGAAACAAAAACGATTTGGAGATTGCTGGGCGTGGAAATTTAGGAATCAAAACAAATTGTGTTATCGTCTCTTTCGTGCTAAACTAAAAACACACAGACATCGATGGCAAAGAAAATAGAACACGGATGCGAAATGGTGAAAATGGATTGAGAAGTAAAACTCGAAAAAAACAATATTAAGATGCCAGGAAAATCCGTACAGAAAAAATTATGGAGAAATGAAGCTGCGGCAGAATAAAAGCAGGTTAAGAAGAAAATGAAACAGAAAGAAGGGGATCTATGAGAAACGAATTTGCACGGAATCTGGATCTTGCGCAGGCGAAGATCCAGTATGATGAACAGTGCAAAAAAGTGCTGGGCGACAAGAATATTCTTTCCTGGATCCTGCAGAGAACGGTAAGGGAATATGCGGGGATGAACCGGGAAGAAATCATGAAATGCATCGAAGGGGAGCCAGAGATCGGAAGTCGGAGAGTAAACCCGGGAGAAACCAATGCATCGCAGATTACGGGAATGGCGAATGAAGATAAGGTAAACGAAGAAGGAACCATTTTTTATGATATCCGATTTTTTGCCTGGATACCCAAAAGCAGAGAAAAAATCCGCCTGATTATTAATGTGGAAGCACAGAAGAAATACCATACGGGATATTCTCTGACGACACGCGGCGTGTTCTATGGGGCAAGAATGATATCGGCACAGCTGGGAACAGAGTTCGAAATTCCGGAATACGATAAGATCAAAAAGGTGTATTCCATCTGGATCTGTATGAATGCACCGCAGTACATTGGAAATGCTATTTCAGAGTATAAACTTGAAAAAACAGACCTGATACCGGGAATTCCGGATCGAAGGAAAGAATACGACAAACTGTCGGTCGTGATGGTGTGCCTGAATACAAAGAAAGAAACAGAGGATCAGTTTCTTGGAATGCTGCAGACGTTGTTTAATACGGAGCTGGCAGAAAAAGAGAAGAAAGAGCGTTTGGAACAAGAGTATGAAATTCAAATGGAAAACGGATTTGGAAAGGAGCTGAGCTTAATGTGTAATCTGTCTGATACAGTAGAGGAACGTGGAATCCAGAAAGGGATCGAGAAAGGAATCGAGAAAGGAATTGAACAGGGAATGGAAAAAGGAATCGAGAAAGGCAAATTAGAAATGCTCTTTTCCCTGGTTCGGGACCATGTTTTAAGTAGTGCGGATGCTGCGAAGAGAGTTGGAATGTCGGAAGCAGAGTTTGTGAGTTTGATGCAAAAATAAAGCGATGATATGAAACGACTCGGGGACAGATCCTACTCGGGGTCAGGAACCATTAGGCGTAAATAGAAAAACTGAGATAGAGGGAACATATATGCGATTTCATTTTCAATATAAGGTGATCTATGAATCAGGAGATATTTTTGAGCAAAATAGAAGAAATGAATTGTGTGTTGATATCACGCAAGAAGAATATAAGAAAATCATTACAGGCGTACTTCAAGGTATTTCGATAAAACAGATTGAAGGAATATCGGAGGTAATTACGAAAATGACAGAAGATGTTCTGTTTGCGGATCGCTGGATGAACAAAAATGGTTCCATGAGAAGCACACCGTTGAAGAAAAACAGAAAAATTTTGGAAATAGAATTTTTTATGACAGAGAATGAACTTCAGCGGATAAAAAAGGAAAAAGATCCGATCAGGATGCTGGAACGCCCGAAGGAGCAGATGACGGTGTATAGAAGTGATGGAACTTATATTACGCTTGAAACAGAAAATGGACAGGTAATCATAAAAGATTCTACAGAGAAAAATAGTTATCGGATCGTGGATGCGGACTATTTTATTCATCATATTGTGCGTGGATAAATAAAAATACAGGGCATAGAAGTAAAAATCATAAGGGGCTGAACAGGAAATTTTTTGTTCAGCCCCTTCCTTTTATCTGAATTTCAAATTCCTGCACCGGTTCAGGCAGGCGAAGATTTCCTGGCGTCTTGGGCGCGCCAGATCGCCGGGACGGCCAGGGGCCAGGAGCGCCAAAAGCCCTTTTTCATCCATTTCTTTTTCCAGCAGATCGACAACCTGAATTAAGGTTTTCTTTCCATCCATCGCCCGCTCCGCAGCCTCTAAAAGGAGCGCCGCCAGTCCGGAGAGCTGCTCGGAATCCGTGAGTTGTTCCACGGCCCGCAGGTCAGTCAGGGATTTATTAACCAGAATGGATTCCTGCCCCATCACTTTGACTTTTGTGCGGTCGCTGCCGGTTAAGACTTTATCCGGCAGTGGATGACGCTGAAAAGACGGGAGTGCAAACGGACGCACAGAAGCCGTAAACGGCGGGAATTCCGCGGCAATGGCTTTGGCACGTTCTGTGATGTCATACGGAACATATTCTTTCATCTGAATGACCGTATCGGCAACATGAAAATAGGAGCCGGAGCTTCCTGCAACGAGAATGGAAGAAATCTCAAGCTTCTCATACAGATCGTGCACACGGCTGATAAACGGAGTGATTGGCTCCTCGCTGTCGGCCACCACGCGCTGCATCAGTTCATCGCGTACCATGAAATTCGTGGCGGAAGTATCCTCGTCAATCAGGAAAAGTCCGGTGCCGGCTTCCATTCCTTCGATTACATTGGCGGCCTGTGAGGTGCTTCCGCTGGCATCCGCGGTTGAGAAAGCGGTCGTATCACTCTTTCCCGGGAGATCGTGGATGAAAAGGGAGATATCGACATTGCTGATGCTGCGGGAGTCCTCGGAGCGGAGCTTTACAGCGCTTGCATCGGTGATAACATATTCCCTTCCGTCTCCGGCGATGTGGTTGTATACACCCATTTCCAGCGCCTGCAGCAGGGTGGACTTTCCATGAAAGCCGCCACCGACAATCAGAGTAACGCCAAGGGGAATGCCCATGCCGGAAATCGGTCCGTGATTGGGAAGATCCAGCGTAACACGTAAGGTGTCGGGGGAAGAAAACGGAACCGCATGCTTCATCGGAAGATCAGAAACACCCGTTTCGCGCGGGAGAATGGCGCCGTCGGCAACAAAAGCCGTCAGGTACTTTTCTTTTAACTGCTGCCGAATGGCCTGCTGATCCTCAGAAAGAGCAGCAACCGCGGCACAGGCTTTCGGATTCAGAAAACGGTACAAAAGCGATTTTTCCACGCAGCCCGGCAGAAAGTCGAAGAGAATGCGGATCAGCTCCTGGGCGGCGATGGTGCGGCCGTTGGCGGGAAAACCGATTTCCATGTTGAGGACCAGGCTGCCGTTTGCTGCATTGAAAACACAGGCGGTGCGCTCGAGAATCTCCTGACCGCAGCGGCTTACGCCCAGCAGTCCGCTTTTGCCGGATCCCTTTGCACGGAAGGAATACGGTGCGATTGCGCGTGCAAACTGGCGCAGCAGGTAATCCTGAAGAGCGATGCGCTTCTCGTACGTGTCGTACAGGGACGGCGGAAACGCGGCAGTTTTTCCGGTGACATGGATGCTGACGCGCGATGGTGCGGCGAAGGGATCGCCCTGGACGTGGTCGATGGAGAGGATATAGTTTGGAAACTGGTAAGCACCGCGGGCAGACTTATAGGCGGGATAACTTTTGTGGTTGATATTAAATAAAAGCTGTTTCAGGTCATTTGCAGACTGCATGAAAAAAACTCCTTTCGAAATGAAGATTCTTTGTATAGATCATTTGTGATAACTATAGCATAGCAGAACGGAAAAATCCAAAGCAAAATGGTGCAGAGCAAAAAGAGCGAAAAGCCTCTCCACAGAGGGAGGACTTTTCGCTCTTTTTTGCTGTGGCAATGCAGGGAAGGAGACAGCATGGAATATCAGGATGCCTGCTTTGCACGCCGTGTGCGTTCGAAGTGAATCAGATAAATAAGAAATACAGGAAATTTCGCGAAATGTCAACGTCTGGAAACACTCTGGCGCTTCACCAGCTTGGTTGCCATGCACATTTTCAGACATTCGCGTTTCGGATCAGCCACGCGGTCAAGCAGGCGCTGGACGGCAGTGGCGCCAAGCTCGCGTTTTCTGACCTTCATGGTGGAAAGCGGCGGAACCATCATATCGCACATCGGAACGTCATCAAAGCCGATGATGGA
>CAKRPI010000137.1 GCA_934376945.1 uncultured Lachnospiraceae bacterium | reverse complement strand
ATCAGAAACCGCCAGAGCCTGGTGGAAAATGACACCGATAACATGAGCATATTTAAGAGAATCGACCGTGTGCGCAGAATGTCGCGGGTTTTGCGGTCGAGTTCCTTTTGTGATATTATGAACGGCTGTGCACGCGTGTACAGTCCGATTCAGCGGACAAACCTGATGATGAAGGATCCGGATTACCGGACGTGCTATAAGCTGTGGCAGTTTATTGAGAACTATGATGAAGTCGGTTATTCCATCGAGGAGCAGGACAGTGCGCTGGAATTTGACGAAGAGTACCTGCTGCAGATGTATATCAACCTGATTACCAATTATACGGTATTTAAGAGCCTGCTGGAATCTGATCCGCGCAAGATGAGCGAGATCTCGCAGGAAAAGCGGGAGCCGGTAAAACCAAAATTTATTAAGGAAATCAAAGAAGAGATTGTCGATGATTATAATATTCCGGATGTTGAGGTGCGCAAGGTCATTATCGAGGAGGTGACGCAGGCACAGCTTGATGCAGAGGAGAAGCTTGCAAAGGAGACAGACCGTCGAGAGGAGCTCGAAAAATCCCTTGCCCGCTTGCAAAGTGAACTGGACAGCGTGAATCAGCAGCTGGAATTTGTTCAGGATCTGCAGACACAGACGGAGAATGAAAAGTCGGTTCTGGAAGCACAGCTCGATACAGAAAAGACGGCGCGTGCGGCAGCGGAGGAGCTGGCTGAGACGACAAGACAGCAGGCACGTATGGAAATCGATGCGGCACAGGCAGAGGCGAAGGCTGCAATGGAGACGTCCGCTAAAGAGATGCAGAGAACAAAAGCAGAAGCCGACCGTGAGATCGCGGAAGTAAGAGAGAAGACGGCTAAAGCGATAAGCGAGGCAACGAAGAGTGCGCAGGCAGAAGCCAGACGCCAGATCGCAGAAGTAAGAGAAGAAACGGCCAAAGCGATAAGCGAGGCAAAGGAGAGCGCACAGACAGAAGCCAGACGCCAGATTGCGGAGGCCGAAGGGGAAGCAGAAGCGGAGATCGAAAGAATTCGCTGGGAAACCGGGGAGCAGGTCAGAAGTGCACAGGCAGAGGCAGAAGAGCGGCTGCAGAAAGCGCAGGAAGAGGCAGAAAAGCAGCTGCAGGCGTCACAGGCAGAGGCGAAGGCTGCAATGGAGACGTCTGCCAGAGAAATACAGAGGGCAAAAGCGAAAGCCGACCGTGAGATCGCGGAGGTGAGAGAAAAGGCAGTTAAAGAGGTAAGCGAGGCAAAGGAGGCATCGCAGGCAGAGGCGAAGGCTGCAATGGAGACGTCTGCCAGAGAAATACAGAGAATAAAAGCAGAATCCGCCCGTGAGATGGAAAAGCTGCAGAGGGCGTGTGAGAAAGCCGTGGCAGCAGCGGAAGCGGCGCGGAAAAAAGCAGTTACAAAAGCAGATGCCAACAGTCTTTCAAAATATCTTGTGACCGTGCTTCGGGAACGCAGGGAACGAAAGGAAACAAAAGAGGATGAATAAATGATAAAAAAATTCTTTTTTGCAGTTGTAAATGTTCTGTCAGTGGTGATGATTGTGGCTGCGATCGCGGTACTTTGTGTGGTTCTTTTTACACCATCCGGACAAATACCGGATCTTGCGGGGTACTCCTTTTTGCGGATTACAACGGGAAGCATGGAACCAACGTATGGAATCGACACGATGATCGTGGTGAAAAAAACAGATCCGGCCCGGATTCAGGTTGGTGATGTGATCTCCTTTTATTCCGCGGACCCGGCACTTGACGGTGCGGTAAATACACATCGTGTGACCTCCGTTTGCCGGGAGGGAGAGCTGTGGATCTACACAACGAGAGGCGATGCCAACAATGTGGATGATGCGTATCAGACAGATTCGAATGGTCTGATCGGAAAGGTGATCGGTGCTTCGGTGCTTGTCGGGAAGCTTTCACGACTTGCGGCGAATCCATTGGTGTTCATTCCGGTTATTCTTGTGCCGCTTGCCGTGATTCTGATCAGCAATCTGGTGCGGACCTTGCATCTTGCCGGTAAGATTGCAAAGGAAGAAGAAGCGAAGGCTGTGCAGGAGGCAATCCGCGAGCTGCGAAAAAAACAGCAGGCACAGCAGGAAGAAGAGAATCAGAACAGTGACCTGATATGAAAGAAAAAACTACGCGCTATGCATGTTGCAGGCGCGTAATTTTTATGATATCATTGAGTATAGTCAAAATCAGGCTTTGTTACAGGAAAAGAAATCAGAATGAATTAAAAACAAGTGTAACAAAAGATCATGGGGAGTTCCTTTGCAGGTTGGCATTCCTCATGATCTTGCAAGCAACGAATATAGATTACGAATGTCTGCTTTACACGGATGGAAGAGAAAGGATGGTACAGTGCCAAGTGGTAGGATGTCCCGGTGGTGCAGCTGAACCTGTTCATGAGAGAGAAAGGATGGTACAATGCCAAGAGGAATACAGAAAAAGGGAATTATCAGAAGAAACAAAATTTTGCGTTCAGCAGTGAAGCTGTTTCTGGAGAACGGCTATGAAAAGACGACAACGGCGAATATCGCCCAGGCAGCGGGTATGGCTCCGTCTTCCTTTTTTGCAGCCTTTGAAAATAAGGAGGCACTTTTATATACGCTGACGGAATCGATGTTTGAAAGTCAGTTTGACAATACGGCAAAGCTGATAGGAGAAAACATGGATCCGCTGCTGGTCTATGCGGTGGAAACCTCACTTCAGATGTATATCACGGAGCTTTCGGAACCACTCAGGGAGCTGTATGTAATGGCATATTCTCTTGTAACCACGTCTGAGTATATTTACCAGAATACGGCGAAGAAAACAGAAACACTGTTTGCAGAATATATGCCTGGAGCAGAAAAGAAGGATTTTTACGAGATGGACATTGCATCTGCAGGTGTGATGCGCGGGTTCATGGCAAAGCACTGTGATCTGTATTTTACGATTGACCAGAAGCTGAGACGTTTTCTTGGCTGCAGTCTTACGCTGTACCATGTACCGCAGGAAAAGCAGGAAGCCATCATCCGCGCAGTGCTTGAGATGGATCTGAAACCGCATGCAGAGAGGATCATCGCGGATACGGTTGCGAGGGCAGAGAGGGGCTTTGAGGAGATCATGGCGAACTGAACGAAGGGAAATTTCAAAAAATATTGCGTCTCATCAGAGCACATCAGAATATAAGGGAGGAATAAGGGCATGATTAACGAGACATATAAGGCAATGCTGCAGGGAAAATCGGTGATCCGTGAGCTGAGTGAATATGCGACGGCCCGCGGAGCGGAGATTGGATATGAAAATGTGTTTGATTACAGCCTTGGCAATCCGAGTGTACCCTGTACACAGGATTATACCGATGCGGTGATCCGGCTTCATCAGGAAGAAAATCCGATGGCGCTGCACGGCTACAGCCCGTCGCTCGGAAATACGAAGGTGCGCGGGATCGTGGCTGACAGCCTGAATAGACGGTTTGGCATGAACTATGAGACGAAGCATATTTTTATGGCATCCGGAGCGGCAGGTGCGCTGGCGCATGCGATTCGCTGTGTGACAAAGCCAGGGGATGAGATCATTACGTTTGCACCGCTGTTTCCGGAGTATTTTCCGTATGTCAATACGAGCGGAGCAGTATTGAAAGTGGTTCCGGCAGATACGAAAGCATTTCAGATTAATTTTGAGGAATTTGAAAAGATGCTGAATCCGAATGTGGCGGCCATTCTCGTAAATTCTCCGAACAATCCGTCCGGTACCGTTTACAGTGAGGAGACGCTCACGCGTCTTGCAGATATTCTGCGTGCAAAGCAGAAAGAGTATGGTCACGATATTTTTATTATCAGTGATGAGCCGTACCGTGAGATCGTGTTTGACGGAAAGACCTGCCCGTATTTAAGTAAGTTTTATGATAATACACTGTCCTGCTATTCATTCTCGAAAAGCCTTAGTCTGCCGGGAGAGCGTATCGGCTATGTGGCAGCGAATCCGGCCTGCACAGATGCAGATCTGGTCGCTTTGATGTGCGGCCAGATCAGCCGTGGCATTGGCCACAACTGCCCGTCGTCGACCGTTCAGCAGGCAGTGGCAGAGGTGATCGATGAGACCAGCGATATGAGCGTCTATGAGACGAACCGCAATCTTCTGTATGATGCGCTGACGCGTCTTGGTTTTGAGGTCGTAAAACCGCAGGGAACGTTCTATATTTTTCCGAAGGCACTTGAGGAAGATGCAAAGGCATTCTGTATGAAGGCGAAAAAATATGACCTGATTCTCGTACCGGCAGACGGCTTTTGCTGCCCGGGATATTTCCGGATGGCATATTGCATCGATACGGAAAAAGTGGAGCGGTCGATCCCGGTGCTTGAGAAATTTGTGAGGGAAGAATACGGAATCGGCTAAAATCATCGTATCGGTCGCGATGCAGGAAAGGCTGCTGCTGCCGCACTACGCAAGACATGAGCGGTAAATACTTTCTGCAATAGCGATTGCAAGGGAGAAAAGAACCTGTTACAATTGAGAAAAACAGTCAGCAGAAAATCAGATGTCAGACAGTTGAAAAGCAGAATGCAGAAATGCCTGGTACAAGCAAGTCCCAACCACTGCTTATTGCTCCGCGCAACCTCGCAGGGGACTTGCTTGACTCGGTTAAAAATAACGGATGGTCTGCTGAGTAGGAACAGGAGGAGAAAAATGCGAGAGATAGAAGTGAGCATGCTCACCGATGTGGTCGAGAGGCTCTGCATCGAGGCAAATGAGCATCTGCC
>CAKRPI010000136.1 GCA_934376945.1 uncultured Lachnospiraceae bacterium | reverse complement strand
AGGCTGTTGCAAGAGTTGCAGGTGCCCAGCACAGCAGTGAGGTGCATACAGAAAAGAAGGTACTGGTTGTCATGTGTGCCGACAATGGAATTGTAGAAGAAGGCGTGACACAGACCGGACAGGAGGTCACTGCAATCGTAGCGGAAAATTTTCTGGATGAGAATTCCTGTGCCGCGATCATCTGTCGCATAACAGGCGCGAAGATTCTTCCGATCGATATTGGAATGGCAGTTGATACGCCGCGCGTGGAAAAGCGGAAGGTTGCATACGGTACGAAAAATTTTGCGAAAGAACGTGCCATGACACGCGAAGAAGCCGTACAGGCGCTTGAGACAGGAATCCGTTTGGTCGGAGAATTAAAGGAGCAGGGTTACTGTGTCTTTGCGACCGGAGAAATGGGCATCGGAAATACAACCACCTCCAGCGCGATCGCAAGCGCTTTGTTAAACGTTCCGGCAGAGGAGATGACCGGCCGCGGTGCAGGTCTTTCCAGCAGCGGACTGGCGAAGAAAATTTCTGTCATCGAAGCTGCAATTCAAAGATGGGATCTGACAAATGCTGACCCGGTGACGGTGCTGCAGTCTGTCGGTGGCTTTGACCTAGCCGGTATGGCAGGTGTGTTCCTTGGCGGTGCATATTTCCATGTACCGGTGCTGATCGATGGCTTTATTTCCTCAGCAGCAGCGCTTTTGGCCTCCAGGATCTGCCCGGCAAGTAAAGACTACATGATTGCGACCCACGTATCCAAAGAACCGGCAGCCCGTCGTATTCTTTCAGAACTTGGCCTGAATCCGGCACTTGACGCAGGTATGTGTCTCGGTGAGGGCAGCGGCGCGGCAGCAGCGTTTCCGCTGATCGACATGGGTGCGGAGATCTACCACAAAATGAGCACCTTTGAGCAGATTGATGTGGAAGCGTATCAGGAACTGAAATAATCAGAAATGATTCCATATTTTTAAGTACGCTCTTGTCTGGATGGCCAGGTAAAACAAATGTAAGCCATCCGGGCAGGAGCATCTTTATTATTTAGGGTGACTTATGGTGATGTGGCACCTTTTTATGATAGAACGGTATCACGGCAAAGAACACGAAATGATATGTTTTAAAAATGGAAGGAATAGAAAAATGGATAAAGAAAATGCATGTCTCCCAAATAAAATGGTAGTTATTCCACGTCAATGCAGGTGAAAATCCAGAAATAAACGAACACTTTTTTATGACTGAGCAAAACAGAAAAAGCTATTGGGTCCCCTAAATTTTCATGGTATCATAAAAATAATGATGTCAAAACAATTTTGTCGGAAAGCAGGTGGAATATTGGGAAGCTATCTGAATCCTGGAAGTGCGGCGTTTTGCAATAGTTTAAGGTCAAAAATTTATATAGATAAAAGTGCGCTGATCGCCAGAATAAACGAATTAATCTGTACAGAGCAGCGATTTGTATGCGTTAGCAGACCGAGAAGATTTGGCAAGTCGATGGCTGCCAATATGCTGGCTGCATATTATGAGAGAGAAGAAGAGGCTTCTGGGCTGTTTGACCATCTGCAGATTCATAAATATGAAAGCTACAAGGATCATATCAACAAATACAATGTGATCAAAATCAATATGCAGGAATTTCTTAGTGTTACCAGCAGTATAGATGAGATGCTGGCGAGGTTAAGAAAATACGTGCTTTTTGATTTACTGGATATTTATCCGGAACTGCGCTTCAGAGATCCGGATGATCTGATTCAGGTGATGAAGGACATTTTTTCAAAAACCAGATGTCCGTTTGTGATTCTGATTGATGAGTGGGATTGTCTTTTCCGTGAATATAAATATCTGAGTTATCACTGGCCGGATAAAACAGTGTATATTCCAAATAAAGAGGTTTCTCAGGAATATATAAATGCAATCAGCACGATGGAGTGGCACGAGGTAATTGATTCTGTAGAGAATTCCAGAAAACTGCTGGAAGCTTTATGGGCGATGGACAGTGAGACGGTTGCCAGAGGAGTCGACCGTGTACACAGGGAAATCTCTGTTTTGCAGTATAATGACGAAAATTCTCTGAGCTGTACCATTAATCTTGCGTTCTATTTTGCCAGGGAATACTATACGATTATTCGGGAATTATCTGCTGGAAAAGGCTTTGCCGATATTTGCTTCCTACCAAGGAAACTCCATCAGGATAAGCCAGCCGCAATAATTGAACTGAAATGGGACAAAAGCGCGAAAGGTGCTATTGATCAGATCAGAAACCGCCAGTATGGAGATGCGTTGAGCGATTATCAGGGAGAGCTTCTGCTGGTTGGAATCAATTATGACAAAAAGACAAAAATGCATGACTGCGTGATTGAAAAATACCGAAAGGACTGATAGAAGGCAGAAAAGGAATTGCAGATATCTGCATTGTTTTAAGATTCCACACCTTTACCTTCCATTCGCATATGATACATCAGAATGGCTCAGAACGTAAAAAACCGTTTGGTGGGAGGTGGAAGGTGTGGAACCTTTACTGGAATTAAGGCATGTGAGTTATGCGTATCACAGCAAAAATGGTGAAACGTATGCATTATCAGATTTATCGTTTCAGGTACAAAGAGGCGAGTTTATAGCAATAGTT
Source organism: uncultured Lachnospiraceae bacterium (assembly GCA_934376945.1). Taxonomy (GTDB): domain Bacteria; phylum Bacillota; class Clostridia; order Lachnospirales; family Lachnospiraceae; genus Choladousia. The sequence continues at coordinate 2,273 of CAKRPI010000136.1, read as the reverse complement.
GGGCCGAGCGGCTGTGGAAAATCCACGCTGCTTTCTTTAATTTCCGGGCTTTTGCGAACAGAGGACGGTTCGATCCGGCTAAATGGAGAGGAAACGAAGACTCTTCAGAAAAGTATAGGTTATATGCTGCAGAAGGACCATCTTTTTGAATGGAGAACGATTTATCGGAATGTCATACTCGGACTTGAAATCCAGGGAGTACTGGATGAAAAATCGAAGGACCGGGTAGAACAGATGCTAAAGGACTATGGACTTGCGTGTTTTCGGAATGCGAGACCGTCACAGCTTTCCGGAGGAATGCGACAGAGGGCAGCGCTGATCCGGACGCTAGCACCTGATCCGGAGCTGTTGTTGCTGGATGAACCGTTTTCCGCCTTGGATTTCCAGACCCGGCTGTCAGTCTGTGATGACGTCTGGGCAATTCTGCAAAGAGAGAAAAAGACGGCGATCCTTGTGACGCATGACCTTTCTGAAGCAGTGAGCATGGCAGACCGGGTGCTTGTGCTGACAAAGCGTCCGGCCACAATCTGTGCAGATATCCGCATTCAATTTGAAAAAGAAAAAGCTACGCCGTTTGAGCGGCGGGGAGAGCCGGAATTTAAAGAATATTTTAATGAAATCTGGAAGGAGCTGAATCTGCATGGATAAGAAAACAGGATCGCAGAGGCAGCAGGAGTATCTGGAGATGCTGCGTAGACGACAGTGGCGGGTCACCGTAATCCAATGTCTGATATTTGTATTCTTTCTTGTCATCTGGGAGGGCGCAGTACGTCTTTCCTGGATCGATGGTTTCATTTTCAGCAGTCCGTTCCGGGTCGTGAAAACATTTGTGGGTATGTGCCGGGACGGAAGCATTGCGGTGCATATCGCAAGCACGCTTCTTGAAACGATTGTCAGTTTTCTGCTTGTTGCTGTGCTTGGAACGGGAATGGCAGTTGTATTATGGTATTTTACAGAGCTTTCAAAAATTCTGGAGCCATACCTTGTGGTGCTAAACAGTCTGCCGAAATCTGCCCTGGCGCCACTTCTGATCGTGTGGCTTGGTGCAAACCAGAAATCAATCATTGTTTCCGGTATATCTGTGGCGATTTTCGGAACGGTGCTTAATCTTTTTACAGGCTTTCAGGAAGTGGATCCGGATAAAATCCGATTGATCTATACGTTTGGCGGCACAAAACGAAATGTACTCACGAAAGTGGTGCTCCCAGGAACGTTGCCGCTTTTGCTCAGTGTGATGAAGGTCAATATCGGGCTCTGCCTGGTCGGCGTTGTGATCGGAGAATTTATCGGAGCAAGACAGGGACTTGGTTATCTGATCATTTACGGGAGCCAAGTATTTCGGCTGGACCATGTGATCATGTCGATTTGTATACTGTGTGTGATTGCGGTGCTGCTGTATCGGATTCTTGGGATCGCGGAGAAGATCTGCCGCAGGCGAAGCTGAGGTTAAACGGATATTCGGTTAAAGAGTATTCACACACACTTTAAGGATACGGAACAATCTGAGTACAAATGAGCAGGAAACGGTAATGTTTTTCTTGTGTGCAGTAGAGCATTAGAGTATAATAAAATCAGTTTTTTTGCATAAATTTAATGGAGCTATTGAACAGGAAGCCCCCACTTTAAAATCGAAGATTTAAGTGGGGGAGCATGTCACAAGCTATAATTAAAGAAATCGGCAAACCAGATGAAAATCTGGGACGCAAAGCTACAGGGCCTGTAAAATGGCAGCCAGTTACATGAAATAATGTGCACTGTCTGGCGGACAGTGTTTTTTACGCTGTTATTTCATAGATGTAACCATAATGATCTTATCAGGGAAGAGAGAAAAATAAATATGAAAAACCCAAAAGTACAAAGTGTATGTCTTATTTTGGTATGTATAGCAGCAACAGGACTTATAGGATGTGGAAAAACAGATGAAACATCAAAGAAACACGAAGCAATTACGTTTATGGCTCCTTATATGGATGTGGACAGCTTTATAGAAGAAGTGCACAAAACATATCCGGAGATCGAACTTGAAGTAGTCCCGTACAGCGGAGCAAACACAACGGTGTATCTGAATACGATACTGGAGGAAAATGATCTGCCGGATATCTGTACACTTTCTCTTTATGACCCGGAACTGCTGGATCTCAGTGACAAGATGCTGGATCTGTCTGGATATGCTTTCACGGATAATTATGTAGAGTCCCGTCTGAAAGAGGTATCAGATGATGGGGCAATCTATATGCTTCCGTCTGCGTATAATTGTTTTGGCATTACCTATA
>CAKRPI010000135.1 GCA_934376945.1 uncultured Lachnospiraceae bacterium | reverse complement strand
TACGTTGATGAAATTTGTGTGCGACTGGCAGAAAATCGGCCACAAAAGCAAGTGCAGGAAAGACTCCGAGAGTACATAAAATAGTATTGCACACCCTGATATGTTCCTGTCAGCCAGCTCTCTCTTTTGTTTTATTTATAAGTAATTTGTAACTGTTCAGAGCCAAGCAAAATTTCATAAAACAGGCGTAAAATGCTCGCATTTTTAAGCCTGTTTTTGAAATTTTATTTGGCGGATACGCCACACCGACGAAATGCGTAGCATTTTGGAGGTTGGCTCTGAACAGTTACAGTAATTTTAGCAAGAAATACCTCTCTAGTCAAACAAAATACCGCAGGTGCAGCTTTCCTGATGCTCCTGCGGTATTTTTTCAGCCTTTCCCCTGCATTTTTACAAATCGAATCCTCTGCTTTACATCTTAATCCATCCAAATGCATTTGCCACTGAGCTGATCAGAATGATCGCTGCAAAAATCGGGCACAGGTAACGGATCATGAAATTGAAAATTTTCTTTCTTCGAAACTTCGCCTCACCCGCAAGGACCTCCTGCTCGATCTTCTTGACACCGATCACACGTGATACAAGAAGGCACGTGGCAATCGCAGCGATCGGCATCATTACAGAGTTTGTCAGGAAATCAAAGAAATCAAGGAACTGCATTCCGATGATCTTTACAAATCCAAGCGGTCCATAGCCAAGTGAGGAAAGGGTACCGAGCACCACCATGATAATGCCCACTACAACGGTCGATTTTTTCCGTCCCCATTTCAGCTCATCCTGGAAGGTCGAAACAGCACTCTCGGTCAGCGCGATTGAGCTTGTCACTGCCGCACACAGTACGAGCAGGAAAAACAAAATACCAACCAACGTGCCAAGTCCCATACTCTCAAATACTTTCGGAATTGTAATGAACATCAGCGATGGTCCTGCCTGCAGCATATCCGGATCCCCGCCTGAGAATGAAAAGACTGCCGGAATGATCATAAGCCCCGCCATAATTGCGATTGCAGTGTCAAAAATCTCTACATTTCGCGTTGAATCCTCGATTGAAATGTCTTTTTTCATGTAAGAACCGAAAGTAACAAGAATTCCCATTGCAATTGACAACGAATAGAACATCTGTCCCATTGCTGCCACAACAGTCATCCAGGAAAAGTTTGACAGGTTCGGCACGAGAAAATATTTTACACCCTCCAATGCACCCGGTCTGGTAACCGAATAAACTGCAATAATAACAGAAAGTACAACAAGCACCGGCATCATCATGCTGGAAACACGCTCCACACCATTACGGACGCCTGCATAGATGATCGCCAGCGTGAAAAAAGTAAATACCAGGAAACACAGCTCCGTCGATGTTCCATTTGAAATAAAAGAAGTGAAATATCCATCTCCGGCCAGAGCCTTTCCGTTTCCTTTGATATACTCCACAAGATATTTAATAACCCAGCCGCCAATTACCGAATAGTACGGCACGATCAGGATTGGAATAATTGCATTGATCCAGCCGCCAAAGGACAGCCAGCCGGATTTTGTAAATTTCCGAAAGGCACCGACCGGACTCTTTTGGGTCATTCGGCCAAGCGCAGTCTCTGCTACGATCATTGTGTAACCGAATGTCAGCGCCAGCACGATATAAACAAGCAGGAAAATTCCTCCGCCGTATTTCGCTGCGAGATACGGAAATCTCCAGATATTTCCAAGTCCGACCGAAGCACCGGCCGCTGAGAGTACGAATCCGAGCCTGCCCGAAAACGTACTGCGTTTTTCATTATGATGTTCTTCCACTTGATGGTTCCTCCCCATATTTTCATTTCGTCGGATTTTTTAACCGAGTAGCGAAGCGGATTGCGAATATCCGCTTTGACCCGAATCAGGCACCGCTTTGATCCTTCCAACGTTTCTTCGTTTCAGCCATTATCACAAAGAAACGGCTGCGAAAAACAACGATACGCTTTTCACAGCCTTGTTTTTTCTTATATCGGAATATCAAATTCTCTCTTTTTATAAAAATATTTTCTGTCTTCTTCTGTAATTTTTCGAATCACACGACACGGGTTGCCGACTGCGATCACATCGGATGGAATATCCTTCGTAACCACACTTCCGGCACCGATCACCACGTTGTCACCGATCGTCACTCCCGGCGTTACCACTGTATTTCCGCCGATCCAGACGTTGTTTCCGATTTTCACCGGAATTCCATACTCATATCCGGTGTTTCTCGCCTCCGGATGTACCGGATGACCGGCCGTATAAATGGACACATTCGGAGCAAACATTACGTTATCTCCAATTTCCACCTTACCCACATCAAGAATCGTACAATTATAATTGCACGTAAAATTCTTGCCGAGATAAATGTGTGTTCCGTAATCACAGTAAAATGGCTGTGTCAATCCCGGTACACCTTTTGCATGCGGAATCAGTTTCGCCGCAATCTCACCGAGTTTTTCAAAATCGCACGGATCTGCCGTGTTGAATTCATGCACAAGACATCTCGTCTGCTTTATTTCTTCCATTACAGCTTCATCTGCACGATACGGAAGCTCCTGATCTCTTCTTTCCTGCTGGTTCATGTGTTATGTGTCCTCTCCTGTTCGTTGTTTTTTCCGTTTTCCAGATGACTTTCAAATCTATTGAATCATCTGTCTATTTGATTCGTTTCTATTTGATTCGCTTCAGCTCATACTCTCTTGTGCCAAGCCCAACCTTCTCTGCCTGATCCAGTGTTGCTTCCCACTCAATATTCGGATTGGAATCCTTAAAATGATCATGGTGGAAATGCCATCCCGGCTTTGCCAGATGCTCACCCAGCTGGCTGTTTGCGATCGGCGTTGCTTCCAGACATGCGTCTGCACAGGCCTGGTCAAGAGCTACCGGGTCAAAGCTTGCAAACATTCCGATATCCGGAAGGATCGGCGCGTCATTTTCGCCATGGCAGTCGCAGTTCGGGCTGATATCCTGTACCAGAGAAACATGGAAGCACGGACGTCCGTGACAGACTGCCTGCGCATACTCTGCCATTTTGCGGTCAAGCAGCTCGTTTGCACTGCTGTTCGGATTATAAACGGCATCAAAGCTGCAGGCTCCGATGCAACGACCGCATCCCTTACATTTATCATAATCGATGACTGCTTTTTTATTCGGGTAAGAAATTGCATCACTGCCGCATTCCTTCGCACAGCGGCGACATCCTCGGCAAAGCTCTTCATTAATCGCCGGCTTGCCGCTTGCATGCTGCTGCATCTTTCCGGCACGGCTTCCGCAGCCCATTCCGATATTCTTCAGTGCACCGCCAAAGCCGGTTGCCTCATGACCCTTGAAATGACTCAGGCTGATAAAAATATCTGCATCCATGATTGCGTGTCCGATGTATGCGGTCTTGCAATACTCGCCATTTACAACCGGAACTTCTATCTCATCTGTTCCGCGAATTCCATCCGCAATAATAACCTGACAACCAGTCGTAATTGTATTAAATCCATTCAGGTTCGCACAGTCGAGATGCTCCAGCGCATTTTTCCGGCTTCCCGGATACAGTGTATTGCAGTCGGTAAGAAATGGCTTGCCACCCTGCTCCTTACACAGATCTGCGACTACCTTCGCGTAGTTCGGCCGCAGGAACGCCATGTTGCCAAGCTCTCCGAAATGCATCTTGATAGCAACAAATTTTCCGTCCATATCGATGTCTTTGATGCCTGCCGCAATACAGAGTTTTCTTAGCTTATCAAGCTGGCTTGTGCCGACCGGGCAGCGAAAATCGGTAAAATAAACGGTTGATTTTGCCATTTTATATTCCTCCTCTTTGTGTTCAAAAGCAGAAGAAGCTGTATCATTACCGTGCAGTAACAATACTTCTTTACAACTGCTTTGAAATACTGTTCTATACTTTACTTTACAAAACCATATCACTTCAAGTATACTTGAAGTCAAGATAATTTTCCAGTACTTTTGGCTTTACAGCCTATTATTTTTTAACCGAATCAAACAAGTCTCCTTCTTGATCGCAAGAAGCAATAAGCAGTGAGTGGGGTGGCTTGTATCAGGAGTGCTACAAGCCACCCCTGATAAGCTTGCGAATATCTGCTTTCACTCTGGAGGTGTCCTTTATGCAGACTTATACAATCCGTGAAATATCCCGTCTTTTTTCGCTTCCCCTCTCCACCCTCCGCTATTATGAAGAAGAGGGGCTTCTTACAAATGTTCAGAAATCCGCTTCCGGACAGCGAATCTACACCCAGGAACACATCGACCGGCTGCACTGCATCAACTGCTTCAAGCGAACCGGCATGACACTCGCGCAGCTCAAAAAGCTGTTCGAATTCGAAACGGATGAGGCCGCGCACATCGATGATATTATCGCGCTGTTGGAAGAACAAGAGATGCAGGTCAATGAAAAGCTCACGCAGCTCCAAAAAGATTCCCGGCACGTGCATCATAAGATCGCACATTACCGGGCGATCCGCCAGTCACTGCAGACCGGCATGCCCATGCCTGTGTGGGAAGAATGTGAGGAGGACGGGACTGACTGCGCACCTTATGGACAGCAGATATGCCCGGGCAGCTGTCAGCAGGATTTTCCTGAGCATTCGTAAATATATAAATTGCAGCTCTCACCTTTGAAAAGAGAACCCCCCATGAAAAAAATCGTAACTCTCACCTGTCTTCACTCCAACAATGTTTGTGCCAGAGTCAGCTGCCTCTCCGCTTTCCCTTTCTGCTCGACTCTGAACTGCTAATCTTTCACCGCTTTACAACGCCAAATTTCATTGACAGCCGAATTGTATTTGTGCTAGAATAAGTGAAGGCAAAGGTGTCAGCATCGGTATGCTGCACCTTTTTTTCATGAAGGACCCGAAAAGGCCTCCTGAAACCATTTCAAAAAAAGA
>CAKRPI010000134.1 GCA_934376945.1 uncultured Lachnospiraceae bacterium | reverse complement strand
ATTGCAAAAAACGCCATGCGCCAGAGCCTGATGCTGACGGCGAAGGACAGCCCGTGCAGCCTGCGCTGGCTTCGCGCGTACTACATTACCGGCGATGATTTGAGAGGCAACAGTATCTTCTCGAAGATTGCCCGCGCAGCGGCAGAGGGCAAGAAGCAGTTCCCGTTTACGAGCGGAAAGAACAAGTATGATTTCATAGACGTGGATGAGCTGGCAAAGATGATTGCGGCAGCCAGCGTGCAGAATGAAATAGACGGCATTATCAACGTCTGCACGGGCGAGCCGATGACGCTCGCTCAGCGCGTTGAAAGGTATATTAAGGAACACCATTACGACATCGAGCTCCAGTATGGCGCTTATCCGGATCGGGCCTATGACAGCCCCGGCGAGTGGGGAGATGCGGCAAAGATTCGGACAATCATGCAGAATGCGAATTTGAAGTAAAAGGAGTTGTTCAAAATGAAGGGAATTATTCTCGCCGGCGGCGCCGGCACGCGGCTGTACCCGCTGACGATGGTTACGAGCAAGCAGCTTCTGCCGGTTTATGACAAGCCGATGATTTATTATCCGCTTTCGACGCTGATGCTTGCGGGCATCCGCGATATTCTCATCATTTCCACGCCGGAGGACACGCCGCGCTTTGAGCATCTGCTTGGAAACGGCAGTCAGTTTGGCGTCAATCTTTCGTATAAGGTTCAGCCCAGTCCGGATGGTCTGGCACAGGCGTTCCTGCTCGGCGAGGAGTTTATCGGCGATGACGCATGCGCCATGGTTCTGGGCGACAATATCTTCTATGGCAACGGCTTCGGCAGAATCCTTCGTGAGTCGGTCGAAAACGCAGAGAAAAACGAGCGCGCAACGGTATTCGGGTATTATGTCAATGATCCGGAACGATTCGGCGTTGTCGAGTTCGATGCCGACGGACATGTTATTTCCGTCGAAGAAAAGCCCAAGGAGCCTAAGAGCAATTATGCGGTCACGGGTCTGTATTTCTATCCGAAGGGCGTTTCCGCGATGGCAAAGGCGGTCAAGCCGTCTGCACGCGGAGAACTTGAGATTACCACACTGAACGACATGTATCTGAAGCAGGGCATTCTGGATGTTCAGCTGCTTGGCAGAGGCTTCGCGTGGCTGGATACGGGCACGATGGACAGCCTTGTAGACGCGGCGGATTTTGTCCGCATGATTGAAAAGCGTCAGAGCATCAAGATCAGTGCGCCGGAAGAAATCGCTTACAAGAACGAATGGATTTCCAAAGAGAAGCTGCTGGAATCTGCCGAACGCTATGGAAAGAGCCCCTACGGTCAGCATTTGAAGGCGGTAGCGGAAGGAAAGGTGCGTTACTGATATGATGAAGAGAATTGATACGAAGCTCCCGGGCGTATATATCGTTGAGCCGCAGGTTTTCGGCGATCAGCGCGGATATTTCATGGAGACCTACAACAAAAAGGCGTTTGAGGATATCGGAATCACGGCGGAGTTCGTGCAGGATAATCAGTCCTATTCGGCGCAGAAGGGTATTCTCCGCGGCATTCATTTCCAGAATGCGCCGTATGCACAGGCGAAGATGGTTCGCGTGACGCGCGGCGCGGTGATGGATGTCGCTGTTGACCTGCGCAAGGGCAGCCCGACCTATAAGCAGTGGGTTGCGGTGGAGTTGAGTGCGGAGAACAAACGGATGCTCTTTATTCCGCGCGGCTTTGGCCATGGCTTCAAGACACTGACGGACGACGTCGAGTTCTGCTATAAGGTCGATAACCTGTACAGCAAGGAATGTGACCGCGGAATTCGCTTCAATGATCCGGATATCGGCGTAGAGTGGGGCGAGGTCACGGAGCATCTGCTTTCCCAGAAGGATACGACTTCTCCCATGCTCAAGGACAGCGACTGCAATTTTGTGTACGGCGAAATCTAAAGTCGATAGGCTCTGAAAAAACCGGAAGCGGATGAGCAGGAAAATGAAACGTGAAAGAGAATTTATTTCTGGAGAATAACGGTTCATTTGAAATCCTGCGGAAAAATATTGGATTTTTTGGAATAATCTGAAGAACAGAAAGAGAATGAGAGGACTAAACGATATGACGATTATCGTAACGGGCGGCGCCGGCTTTATCGGCTCGAACTTCATTTTTCATATGCTGAATAAGTATCCGGATGATCGAATTATCTGTCTGGATAAGCTGACTTACGCGGGCAATCTTTCCACGCTTGCGCCGGTGATGGATAATCCGAATTTCCGCTTTGTGAAGGCGGATATCTGTGACCGTGAGGCGGTCAACAAGCTCTTTGAAGAGGAGCATCCGGATATCGTCGTCAATTTTGCTGCGGAAAGCCATGTGGATCGCTCGATTGAGGATCCGGGCATTTTCCTTCAGACGAATATCATCGGCACCGCGACCCTGATGGACGCCTGCCGCAAGTATGGCATCAAGCGTTATCATCAGGTTTCTACGGACGAGGTGTACGGCGATTTGCCGCTTGACCGCCCCGACCTGTTTTTTACCGAAGAAACGCCGATTCATACCTCCAGCCCGTATTCTTCCTCCAAGGCAGGCGCGGATCTGCTCGTTCTGGCGTATCATCGCACGTATGGTCTGCCGGTAACGATTTCCCGCTGCTCCAATAACTATGGTCCGTATCACTTCCCGGAAAAGCTGATTCCGCTGATGATTGCCAATGCGCTGGCGGATAAGCCTCTGCCGGTTTACGGCACGGGCGAGAATGTCCGCGACTGGCTGTATGTCGAGGATCATTGCCGCGCAATCGACCTCATCATCCACAATGGACGTGTGGGCGAGGTTTACAATGTCGGCGGTCATAACGAAATGAAGAATATCGACATTGTGAAGATTATCTGCAAGGAGCTTGGCAAGCCGGAAAGCCTGATTACCTATGTTGGCGACCGCAAGGGTCATGACCTGCGCTACGCCATCGACCCGACGAAGATTCACAACGAGCTGGGCTGGCTGCCGGAAACGAAGTTTGCGGATGGCATTAAGAAGACCATTCAGTGGTATCTGGACAACCAGGATTGGTGGAAGACCATCATTTCCGGCGAGTATCAGAACTATTACGAGAAAATGTATGGAAATAGGTGAGCATGTGAAAGTATTTGTGACCGGTGTTGGGGGACAACTTGGGCACGATGTGATGAATGAACTGGCTGCGCGGGGAATTTCCGGCATCGGGAGCGATATTGCGCCGATATACAGCGGTATTCATGATGGGAGTCCGGTATGCGGAATGCCGTATATCCCGATGGATATTACAAACCATGCAGAGGTTTCCCGCGTTCTGAATGAAGTGAAGCCGGATGTTGTCATTCACTGTGCGGCGTGGACGGATGTGGACGCTGCGGAGGAACCGGCAAACGCATCCAAAGTCCGCGCCATCAATGCGGAGGGAACCCGACACATTGCATGCGCATGTAAAACCTTAGACGCGAAAATGGTCTATATCAGTACGGATTATGTTTTCAGCGGGCGCGGTGAAAAGCCGTGGCAGCCGGACTGCAAGGAATACAATCCCTTGAACGTTTACGGTCAGACGAAGCTGGAGGGAGAGTGGGCAGTATCGGAAACGCTTGAAAAGTATTTTATCATCCGTATTGCGTGGGGCTTTGGCTTGAATGGTAAAAACTTTATCCGAACCATGCTGAATATGGGAGAAAAGCATGATACGCTGTCGGTGGTTTGCGATCAAATCGGCACACCGACGTATACGCTTGATTTGGCGCGCCTGCTGGCAGATATGATTGAAACCGAGAAATACGGTTATTATCACGCGACCAATGAGGGCGGATATATCAGCTGGTATGAGTTTGCCTGCGAAATCTTCCATCAGGCGGGCATGGATGTGACGGTGGTTCCGGTAACGACAGCCGAGTACGGCGTATCTAAAGCGGCGCGCCCCTTCAACAGCCGGCTGGATAAGAGCAAGCTGATTCAAAATGGCTTTAAGCCCCTTCCGGATTGGAAGGATGCGTTGAGCAGATACTTGCAGGCGTTGAAAAATTCATAAGATAAGGGAATAACCGAATTTGAGCTTCCAATGGCAGAGCTGCTGTTGGGAGCTTTTTTTAATTTCCACGAATCTGTAGGTTTGTCAAACATCTTGAACATGATAAGAAGATTTTCGGCATCATCAGGATTTGTGCGCAGATTTGTCTGCTGTTCCGGCAGAATATAAGCTGCTAAGAGAGAATAACCGCTTGTGAGTCCCTTGATGTCAGGCACTTTCTTCTGGCATTAAAAAATAAGCGCAATCTTCCTTGAATTGATGAAGGCGCGCTTAAACAGTGTTAAACTGCGGAAAATCACCCGCATGAGCAGAAATTCCATGTTATTGCAGACTGGGGCGAAAGTAAAGGCGGGTTTAGGTGGGCTTAACCCGCTTTTTGTTATGGTTTATGTTGTCAGAGAAGAATTGAACTTAAAACCTATCAGATTTGGTAACAAAGTATTGGTGATATCATCCATATATTGTATAATATAACTGTATAAAAATTGGAAGAAAGGAAAGGCCGAATATGGAGAAGCGGGAAAAACTCACGCTGTCCGGTTTGCAGCATTTTGCGTTTTGCAGGCGTCAATGGGCATTGATTTTTATCGAGCAGCAGTGGCAGGAGAATTTGCGGACAGCGGAAGGAAGCGTTTTGCATCAACGGGCGCATGATGAAACGCAGTTTGAGCGGCGGGGTGATTTGCTGATTGCCCGCGGTCTGCGCGTCACATCCGAACGATTGAATGTGACGGGCGTATGCGATGTGGTGGAGTTTCATCGCTCGGAGGAAGGCGTGCCCATCGTGGGGCAGGCTGACAAGTGGATTCCGTATCCGGTAGAATATAAGCACGGTTCTCCGAAAGAACACGACGCGGATGCTTTGCAGCTGTGCGGACAGGCGATGTGTCTGGAAGAAATGCTTTTGTGTGAAATACCGGAAGGAAG
>CAKRPI010000133.1 GCA_934376945.1 uncultured Lachnospiraceae bacterium | reverse complement strand
AGAAACATGCGTATTATAGCAGAAGGTCTGGAAACACCGGAGGAGCTTTCCAAAGTACTGGAGCTTGGCGTTGATTATCTGCAAGGCTATTTTCTTGCCCGTCCGGCAGCGATTCCTCCGCAGATCAATGAAACTGCAGTACGTATGATCCGGGATTTTCAAACTGCCAAAACGGTATAACAGATTTCCGTCCCAAAGAATAATTCTCCTCTTTTTCCACATACTAACTACAGGCGTCAGGAATTACCTGCTTATGAATTATTCTGAACATTGGAGGACGAATCAAATATGAAAGCAACAGGAATCGTACGAAGAATTGATGACCTCGGCCGGGTTGTTATTCCAAAGGAAATCCGCAGAACACTACGCATCCGCGAGAGCGACCCGCTTGAAATTTTCACTGACCGGGAGGGAGAAATTATTTTAAAAAAATACTCGCCGATCGGCGAGCTTGGTTCATTTGCGAAGGAGTACGCAGAAGCGCTCTCCTCTTCCTCCGGTCACAGTGTCTGCATTACCGACCGCGATCAGGTCATCGCCGCAGCAGGCGGCATGAAACGCGATCTCGTTGGCTCTCCTGTGACCGGTGCGCTCGAAGCAATCATGAATGAGCGCGAACATGTACTTCTTAATCCGCCATCCGGAACGCACATTAAAATCACCCGGGATGATTCTGGGGACAATTATCCCCAGGTCATCAGCCCCATTCTCTGTGAGGGCGATGTCATCGGATCTGTCATCCTGCGCAGCCGTGACAGCAGCCATTCCATGGGAACGACCGAACAGACCCTTGCAAGGTGCGCAGCCGGATTTATGGGGCGACAGATGGAGCAGTAACCACTGTCAATGAATACGCGGCAGGTTCCAGCGGTAATAAGCAGCCAGAAACCGAATCGAACACACAACTCCTGCTCCGATCATCATCCCAACAATCCGCCCGGTATACGAATACAGCACAATAAACACAATACCTCCTGCGATCGATGCTACTGCATAAACATGCTTCACAAAAATATACGGCATTGTTCCTGCCATCATATCGCGGATAACGCCGCCGCCGACTCCGGTGATCACTCCGACAAAAACCACCAGAAAGTAGTTGTCCTGATATCCTGCCGCAACTGCCGCATACGAACCGACTACTGTAAAAATGCCAAGCCCGATCGTATCGCACAGAAGCATGATACGGTCATACCATCTCGCAATATTGCCGGAAAACAGCTGATTTCTGATATAAACAGCCAGAAACAGCAGCGTTGACGTGATTACAGCCGCAAGCGCATAAACTGCATGCAGAAACGTCACCGGAGGATTGATTCCAAGAATCAGATCGCGGATGATTCCTCCTCCGACAGCCGTTGTCACTCCCAGTACATTTACTCCGAAAATATCCATTTTCCGTTCAATTCCAAGCATCGCTCCGGACGACGCAAACGCTACCGTTCCAAGCATTTCCATAATAAAAATCATCAGATCCGAATACTCCATACGTTTTTCTTTTCCCTTCTCATTTTTCCATGTATAACAGCTTCGACAGATACTCCTTACCGGATCCGGCTGCGGTATTTCGATGGTGGCTGTCCGTATTTTTTCCGAAAAGCCTTACTCAAATGAAATTCATCATAAAATCCAAAGTTTACCGCGGCTTCATGCAGCTTTGCCTGCGGCTGATGAATCAGAAATTCCTTCACCATTTCAAGCTTCAGGTCCATCTGATACATGGAAAAGGTCTTTCCGCACGCCTTTTGAAAATAATTATTCAAGGTCCTGGGGCACACAAAAAAATGGTCCGCCATCTCCTTCGGACTGTAAAAAATCTGCGGATTGGACTGGATCTGCCCTCTTGCTTCCTCCAGCATCGTTTCCGGCTTTCCATCCTCCGCTTTTTCTGACTGCAGCAAAAGCAGTTCACACAAAATCAGCTGGAAAAAAATATTGAGACGCTCCGTCCGCATCGGATCCTGCGACCAATATTCGGAAATCAGTTCCTGAAAGTACCGCCGGATCTGCGGCCTGCGTCTGCAATGAAGAAGCGTCGCACACATGATTCTCAAATCTTCCTCCCGACAGGTCTGATCCTTATCCGGCGCTTTTCTTTTCTCCTGTACGCAGCTCCACCTCTGCTCACGTTTTGTCGGCATCACATGAAAATACATATGCCGGTTTCCCGGATTACACAGTTTCTCTCCATAATGGTGGCGCCCACCGGAAAGGATCAGAAGATCGTCACTTTCCATTTCATATTTTTTTCCATCCTCAAAAACCTCCCACGTTCCATCCAGCATATACAGAAAATCATGCTCCGGCAATACACGGTCCGGATGAACCATTCCATTGACGGATGTGATATAGTTCGCACTTGTAATATGGCGTTCTGCCATTTTTTCCAGATACAGCATACCATTCTCCTTCATCAGGGCGGATCTTCTCAATCCCTCCTGTCATTCCATATTGTACATGTTTTTTTCCACATTGGCAATGGTCGGTTTCTGTAATGTATGGTACAGTAGGGCTGTTCATATTTGTTCGACTTAACCTAATTTTTGATGGAGGATTTGCAATGAATAAAAATAATTTTTCTTCTCCTCTCTCTCTTCGCAATGTACAGATTACAGACACATTCTGGAAGAAAGAGATGGAGCTTGTCCGTACAGAGGTTATCCCGTATCAGTGGGCTGCTTTAAATGATCAGGTGGAAGGGGCTGCTCCTAGCTTCTGCATGCACAACTTTAAGGCCGCCGGAAAGCTTAATAAAGAGAAAAAGGAGCTTGGAACCGCATTTGAAGAGCCAGTCTACACCTTCCGTGGCTTTGAGGCGCTTCCGGAGGATCCGAAGCATCTCGATGACAAGTTTTATGGCTTCGTTTTCCAGGACAGTGATTTCTACAAATGGATCGAAGCCGTCGGATACTCTTTGACCCAGCATCCGGATCCGCAGCTCGAATCCATCGCCGATGGCGCGATCGACATCGTCTGCGCAGCCCAGCAGGAGGATGGATACCTTGATACGTATTACATCCTGAATGGAAAAGACCGCATTTTTACGAATCTCCGCGATCATCATGAGCTCTACTGTCTCGGTCATCTGCTTGAAGGCGCCGTTGCCTACTATCAGGCAACCGGAAAAGACAAGCTACTCAAGGCAGCTTCCCGCTACGCTGATTACGTCGCAGATTATTTCGGACCGGAGGAGGGAAAATGCAAAGGCTATCCGGGCCATGAAATCGCAGAAATGGCACTGGTTCGTCTTTATGAAACGACTCAGGATTCCAAATATTTAGACCTTGCAAAATACTTTATCGATGAGCGCGGAAAACAGCCGTACTACTTCGACAAAGAGCATCCGGAAGAAGTCAAAAAGAATCCGAACGGTCTCCGTTACGCCTATAATCAGGCTCACCTTCCGGTCCGGGAACAGGATGAAGCCGTCGGCCACGCAGTCCGTGCCGTCTATCTTTATTCCGGAATGGCTGATATTGCCAGACTGACTGAGGATGATACGCTCTTTGAGGCCTGCAAACGCCTCTGGGACAATATGGTTCAGAAAAAGCTCTATATCACCGGCGGTATCGGCGGAACGCACATAGGCGAAGCCTTTTCCTTTAATTATGATCTCCCGAATGACACCGCCTATGCGGAGACCTGCGCCTCGATCGGTCTTGTATTCTTTGCACGCCGGATGCTGGAAATCTGTCCGGATGTGCAGTACGCAGATGTGATGGAGCAGGCGCTTTACAACACTGTGCTCGCCGGTATGGCACTGGACGGCAAGAGCTTTTTCTATGTAAATCCGCTTGAGGTACTTCCGGAAGCCTGCCACAAAGATGAACGCAAATTCCACGTAAAGCCGGTTCGCCAGAAATGGTTTGGCTGTGCATGCTGCCCGCCGAATCTTGCCCGCACGTTAAGTTCCGTCAGCTCCTATGCCTTTACCGAAAAGGATGATACCCTCTTCGTTCACCTTTACATCGGAAGCGACATCAAAAAAACGGTAAATGGAAAAGAAGTCTCCATACATATGACTTCCAATTTCCCATGGGACGGAAAAGTTTCGATCCAGGCCGACAGCGCAGATACACCGTTTACTCTCGCGTTCCGTATTCCCGGCTGGTGCACTTCCTATCAGGCAGCTCTGTCCGGCTCCGCACATAACCCGATCTCCGGCTCTGACTGCATCACCGGAATCGATGCATCGGAATATACGATCAAAAACGGCTACCTCTATATCACACGCAAGTGGGATGCCAACGAAACGCTGACACTCGATTTTCCGATGGAAATTCAGGTATGGAATGCAAATCCGAATGTACGTGAGGACATCGGACGCGCTGCCGTTACCCGCGGACCGATCACCTACTGCCTGGAAGAAGCAGACAACGGCTGCGATCTGCACCTGCTCACCCTGGACTGGAATGCACCTGCGCAGGTGCGCGATTTCACCGTATGCGGCGAACCGGTCAAAGAGATCCTCATGCAGGGCTTTAAGGAAGACAAAGAAAAAGAAGCGCCGCAGCGTCTTTACCGCCCGGTCCAGGCTGCGGAAAAATCTCCGGTTACGCTTCACTTTATTCCATATTATACGTGGGCAAACCGCGGTGAAAATGAAATGAGCGTCTGGATCCGCGTGTGATGGTAAAGCGGACATGTAAGCATTCCATCTACCGCTTATTGCTCTGCGCACTTGAAGCGTGGATTTCTTATTTTCACAAAATGAATTTTCCGAAAAAAGCCGCAGCAGGAGATACCCTGCCGCGGCTTTTTTTCCGTCTTTTCTGCAGCTTTGTTGCTCTGCAGTTCTGTTATTCCATTTTTTCTGCTGCTTTGTTGCTCTGCAGTTCTGTTATTCCATCTTTTTGCAGCTTTGTTGCTTTACATTTCTGCGTTTTCTTTGCTGTTTATTTCTCTGTCATGATCTGATTTCGTCTTAAGAATTCGTCTGCCAGTGTAATCGTTCCGA
>CAKRPI010000132.1 GCA_934376945.1 uncultured Lachnospiraceae bacterium | reverse complement strand
TTCAAAAACAGGCTTAAAAATGCAAGCATTTTCCGCCTGTTTTATGAAATTTTGCTTGGCTCTGAACAGTTACAAAATAAGTGAGAAAGATAGGAGATGATACTTTGGCTGAGCAGTATTTGCTGGAAATGAAAAATATTCATAAGCGTTTTCCGGGTGTGCATGCGCTCAAGGGTGTTTCTCTTCAGCTGAAAGCAGGAGAGGTACACGCTCTGCTGGGGGAGAACGGTGCAGGTAAATCGACATTGATCAAGGTTCTCGGCGGCATCTATGAGAAGGATGAGGGAGAGCTTGCCATCAACGGAAAACCGGTAGAAATCAAAAACGTAGAGCAGGCCAGAGCGGCCGGCGTATCCATTATTCATCAGGAACTGGTTCTGGTGCCGTATCTTTCGGTCACAGAAAACATTTTTCTCGGAAGAGAGCTGAAGAAAAAGAGCGGTTTTGTGGATCGTGCGGCAATGCGGGCAGAGACACAGAAAGCACTCGATGAGTTCGGGCTTTCGCTTTCTCCGGATGCAATAATCGCGGATCTGAACATTGCGCAGCAGCAGATGGTGGAAATCGTCAAAGCAGTTTCCTTTAATTCGAATATTATCGTTATGGACGAGCCAACGAGTTCCCTTTCCGATAAGGAAGTGGAGGCGCTGTTTGCAAATATCCGTAAGCTGACGGCGAAGGGCATCGGTATTATTTACATCTCGCATCGCATGAGCGAGCTGCAGGAGATCGCGGACCGTGTGACGGTCATGCGAGACGGGGAATACATTGCGACAAAAGAGGTGGCGACCACGAGCAACGACGAGCTGGTTGCACTGATGGTAGGCCGTAAGCTGGACAATTATTATACAAGAACGTTTAATGAGTGCAAAGAAACGGTTCTTGAGGTGAAAAATCTCACGAATGAGTTTGTAGAGAATGTCAGCTTCACCCTGAAAAAGGGAGAGATCCTCGGTTTTGCAGGCCTGGTAGGAGCCGGACGGAGCGAGACGATGCGGGCAATTTTCGGACTGGATAAAGTGACTTCAGGCTCTGTAAAGCTGGAAGGTCAGGAGCTGGCTGGAAAATGTGCGGAGGATATTTTAAACGCAGGCATCGGTCTTGTACCGGAGGACCGTAAAAATGAAGGAATTTTCCCGAGCATGGCGATTTCCTTTAACATGACACTGAAGGTGCTGAAAGAATTTATCAGGGGCATACACGTAGATTCTGCAAAGGAGCGGGAAATTGTGGATCAGTACTTTAAAGGCTTATCCGTAAAAGCTCCGGGACCGGAGACTGCGATCGGATCCCTGTCAGGAGGAAATCAGCAGAAGGTAGTCATCGGAAGCTGGCTGGCATCAAAACCGAAGGTGCTGATTCTGGATGAGCCGACAAGAGGTATTGACGTGGGCTCCAAGAGCGAAATTTATACGATTATGAATGACCTTGCGAAGCGTGGTGTGTCAATCATCATGGTTTCATCCGAACTTCCGGAGATTTTGAATATGAGTGACCGGGTGATCGTAATGCGGAGCGGAAGAATTTCCGGCGAGCTGAGTAAAGAGGAAGCAACGCAGGAGCGGATCATGCAGTATGCCGTAAATATCTAGGGACCGAAAGGAGTATACAAACAATGACAGCAAATAAATTTCTGACAAGTATCAAAAGCTATTTCAAACGAAATGCAGGTATTCTGATCGGTCTTGTCGCACTGTGTGTGGTAATTTCATTCCGTTCAGACCGTTTTCTGACACAGGACAACATTATGAACGTGCTTCGCCAGATTTCTTCCAATATGTATCTGGCCTGTGCAATGACGATGATTCTGATTGCCGGCGGCATCGATCTTTCCGTTGGTTCGATCGTTGCAGTGACCGGTGTTACGGCCGGAACGCTTTTAAACATGGGTGTACCGATTCCGCTTACCATCCTCATCTGTCTGGTACTGGGCGGCCTGTACGGAACGATCACCGGAGTGATCATCACGAACACAACACTTCCGCCGTTCATCGTAACGTATTCCATGATGCAGATCCTCAGAGGTGCTACCTACGTTTATACCGGCGGTACAACCGTCCGTGTTGACAACCGCTCATTTATCAACCTTGGAACCGGCTATGCATTCGGATTCCTTCCGCTTCCGGTTGTTTATCTGCTGATTGTATTTGTGATCGTATTTATTGTATTAAATAAGACAAGCCTCGGCCGTCATATCTATGCAGTCGGAGGAAATGAAAAGGCAGCAAAATTCAGTGGTATCAATGTAAAGAAAACACGTATGTTTGTTTATATTTTCAGTGGCGTGATGGGTGCACTTGCAGGTATGGTACTGTGTGCAAGAAGCTACTCCGGAAACCCACTGGCAGGAGACGGAGCAGAGATGGATGCGATCGCAGCGTGCGTGCTTGGCGGAGCTTCCATGGCAGGTGGCTACGGATTTGTAGGCGGCACTCTGATCGGTGCGCTGATCATCGGTCTTCTGAACAACGGTCTGAACCTGATGCGGATCGATTCCTACTGGCAGATCATTCTGAAGGGTATCGTAATTCTGGTCGCTGTTTACGTAGACTATATCAAAAATCTCAAGAAAAATAAGGCAAACTAAGAAAGAACTAGGAAACAGAAAGCATTTATAAAAGTATTTATAGTATTTATAAAAAAGGCAATTGTGAGGTAGAAAGATGGCATTTTTTCAGGTGAACTTTTTCTCTCCGACGCTCGGCTTCAACACGGACATCGATGTGTTCATCCCGACCCCGAATTCGGATGAGGTCTTAAACAAGAAAAAATCTGAATATTTTCAGAAAAACCGCAAGTACCAGGTGCTGTATTTGCTGCACGGCGCTTACGGAGATTATACGGACTGGATGCGTCTGACAAGCATTGAGAAGTATGCGCAGAACCATAAGCTGGCGGTCGTAATGCCGTCAGCCTCCAACAGCTTTTACCAGAATATGTTCCGGGGAAGTGATTATCTGACGTATCTGACCGAGGAGCTTCCGCAGTTTGTGAAAGCGATCTTCCCGATCAGCGGAAGAAGAGAGGATACGTTTGTGGCAGGACTTTCGATGGGTGGCTACGGCGCAGTACGGCTGGCATTTACGAAGCCGGAGCAGTATGCGGCGTGCGCATCCCTTTCCGGTGCGATCGATATCGTTGGCTGCAAGGCACAGATTGATGACGGATCAATTGACGGACCGTTTTTGTGGAATTCTATTTTTGAGCATGCAGACCAGATAGAGGGAAGTGATGCCGATCTCTTTGCACTGGCGAAAAAGCAGAAGGCGCTTGGCAAAGAACTTCCGAAAGTATTCCAGACCTGCGGAACGGAGGATTTTATTTATCAGCTGAATATAGCTGCACATAAAAAGCTTCTGGAGGCAGGCGTGGACGTGACGTATGAGGAGCATCCGGGCATTCATGACTGGGATTACTGGGATACGCATATTCAGCGGGTGCTTGACTGGATGCCGCTGGCAGATGATTCGGTAGAAGCAGAAAGGGAGGGAAAATAAATGGCACATATCGACTGCAGTTTTTATTCACCGAGCCTGAAAAAGAATGCGCATGTGATCGTTTTTCTTCCTTCCATGAGTGCGGACGATTTTCTGGAGGATCGTGAAATCCATTACTATGACAAAGATAAAAAATATCCGGTGCTCTATTTGCTGCACGGCAGTTACGGTGACTGCCTGGACTGGAGCCTTCGCACCGGAATCGAGCGCTACGCGCAGGATAAGCAGATCGCGGTGGTAATGCCGTCTGCGGAGAATTCTTCCTATATTAATATGGCACACGGTGAAGCGTACCAGACGTATGTAGGAGAGGAGCTTCCGGCATTTATGACAAAAATGTTTCCGGTCAGTGAAGCAAGAGAGGATACGTATATTGCAGGGCTTTCGATGGGGGGCTACGGTGCGTACCGCATTGGCCTTGAGTACCCGGAAACCTTTGGCTATGTAGCAGCACTTTCCGGTGCTATGGATATGCCGGCTCTTCTTACAAGCACCGAAGCACATGCACAGAAAATGCCGGCCAATTATAAGGCTGCGGTCTATAAGGATTGTGTTCATGTGGCGGGTACGAGGGATGACCTGAAGGAGCTCTTAAAGGAGCAGGCAGAAGCAGGTGTCACGCTTCCAAAGCTTTATATGACCTGCGGCACGGAGGATTTCATCTATCCGTCCAACGAGGCATTCTATCAGGCAGCGTGTGAGCTTGGCGTGACCGTGACCTACGAAAAATTCCCGGGTGTGCACAACTGGGATTTCTGGGATGCACATATTCAGGATGTGCTGAAGTGGCTGCCATAGTAAATAACGTTACTGTTCAGAGCCAACCTCCAAAATGCTTCGCATTTCGTCGGCATGGCGTATCCGCCAAATAAAATTTCAAAAACAGGCTTAAAAATGCAAGCATTTTCCGCCTGTTTCATGAAGTTTTGCCTGGCTCTGAACAGTAACGTAAATAACAGCTAAAAACGGAGAAAGGACACTGCTTTTTAGGAAGTGTCCTTTCTCCGTTTTTGTTTGGGTAAATCCGGTGAGCCCAATATTCGCTTTCACGGATGGCTCTTTACTCCGCAATCGTTACCTTTCCGTCAGCCGCGACCGTGATCGTAATTCCAGGGTCGATCGTTTCTTTTCCGTTTGAATCATACCATGCAAATCCAGGCGTGCTGCCGTCAATCGTGTCGCTCTCGTGGAAATATCCGTTGTCGTCATTGACGAGTCGAAGGATGCGGCGGCCGTTGTGTGAGGTATCATACAGTGGGCTGTAACCATCGTATTTGAAAGAGACGGTTCCGTAGGGATCCGCGAGCGTCTCTGCATCAATGTGCAAAATACGGATACCGGAATCCTCGCCGAAGTAGAGCACATCCTTCATATTCTTTTCCATGGTGTCATATTGGATCAGAAAATATTCGTCGGTGTAGACGTCCGTGACAGAGACTGTTTTTCCATTTAATTTCCGGAAATTGACCGG
>CAKRPI010000131.1 GCA_934376945.1 uncultured Lachnospiraceae bacterium | reverse complement strand
AAAGATCAGTTTTTCACTTTCCAGAAAAATCCGCATAAAATCCCGGTCACGGTTTAATGTGACCCGGTCTATGCGGACAAATTCCAGAAAACCTTTTAATTCATCCGACAGATCAAGTGTCGGAAAAACCTCCATAAATGGTTTCTGCAATAAAATCGACTCCTATTTTTGATTCCAGTTCAAAAGTTCTTCACGAAGCACACCAAGCAGCTGATCCTCCGGCATTTTACGAACGACTTCCCCTTTTTTGATCAGCAGTCCCTCTCCTTTTCCGCCGGCGATTCCGATATCTGCTTCCTTTGCCTCGCCAGGGCCATTGACAACGCAGCCCATAACAGCCACCTTCAGATCAAGCGGAATATCCTCCACCATCGTCTGAACCTGATTTGCAAGACCGATCAGATCAATTTGAGTCCGTCCGCAGGTCGGACAGGATACCACTTCAATTCCCCCTTTTCGAAGGCCAAGTGTGCGCAAAATCATTTTCGCAGATTTTACCTCTTCAAGCGGATCTCCTGTAAGAGAGACACGGATGGTATCACCAATTCCCTGATAAAGAATTATTCCCAGTCCCACTGCAGACTTAATATTTCCGGAATAAAGAGTTCCTGCTTCCGTAATTCCGACGTGCAGCGGATGAGCTGTCTTTTTTACCAGCGCTTCATGCGCTTTTGCACACATCATAACATTTGACGACTTAATACTGATTACAAGATTATCGTAGCCCATATCTTCGATAACTGCACACTGACGCAACGCACTTTCAGCAAGTCCCTCTGCTGTCACACCATGGTCACGCTCTACGATTTCTTTTTCCAGTGATCCGCTGTTAACACCGACACGAATCGGAATCTGACGCTCCCTTGCCGCATCTACAACCGCGCGTACCCGCTCTGTGCTTCCGATATTGCCCGGATTGATCCGGATTTTATCTGCACCTGCCTCAATGGAAGCAATCGCCAGGCGATAATCAAAATGAATATCCGCAACGAGCGGAATCGTAATTTGTTTTTTGATCTCCGTAAGCGCATGTGCAGCTTCTATAGTCGGCACTGCGCACCGGATAATATCACAGCCGGCTGCCGCAAGACGGTTGATCTGATTTACGGTCGCCTTGACGTCCTCTGTTTTTGTATTTGTCATGGACTGGATCAGTACCGGATTACCTCCGCCGATCACCCGATTCCCTATTTTTACTGTTTTTGTATGATCACGATACATAAAATATCCTCCAGCTTTGACTCGTAATTGCCAAAATCCAACTTTCTTTTATACCAATTTACTCCTCTGATTCAAGCGGTATAAATACCCTGCCTGAAACGGCCTCAGTCTGTTTTTTTGCCTGTGTTCTTGCTTCCTCGCAGAATGTCTCCTGTGCGTTTACCAATACTTTTCCCCGTTTGTCTATTTTTTCATACACGCCAGACGACTGCAGAATATGCGCTTTTACATTATCTTCAAGCTGTACCTGCAAAATATGACGTACCTGTTCGCGAAGCACCGGATCTTCCACTGGGAACATAATCTCCACACGTTTATCCAGATTACGTGGCATCCAGTCAGCACTGCCCATGTAAAATTCCTCGTTTCCACCGTTTCTGAAATAAAAAATCCGAGCATGCTCAAGAAAATTCCCGACAATAGAACGCACATGGATGGTCTCGCTGACACCCGGGATGCCGGTCTTCAGACAACAAATACCACGAATCACCAGATTGATCTCTACTCCTGCGGCAGATGCCTCATATAATGCTGCAATAATCTCCTTATCACACAGAGAATTCATTTTTGCAACAATTTTTGCCGGCTCATGATTCCGCGCATGTTCCGCTTCTCTTCTGATCAGACGCAGAAATTTATCACGGAGCCACAGCGGCGCCAGAGACAATCGATTCCAGCTCTTCGGTTCCGAATATCCGGACAGCATATTGAATACAGCAGTTGCATCTTCACCAATTGGTTCGGAACATGTCAAAATACCACAGTCTGTATACAGCTTTGCGGTCGAATCATTATAATTGCCTGTTCCAAGATGAACATAACGGCGGATGCCATCCTCCTCCCTGCGCACAACAAGCGTGATTTTACTGTGCGTTTTGAGTCCCAGCAGTCCATAGATCACATGACAGCCTGCTTTTTCCAGCATTTTTGCCCAGATAATATTGTTTTCCTCGTCAAATCTTGCTTTCAGCTCAACGAGCACAGAAACCTGTTTGCCATTTTCAGCAGCCTGAGCAAGTGCTGCGACGATAGGCGAATGACCGCTGACGCGATAAAGTGTCTGTTTAATAGCCAGTACATTCGGATCAGCGGCTGCCTGCTTCACAAATTGAACGACCGGATCAAATGTCATATACGGATGATGCAGCAGAATATCGCCGCGGTGAATCTGCGTGAAAATATCCTCCTCATCGTTCATGCCCGGTACCGGCTGCGGCTGATACGGCTTGTAACGGTATTCATCCATTCCTTCCATGCCATAAAGCTTCATCAGAAATGTCAGATCCAAAGGTCCGTTGATACGGTAAATATCATCTTCCTTCACATCAAATTCCTGTTTGAGAATCTTCAGCAGCTTTGGATCCATTTTATCTTCAATTTCAAGACGGATAACCTCTCCCCACTGCCTTTTTTTCAGCTGCTTCTGAATCTCCTTGAGCAGATCAGCTGCATCCTCCTCATCGATCGACAGATCCGCATTACGCATAATCCTGTACGGATGTGCACAAACCACATCATAGTTTAAAAAAAGACGGGAGATGTTTCGTTCAATGATCTCTTCAAGTAAAATCACACACGTCTGACCATCTTCTCCGTTCGGCAGACGGACAATTCTCGGAAGAACCGATGGTACCTGAACCGTAGCAAACTCCAATTGCTCTTTTTCATTCTTTCTGGAAATCAATGCTCCGATATTCAGTGTTTTATTCCTGATCAATGGAAAAGGACGCGAAGAATCCATTGCCATCGGAGTTAAAACCGGATATACATTTTCTTCAAAATAACGGTCTGCTGCCGCTGCCTGAGCAGGTGTCAGCTGCTCATGCTCCGTGATAACTTCTATTTTATTCTGTTTCAGAACCGGAAGCAGGGATCGATTGTAAGTGGAGTACTGCAAATGAACCAAATCATGTGCTTTTTTTGCGATTTGCTCCAGCTGCTGTAACGGTGTAAGCCCCGCAATATCCTTTTTATTGTATTTTGCATGAACCATATCCTTCAGTGACGCAACACGAATCATAAAGAATTCATCAAGATTGGATGAGGTAATGCTCAGAAATTTCAGACGCTCCAGAAACGGAATTGATTTGTCTCTTGCTTCATACAGTACGCGGCCGTTGAAATCCAGCCAGCTTAACTCACGGTTCGTATAATATTCCGGTTTTTCAAAATCTGTAATTGCCATGATACGTTCTCCTTTCTGCCTGCACGCTTCTTAATATCCTTTTTTCTGTCGGATCTCCGGGTGAACATTAAATACCTCTTCAAAAAATTCTGCTTTTTCCCGAAAAGAACCTATTTCCAGAGAAAGATCTTCCTGTGAAGAAACTATGACACGCAGCTCGTGATCCTTTAAGGTAACCGTTACCTCCTTACATTTCTGCCGATGCGTACGATCCAGGGCATTTACAATACGCAGAATCGCTGTCATTTTAGCGATTATCAGATATTCTTCCTTGGAAAGATCCGCTTTTTCCGCCAGCTCGGCATAATAAACGAACGGGCTTGTATTAAACTTAACCGTATAAGCAATCATTTCGCGTTCGGAATGAGAAAGTCCAATGATTTCTGTTGCCATAATAATATTAAAGGCACATTCGGAAACGTCCTCCAGACTGATAAACTTTCCACAGTTGTGTAAGATTACCGCAATTTGTAAAAGCAACCGCTCTCTGTTTCCCATTCCGTGTATTTTTTTCATTTTATCGAATACAGTCAGCGCAATACCTTCCAGATTTTTAACATGTGCCTGATTGCACTTATATCGTTTGGAAATACTGCGTGCCGCTGCAATGATATCCTCTTCAAAATTATGGCCGTTTTGAATGTAATGATTCTGCACTCCGTATTCATAGGCAAGACCGTCGCTCATATTAAAACCTGGAAGCCATACCGTATCAACACCGAAATTTTCCATTAAAATGCGACAGAATAAAACCGAAATCGCCAGCTCGTCACAGCCATCCTGTGGAATCTGAAGCAGTTCTGCAATCTCCTCCGGATTTTTTCCACTGATTTTTTCATATATTTTTTCAAATTCGCCTTTTTGCATTGCACTGATCTTTTTTTTGCTTTTCTCAGCTGGTTTCAGAATATCAAGTAAATTTCCACCTACTACGATCAGATTTTTAATCTGACGGTCTTTCTGATAAAGCTTGTTAAATCCTGAAAGCTCATGCTCCAGCACCTCTTTTACCATCTGCTCAAAATGATCGTTGTTTTTTTCCAGCGGAGTCAGACGCTCACGGATGGTAATACTGCCGATTCGTATGTTCTGCGTAGTAATCAGCTTATCTTTGTCAAACAAAGAAATCTGCATACTGTTTCCACCGATATCGATGATCGCAGCCGGATTCTGAATGATCGATTCAAACTCTTCTGTTACAGATGCAATCGACTGATAATCCACAAAACGCTGTTCAGAATTGCTTAGCACATCAATTTGAAGCCCTGTCTGCTTTTCAATATAATCGCGCATAATCAGCATGTTCCTGGATTCACGAAATGCACTCGTTGCGCATGCACGATACTGAGTAACCCGGTAGCCATTCATAATACGCTTAAAGTCACGCAGAACCACGCAGAGCTCTTCTACATTTTTACTGCGGATATGACCTGTTGTATATGCATCCAGACCCAGATTCAATCGTGTAGACACCCAGTCAATTTCTTTCATGGATTTTCTGGAGGTATATTCAAAAATCTTCATTTCTGTCACAACAGATCCGATGCTGATCGCTGCAAACATTTTTACTGCCATAGCGGCCTCCTTTTTTACCTGATGTACTCTCGGAATCTTTTTGTGCTTGATTTTGTGAGAAGATTTTTTGTCAGGTGTGCACAAATTTCTGAGGCG
>CAKRPI010000130.1 GCA_934376945.1 uncultured Lachnospiraceae bacterium | reverse complement strand
GACGGATATTGAATATCATGCCTGGGTTGAAATTTATTTAAAGGATACGGGATGGATCAATCCCAAAATCTACTTTAAAAAAGAAAAGTGGAATCTTGTAGATCCTACATTTTCAGATTCGAAAAACTCAGATTATGAGGGGAAATATGATGAAGTATATCACTATTAGGAGGGGGATTTATGTTAACGAATAATGAAAAATATATATTCACTAGTGAATTGGCTTTGGCAATCTCTAATGGTTTACAAATTGATGAAGGATTAAAGATGTTAGCAGGATTTGATACGGGTGTGAGTCGATGTGCAAAACAGTTGGTAGATATGATGCAAAGTGGCATTTCTTTTACAGATGCACTCGCAAAGTCCAATGAATTTGATGAATATATGATTCAAATGATAGTTGTAGGACAAAATATAGGAAATTTGGATATCGTATTGAAAGAATTAAGTGTATATTATGAGCGCCAAAAAAAGTTGAATTACCAAATTCAAGATGCTGTTACATATCCATTTGTATTGATTATATTGATGTTTGTGATTGTTGCAGCATTAATATTTAAAGTGTTTCCTATATTTGAAAATATTTTAAGACAAATGTCAATGTCTTTATCTTTAATGAATACTGCTAAGATTATAAGTTATATTGGATTTTTTGTTCTATTCATCATTCTTGTTTGTGGATGTATTTTATATGTTTTATATCAAAAAAAGACAAATAAAGTGTGGGTTACGAAATTACCTTTACTTACTCAATTAAATTATCAAACAGAAATGACCAAATTTACATATATTCTTTCTTTGTTTGTATCAAGCGGATATCCTTTAGTGGAGGCAATGGATATAATATTATGTTCTATTGAGCATCCTGTTTTAAAAGATAAACTTGTTAAAGCAAAACAACGTATACTTGAAGGTGAAAGTTTGGCTCGAGCGCTTGTTGATGAAGGTGTTTATAATCAAGGATATGGTGCTTTATTGATGGCAGCAGATGAGAGTGGTCATCAAGATGAAGTGTTAAAAACTTTATCGGTTCACTATAAAGATGATCTAGAACGAATGTTATCTAGTTTTTTAAATCGACTTGAACCAACGATGATAGCTGGCTTATCTTTGCTAGTTGGTTTTGTTTTAATATCAATTATGCTGCCTTTGATGAATGTTTTACAAACATTGGGGTAGTATTATGGGAATAAAGAATATATTGTTCTATGGCTTATTTTTGATATTTCTATTAATTGGTCTTTCTAATATCAATAAAAGTACAGAGAGTCTAGATACGAATCGAGTTAAAAATAGTTTAGATACTGCATTGATTAGTTGTTATAGTGTGGAAGGACGTTATCCAAAAAATATTCAATATTTAAAAAAATATTACGGCTTTACATATGATACAAACGGCTACTTTATCACTTATGATTGGCAAGGTGACAACGTATATCCAAATATTTATGTATATAGAAAGGGGAATGAGTCATGAAGAATACTGGTGTTTTCTTTTCCCTTTCTTTAATGTTTTTATTTACATTTTGTTGCTTTATGTTACTCAATATTCAAATTGATAATTATACGATGTTGGAAAGAAGGACAAAAAGTGATTTTGAAACGTATACACCTGTTTCATATATCACGAATAAGATTCATAACTATGATGAAAAAAACGGAGTTCGTATTCTTGCGATAGATAATAAGAAAGTTATTAAGTTGCAAGATTCGCATAGTGATACATATTTGTATAAAAATAAATCAAAATTAATGGAATTGTGTGTGGTTTCAGGTATGCAGCCAGATTTCTCTATGGGTCAAGTTTTAATGTCTTGCAAAGAATTTGATGTATGGCAAGAAAAAAACACAGTTTTTTGTAAAATTAACGGTATTGAATTTCAAGTAGAATTAAGAAGTGAGGGTGTATCATGACTAAAAAACCATTTTCATTCTTTTTAGAATTATTGTTTGTGCTCTTCTTTTTCTTGATTGCCTCGACTATTTTAATTGAAATTTATGCGAAAATGATGCAGATTTCACTAAAAGACACATATCGTCAAGATGCGATGATTATCGCTCAAAATGAGATTGAAGGACATGCGGATATTGGTGTATACAAAGAGAAAATGAACGAGAATATGTATATAATCAAAATCACAAATATTGATCAAAATGAATACAAAATACGTATTTATGCAAAGGATACGAAGGTTTTGGATTACAATTATTATCAGGAGGAAAACAATTGATGAAACAGTCAAGGATTGGATTAGGTATTGTAACAATGTTAAGTATATTTGTTATTGTTTGTATGTCTGTGTTAGTGTTATTTACATCGAATAAGGTATATCAAACTCATGAACAAACCAATCGTATATATGCATATAAAAAGGCTTATTATGCAGCTGAAATTAAAGCTCATCAATTGATTAATGAGGATTATACAGATTTTTTAGTTCATATAAAAGGGAATACATATTTAAAGGTTAAAGTGAAGGATGAAAAAATAGTTATATTTAAAACGATCATGAAAGGAGAGGCATAGATGGATGTTGTTGATATTTTAAAAAAGGCAATACAAAACAATGCATCGGATATTTTCTTTGTTGCAGGCAGTCCATGCATGTTAAAGATTGGACAGCAATTGGTTGCGGTGAGTGAAAATAAAATGATGCCTAATGATACAAGAGACATTGTTCAACAATTATATGGTTTTGCACCATATTGTTCTTATAACAATTTTGTATCTGAGGGGGAAGATGATTTTTCTTTTTCTTTGTCGCAGGTAGGACGCTTTCGTGTGAACGTATATCGCCAGCGAAATTCAGAAGCGGCTGTTTTGCGTGTAGTAAAATTTGAATTACCAAATCCCAATGAATTGCATATTCCTGAATCTGTTTTAGGTTTATCCAATCGCAGAAAAGGAATTATTTTAGTTAGTGGTCCTGCAGGAAGTGGTAAGAGTACAACTTTGGCATGTTTGATTGATCGAATGAATGAAACTCGTAATTGTCATATTATCACTATTGAAGATCCAATCGAATTCTTACATTCACATAAAAAATCCATTGTTTCACAGCGTGAAGTATATCATGATACGAAAAACTATTTAACAGCTTTGAAATCAGCTTTACGCGAAGCCCCAGAAATCATATTGCTAGGCGAAATGCGTGATGAAGAAACTGTATCAACGGCTTTAAGAGCTGCGGAAACAGGCCATTTGATTTTGTCTACATTGCATACAGTGGGTGCAGTGAATACCATAGATCGAATTGTAGATATGTTTCAAGGCCATCAAGATCAAGTTCGCTCGCAGTTATCCATGATTTTAGAGTCAGTTGTTAGTGAACAGTTGATTCCAGACAAAGATGGAAATCTAATTCCAGTATTTGAAATAATGCATGTGAATCCAGCAATTCGTTCTCAGATTCGAGAAAATAAAATTCATCAGATTGAGAATACAATGCTCTCAAATCGCCAAAATGGAATGCAAATGATGGATGATTCGATTTTTGAGTTATATGAACAAGGAAAAATCACAAAGGAAATTGCGATTCAATACAGTTTGCATCCAGATCGAATGAAAGTGAGAATTCAATAAAGAATGAAAAATTACAATTCATTCTTTTTTTCTTTCATAATTGTTGCATAAGGTTTATAATCTTACATATGTTAAGGGAGAGAAGTATGCGTAGTTATCAAGTGGATATGTGTAATGGTCCAATATTTAAAAAATTAATCATATTTGCGATTCCATTAATTCTATCAGGATGCTTACAGTTATTGTTTAATGCTGCTGATATTATTGTGGTAGGACGTTTTACAGGAAGTGAAGCATTGGCAGCCGTAGGCTCAACGAGTGCTTTAATCAATCTTTTAGTTAATTTGTTTATTGGTATCAGTGTAGGTGCGAATGTTGTATTAGGAAAGTATATTGGTGCTAGAGATGATGAAAATGCATCGAAAACGGTTCACACTGCTATTTTTATTTCAATAGTAGGTGGGATTCTTATGATTTTCATTGGATTCTTTTTTTCTAAGCCATTATTAGAATTGATGGCTACACCAGAGGATGTTATCGATTTATCATCATTGTATATGCGTATCTATTTTGTAGGCATGCCCTTTTTTATGCTCTATAATTTTGGTGCTGCCATTTTAAGATCCATTGGAGATACCAAACGACCACTTTATTTTTTGTTGATTTCTGGAATTATAAATGTGTTGTTTAACTTATTCTTTGTGATTGTATTTCATATGGGAGTAGCTGGGGTTGCTTTAGCTACGATCATCTCAGAAGGAATAAGTGCTATCTTAATTTTATTGTGTTTAAAACATATGGATGGGCCTTTACATTTTGAATTAAAGGATATGCGCTTTCATAAAGAATTGGCATTAAAAATGTTGGAAGTAGGCTTACCGGCTGGACTTCAAGGCATCATCTTTAGTATTTCAAATGTTTTGATTCAATCCAGCGTGAATTCGTTTGGTTCCGTTGTGATGGCAGGAAATACGGCTGCAAGTAACATTGAGGGATTTGTATATACATCTATGAATGCTGTGTATCAAACATCATTATCGTTTACATCGCAAAACTTTGGAGCAAAAAAATTTGATCGTATTGATAAAATTCTTTTAGAATGTTTAGGCATTGTAACTGTTGTTGGTTTAGTCTTAGGGCAAGGTGCTTACTTTTTTGGACAACAGCTCCTTTCGATTTATACAAATGACAAACATGTTATTGCGTTTGGTATTGAAAGATTAAGTGTTATTTCTGCAACATATTGCTTATGTGGAATGATGGATACATTAGTTGGAAGCTTACGTGGGGTAGGCTATTCAATTTTACCAATGTTAATGTCTTTAACCGGTGTTTGTGTTTTTCGTGTTGTATGGATCTTCACCGTATTTAAGGCTTTACACACACAATTTTCACTCTATGTTTCTTATCCTATTTCATGGGTGATTACAATATTTGCACATACAATTTGTTTTTTGGTTGTACGTAAAAGAATTAGAAAAGCAGTATGATGAAAAAAGCATTGATATTGGGAGATTCCAATACTTGGGGATATGATCCTAGAGGTTACTTACAAAGATATGATTTAACTTATGT
>CAKRPI010000129.1 GCA_934376945.1 uncultured Lachnospiraceae bacterium | reverse complement strand
CTATGAAAAACATGCAGAAGAGAAAAATCCGGTCAATGTCAACTGGTTTGCAGTCGGGGGCGTGATCCTCGGAGCCATTGTGGCAAATGTCCTGAATTGGGGTATCGCATCCATCAACGGAATGGCGGTAGCAGCTATCTGCTATGTAATCGGATGGTTTGTGCATAAGAAGTAAGCCATAAAACCACTCCTGTGCCAGAGCGTGGTTTCAGGCTTTTGCTCCTGGCATCTTTATACAGAAAAACTCCGAAGTAATGAGATGAATTACTTCGGAGTTTTTTTGCGTTACAGAGAAGTCCCATTTTGCAAGCCCTTTATGGGATGCATCTTCATGATCAACAGATACGTCGTTGTTGCCGTGACTGCGCCGATTCCGTCCGCGATCGGTTCCGCATAAAAGGAGCTCGTCGCGCCAAATGCAAAAGGCAGCAGGCAGGCGCAAGCGAAATACAGCGTTTTGCGGAAAAGCGAGAGCGTCAGAGAGACCTTCGGCTTCCCAAGCGCCGTAAGTGAGTCCACAAACGTATACTGAAAAGCCAGCGGAACGATCATCAGAGTATACGTGCGGATCGCCCAGGAAGAAAGGCGGATCTGCTCTGCGTCAGACGTAAAGATCCGGACAAATGCACCCGGCACGATGCGTGAAACTACAAACATAAAGCCGGTAAAGCAAATACAAAGTGTCAGTACACACCGTACCGTCTGGTGGATCCGCTCCGGCTTGGCGGCCCCGTAATTAAAGCTGATCAGCGGCTGGCTGCCGCCTGTAATTCCGATCATCGGCGAGGTGATCAGCATCAGATAGCTCTGTGCGATCGTCGCACAGGTGATCAGCATATCACCCCTGGCACCGCCGTGGTACTGCAGCATCGTATTTAAAGCGATCAATAAGATGCTATCCGTGGCAAGGATCAGAAACGGCGAGAAACCAAATGAGAGGACACTTTGTACGATAGCCTTTGAAGGCCTGCGAAGGCGCAGCAAAACAGGCATTGATTTTCGCAGCAGGATCAGAAGCACGAAAGCACACGATGCGATCTGCGCGATCACGGTCGCGATCGCGGCGCCTGCGATGCCAAGATCAAGACCAAATAAAAAGACCGGATCCAAAATCAGGTTCAGTACCGCACCGATCAGAGTGGTCGCCATGCCAAGTGCCGGAAACCCCTGCGCCGTGATAAAATAATTCATTCCGGCGCCGAGCAGCGCAAAAAAAGTGCCGCAGGTGTAGATCGTCAGATACGTGTCTGCATACGGAAACGTCTCCGCACTTGCGCCGAACCACCACAAAAGCCGGCTTTTCAGAAGCAGAAATAGAATCGTAAGCGCCGCCGAAAATCCCATCAGAAGAGAAAAACAGCTTCCGAGAATCTGCTCTGCCTGCGAGTGGTTTTTCTGCCCGAGCCGCATCGAAAACAGAATTGAGCCGCCGATTCCAATCAAAGTGGCAAAAGAAGACAGGAGCGTAACGATCGGCGCACATACCCCTGCGCCCGCCAGCGCAGTCTGTCCGTTCACCGGAAGATTTCCGATGAAAATGCGGTCCGCAATGCTGTAAAAGACATTTACAAACTGCGCGACCATAAACGGCACCGAGACGCGCAGCACAAGGGCCGGGATCGGATCCCGGCCGAAATCATTTGTATGTTTTTTCTTATGTGACATGATAAATACCTCCGAGTGATATCAATGTACTCTCGGAGTCTTTCCTGCACTTGCTTTTGTGGCCGATTTTCTGCCAGTCGCACACAAATTTCATCAACGTACACACCGTGTACGCCTCAGAAATTTGTGCACACCTGACAAAAAATCTTCTCACAAAATCAAGCACAAAAAGATTCCGAGAGTACATAGCATAAATACAGTTCAGGTGCAGAGAAAAAATCATTTCAGCACCTGACGTCCGCCCACATACGTCTCCTTCACCCGGATATCCCGGATCCGCTCCGGCTTCACCTCAAAAATATCCTCAGAGAGCACAATGAAATCCGCCAGCATTCCCTCTGCAATCCGGCCCTTTTGATGCTCGGAAAATTCCATGTAGGCACTGCCGCGCGTGTAGAGCGATACTGCCTGCGGAACGGTCAGACACGAAGAAGCATGCCAGCCGCCACAGGGCAGATGAGAAAGATCTGTGCGGTTCACAGCGCAGTCGATGCCCCAGATCGGATTCATCGTCTCAACCGGAGAATCAGACCCTCCGCCAAGCGGGATTCCCGCCTCTGCCATCGTCCGCCATACGTATGACCAGCCGGAGCGTTCCTTTCCGACGCGCACATCAACGATCGGATAGTCCGAAGCCGTAAACGGAGGCTGAATATCCGCACAAAGTCCGGATTTTTTGATCCGTGTAAGCAAATCTGCGCCGATGAACTGACAGTGGACAATGCGGTGCCGGTGCGAAGCAGCGGCGGTAGTATATGCATGTGCTTCGCTGTGAGATATTTTTTCATCCGAGAGAAAACCAGGGGCCTTTGCTTCGGCTTTTCCGGCATATTCTACAGAGTTTATGACCTGCTCGATCGCTCCATCCCCGATCGCATGAAACGCCACCTGCATTCCATTTCTGTGAGCGAGCTCGACCACCTCATTTAACGCATCCTGCGTATAGACTGCCACACCGGCCGTCTCCGGTGCATCCGCGTAAGGCTGCCGCATATAGGCCGTCCGTGCGCCAAGCGAGCCATCCGTCAGAAGCTTGATATTTCCGATGCGGAAAAAATCATCCCCATCCCTGGTGCGAAGCCCTCGGGCGAGAAACTCCCTGAGCTGAGGCACACGCGGCTGTTGGATTTCCTCATAAATGCGGAGCGTCAGTTTTCCTTCCGCTTCCAGCTTGTGATAAACAGCGAGAACGGCATCGAGATTTGCATTTTCCAGATCATCCGTCTGTACCGAGGCAAGTCCAAAACGGTTCGCATCCTGCATTGCATGGAGCAGCGCCGCTTCGAGCATGGCAGGAGAGGGCTCCGTGATCAGGCGGCGCATCCTATCAAGCGCCGCCTCCTTTAAAATTCCATTTAATTTCCCGGTTTCATCGCGTGCCAGTACGCCTCCGGTGATGACGGTATTCTCATCAAATCCGGCGATCTGAAGCGCAGCCTGATTGACTGCACCGACGTGGCCGCACACACGGTCCAGAAAGACCGGGCGGTCAGACGAAATCGCTTCCGCAGTCAAACGATCCGGCAGCCGTTTGTCCTCAAACAGATTCTGGTCAAAGCCATATCCGACGATCCAGTCATCCGCAGAGAGGGCAGCAGAAGCAAGATACGCCCGCCCGCGTTCCACAATCTCCTCACAGGAGCGCACACCGCGCAGATCCAAACGGATCTGATTCAGTCCGGTAGCCATGAGATGACAATGACTGTCATTAAAAGCAGGAAGCACGCAGCGCCCTTCCAGGTCGACAGTGGTCACATCCCGATTCTGCGCAAGATTTTGTGCCTGCGCAAGGATTTCCGCGTCACTACCGACGGCAGTGATCCGGTCACCGTCAACCAGAATCGCTTCCACCATCACAATGTCCGAAACGTCTTTTAATAAAGCAAAAGGAGCAAGATCTGCCTCCTTTGCCTGCATCGTATAAATTTTTCCGTGAAGAAAAGCAGTGAGAGCCATAAAATTTATCCTTCCGTGTAAATAATCTCTTATGATACCTGCGGATTGTTTCGTGCGCTGCACTCCGGCAATCCTGATCACTATCTGCGTATCGTGAATGTCCGCTTTACGCATCCGTGCTATTTTTATACTTCGATTGGAGCCCCGGTATCATCGATCATGATGTACTGGTATCATACAATACGGATTCTAGCAGAAATTTCCAAAAAAGAAAAGCGGCCGCAGCAAACAAATTGCAACGGTCGCTTTTTCATATAACTCACACTAAAAAAGATTCCACACATAACTATTATCCGCATAGCAGATTCCACAACGCATCCACTATGCTTCATTTTGTAAAGCGGACCATCGCAGGCCGCTTTGGCGATTGCTTACAGCGTATCGCTTCTCTTTACATATCCAGGATTTCCATTCGGTGCTACGACTTCCTTTGCGCGAATGATCTTTGCCTGCTTGTCCACAACATGATTTTCCACATGAACATTCTCACCGATCACACAGCCGCCAAGCACGATGCTGTTGCGGATGACAGCGCCCTTTTTGATCACGCAGCCGCGGCCGATGATAGAATTCTCGATCGTACCCTCGATCATGCAGCCGTTGGAGATGATCGAATTGCGGACATCTGCCGTATCATAATAATGCGTCGGACAGGAATCATTCGTACGTGTATAGATCGGCCAGTCCTCATGGAAGAGGTTCTGAGCAGATTTGTAATCGATCAGAGACATATTCGCGTCATAATAGCTCTTGAAGTCCGTGATCGAAGCAAAGAATCCGCGATGTGCCACACCACGCACATCAAGATCGCCGCAGGATTCGTTGACGATATCTGCCAGCGTAAACATAGAAGAGAGCTCCTTCGCTTTGTAAACGAGCTCGATGAAAAGCTCTGTTTTCATCACATATGTATCCATGAAAATATTGCGGTTCTTCGCATTGCCGTGGTTCGGCTCCAGGGAGAGGACACCCTTTTGCTTGTTGAGGTTGAGTACCTTACAGTTGAGATAAGCATCCTTTGCATTGTCAACGGAATGATACAGCATCGTGATATCAGCGCCTGAGAGCACATGAGTCTCGATCAGAGAAGAGTAGTCGATCGTGTAGACCATATAGTCCGGAGCGATGACCACGTATGGATTGTGCTGACGCTGGATATATTCTATGTTTTCAATATAGGAAGAGATATCTGTATTGTACACATCATTGCGTCCGCGGTTCTCGCTGAAAAGAAGATGCAGACGTCCGCTCTTGGAGTTGATGTTGTAATGACGTCCGGTGCCGACATGCTCGACAAGAGAACGCGGTTTGTTGTTGACAAAGACCATGATCCGGTCAATATTGCTGTTGCTCATATTTGAAATCGGGAAATCAACTACACGATAGCGTCCAAGAAAGGAAAACGCACCGATCGGCCGGTAGTCCTGCATACCATCGACCCAGACATCCCTCGCAGAAGAATTCACAATACCAAATGCATCGTACATAATTATTCAGCCCCCTTTACAC
>CAKRPI010000128.1 GCA_934376945.1 uncultured Lachnospiraceae bacterium | reverse complement strand
GCGTATGAGGACCTTTTCGGTCGGAAAGGAGCCGGATGAAAAAGAAAAGCGTGATCAAAACGATTCTGCTGTGGACTTTCGAGATTCTGATTGTGATTTTGTTTGCATATGTGCTGGTGTATTTTTTCGGACAGTCACGTACGAACATCGGACAGTCAATGGATGTGACACTTTCCGGCGGAGATACGGTACTGCTGAACGTACTGACTTATCAGGTGAGTGCACCCAAACGAGGTGATGTAGTAGCATTCAAGCCAAACGGAAGTACAACAAGTCACTCCAGTATTAAGCGCGTCATTGGTCTGCCGGGTGAAACGATTCAGATAAAAGACGGTATGATCTACATTGACGGGGAACTGTATCTGGAACAGAAGGATTATCCTGTAATTACGAATCCGGGGCTTGCGTCGGAAGAACTGAGGCTTGGGGAAAAAGAGTATTTTGTGCTGGGGGACAATCGCAACAACAGTGTGGACAGCCGGTTTGCGGATGTTGGAATGGTAAAAAGCTCCGATATCGAGGGTAAAGTATGGTTTGTACTTTCGCCGTCTGAGCACAGAGGATTTTTGAAAGATTAGTACAGTGATTGCTTGCTGTGCCGGAAAGCATGGAGGAAAAGAATGAATTATCAGTGGTATCCAGGACACATGACAAAGGCAAAGCGCCAGATGCTGGAAGATATCAGGCTGATCGATCTGGTGATCGAAATTATTGATGCACGTGTGCCGTTTTCCAGCCGAAATCCGGATATTGATGAGCTTGGAAAAAATAAAGCACGTCTGATTATTTTAAACAAGTCGGATCTTGCAGATGAGAAGCAAAATGATGCCTGGGCTGCATGGTTTCAAAAGAATGGCTGCTTTACTGCAAAGGTAAATGCAAGAAGTGGTGCCGGGATGAAAAAAATCCAGGATACAATCCAGGAGGCGTGTAAAGAAAAAATCGAACGGGACCGTAAAAGAGGAATCATGAACCGTCCGGTGCGTGCAATGGTAGTCGGAATTCCGAATGCAGGAAAATCTACCTTTATTAATACACTGGCTGGAAAGGCGTGCGCAAAGACCGGAAATAAACCGGGCGTTACGAAAGGAAAGCAGTGGATTCGCCTGAATAAAAATATTGAGCTGTTGGATACGCCGGGGATCCTCTGGCCGAAGTTTGAAGACCAGCTGGTCGGTTTAAAGCTTGCGGTAATCGGGTCGATTAAGGATGAGCTTCTGCAGTCTGAGGAGCTTGCCATGTGGCTGATCGGCTATCTAAGAGATGCTTATCCGGGACTTCTCGAGGATCGTTACCAGGTGAAAGAAGAAGGAAGCGACCTTGAAATTCTGGAGGGGATCGCACAGTCAAGAGGCTGCAAGTTAAAAGGAAATCTGCCGGATTATCCGAAAACAGCAGCACTTGTCGTAGAGGATTTTAGAAGCGGAAGACTTGGAAGAATCACGCTGGAAGGACCGGAGAGCTGCAAAGACGGAGCAGCGGAGTAATTGTGGGAGATGCAAAGGCATTTGACATCCGTTAGCAGTGGGGTTACAATACTGAACAGAAAATAAGAAGTTTACGTGCCGGTGAGACAGAAAAGAGGCATCTTCTGTGATGCCTGACAGCTGCCGCGGCGCGGACAAAAGACAGAAAGTGGTGAAAGAATGAATCAGCAGGAGAAGAAAAACAGTTCTGCAGCAAGTAGTCAGGATGGCGAAAAGAATATGAAAAAAGAAATCTTAAGCTGGGTATTTTATATTCTGTTTGTAGTAGTGCTGACGTATGTGATCATTACATTTGTAGGACAGCGTACGCGTGTGGACGGAAGATCCATGATGAATACGCTCAGTGACGGAGATAATCTGATCGTTGAAAAGCTTTCTTATCGGTTTGGCGATCCGGAGCGTTTTGATATTATTGTATTCCGCCCGTATGAGAATGAGAAGGAGTATTACATCAAGAGAATCATCGGCCTTCCGGGCGAAACGGTTCAGATTGATGAAGATGGGAAAATTTATATCGATGGAGAAGTTCTGGAAGAAAATTATGGCGCAGAGACAATCCGCAGTGCCGGAAGGGCTTCCGAGCCGATCACACTTGGCGAAGATGAGTATTTTGTAATGGGAGACAACCGAAACAACAGTAAAGACAGCCGTTCAGAGGATGTAGGAAATGTCAGCCGTTCGCAGATCATTGGCCGTGCATGGGTACGGATCTGGCCATTATCCAAAATTGGTGTACTGAAGCATCAGTAGAACGGGTGGAAAAATCTGCCATTTTCACCGGAGGCGGTGAGCAGAAAAACCGAAGGCGGTGAAAGATGTGAAACAGGAGAAAAAAAGAAAGAGTGCAGTGGGCGAAGTGCTGAGCTGGCTGCTTTATATGGCAATTCTGGTACTGGCAGCGTTTTTGCTGGTACATTTTGTCGGTGAACGGACAGTCGTGAGCGGAGATTCCATGTCGCCGACCTTAAGTGACGGAGATAATCTGATCGTGGATAAATTTTCTTATCGCATCCGCTCGCCAAAACGGTTTGAAATTGTGGTTTTTCCGTTCCGTTATCAGAAGGATACGTATTATATCAAGCGAGTGATCGGGCTGCCCGGAGAGCAGGTACAGATTTATAACGGACGTGTTTATATCAACGGAAAGGTACTGGAGGAACCCTTCGATTTTGAATCGATTCGCAGTGCAGGTCTGGCATCTGAGGCAATTACGCTTGGTGAGGATGAGTATTTCGTTCTTGGGGATAACCGTAACAACAGTGCAGACAGCCGGGAGCCGAGCGTCGGGACGATTCTGAAGCAGGATTTGATTGGAAGAGCTGTATTCCGGATCTGGCCGTTTGATGTGATGGGATTTCTTTGACCAGTTGGGCAGATTTTTGACAGAACAGGATGAGATGAAATGAAAAGCATTGCAGAAATAAAGGCGGAGTTTGCTCTGGCATCGGAAGAACAGCTGGTGCAGCTTTTTGAACAGTACGAAACGGATCAAAGGGCGGGAGTGGCAAAACTGATTGAAGCAGAAAAGAAAAAAATGAAAAAGCTGGAGCAGGAGCGCAACCGTCTGGAAACAATGAGGATCTATGAGCATAAGTATGCAGATCTTGGGCTTGTCTGCGGAATTGATGAGGCCGGGCGCGGACCGCTTGCCGGGCCGGTAGTTGCGGGCGCGGTAATTCTCCCGGAAGACTGTGAGATACTCTATCTGAATGATTCCAAAAAGCTTTCCGAAAAGAAACGGGAAGAACTGTACGAGGAAATCAAGGAAAAAGCAATTGCATGGGGAGTCGGTCTGGCATCACCGGCAAGAATTGATGAGATTAATATTCTGCAGGCAACGTATGAGGCGATGCGCGCTGCGGTTGGTGCGCTGGATCCGCAGCCGCAGGTATTGCTTAACGATGCAGTAAGAATTCCGGAGCTGTCATTTCGGCAGGTACCGATCATTAAAGGTGATGCAAAAAGTCTGTCGATCGCAGCAGCGAGCGTGCTTGCAAAGGTGACAAGGGACCGGTTGATGAAGGAATACGATAAAGTAATGCCGGAATACGGATTTGCAGCGCATAAGGGCTATGGATCAGCTGCTCATATCGCTGCGCTGCAGAAATACGGACCTTCTCCGATTCATCGTCGGAGCTTTATCGGACATTTTGTGGAAGAATAAAAGAGGAATAAAAGAGGAATAAGCAGGATCTGTCATGGGGAGAGAATGGCAGAGGAAATGAATAAAAGAAAAACCGGGGCAGTGTATGAGGCAAAGGCTGCTTCTTATCTAAAAGAAAACGGATATCAGATTCTGGAAAAGAATTACAGGTGTCCGCTTGGTGAGATTGACCTCATTGCAAGAGAGGGAAGATATCTTGTATTTATAGAAGTAAAATATCGGAGAACATCAAGACTCGGCACCGGAGAGGAAGCAGTAAATATCAGAAAGCAGCAGAAAATTCTGGCCGCTTCCAGATGGTATCTGATGCAGCATCCCGCAGGGGGCTATTGCAGGTTTGATGTGGTGGCGATTCATGGAGAGATGATCCATGTGATCCGTAACGCATTTGAATGCAGATAAGCAAAGCGACTACGTTCATGAAATATCATAAGGGGGAACCCACTTGCGGGAGATTCCTTATGATCCTACAAGTAGCGAAGCGGATTGCGAATTCCGCTTTATGAGGCCTGAAGCGTAAAAAGCACAGGGCGGTGATGCATCTGAAGGACAGGAGTATACGTGTTCGTATTGGAGAAAAGAATGCTGAACAGAAAAGGTACAGGACAGAAGATTATGCAGGAGCACGAGAAAAATGGTGTTCTTTATTTTACTTTTCCAAATCTGGAAGAGGTTTCCGGGGAGTTTGTTCATGGCTTCAGCAGCCGTCTCGGCGGTGTAAGCAAGGGTGAGCTTTCCACAATGAATTTCAGTGTGAATCGCGGGGATACGAATGAAAATGTGACAGAAAATTACCGCCGGATTGCAGCTGCGATCGGATTTCAGGCAGAAAATCTGGTCTGTTCCGATCAGACACATACGAATCATGTACGTGTTGTTACTCTCGAAGATCGGGGAAAGGGGTATGACCGGCCAAAAGACTATCATGATGTGGACGGTCTTGTCACGAATGTTCCGGGATTGGTGCTTGTGACGTATTATGCGGATTGTGTACCGCTGTTTTTTGTCGATCCGGTTCATCGCGCTATCGGTCTGTCACATTCTGGCTGGCGGGGAACGGTGTTAGACATCGCAGGCGAGACGGTGAAAACGATGCAGGAGACTTATGGAACAGATCCGTCAAAGCTTCTTGCAGCCATTGGACCGTCAATCTGTCAGGATTGTTATGAAGTAAGCGGGGATGTGATTGATGCATTTAAATCGCATTACGATACATCGTTGTATCCACTTCTCTATACCGAAAAAGAAAATGGAAAATTTCAGTTGAATCTGTGGGAGGCGTGCCGACAGAATATGCTGTGCGCAGGACTTCTGCCGGATCGGATTCAGGTGACAGATGTATGCACCTGCTGCAATTCAGGTATTCTGTTTTCACATCGCGCCTCACACGGACACAGAGGAAATCTTGCAGGCTTTCTTGGAATCAGGTAAAAATAATCTTGACGCAGATTTTACAAAATGTTATAAATGAAGGGAAAATGTCA
>CAKRPI010000127.1 GCA_934376945.1 uncultured Lachnospiraceae bacterium | reverse complement strand
TCATAATCTGATGCATGTATATCTTGATGCGGTATTTTATCCGAATATTTATCAGAAAGAAGAGATCTTTCGCCAGGAGGGCTGGAATTACCAGCTGGAATCAGCGGATGGCGAGGTGACATACAACGGAGTTGTATATAATGAAATGAAAGGTGCCTTTTCTTCGCCGGAAGAGGTGATTGATCGTGAAATTATGAACACACTGTTTCCGGATACACCGTACGGCGTGGAGTCCGGCGGAGATCCGGACTGCATTCCGGATCTGACTTATGAGGCATATCTGGATTTTCACCGGAAATATTATCATCCGTCCAACAGCTATCTGTATCTGTACGGAAATGTGGATATGGAAAAGGAGCTTGCCTGGATTGACGAAAAGTATCTCAGTCATTTTGAACCGCTTGCTGTAGATTCACGGATTCCGCTTCAGAAGCCGTTTGAAAAGATGCAGGAATTGTACAGGGAATATCCGATATCGGAGGAGGAAGAGACAGAGAACAATACGTATCTGACTTATAATGTAGTAGTAGGGACAAGTCTCGATGTGGAGCTGGCAAATGCATTTGCAGTACTGGACTATGCACTTCTTTCCTCGCCGGGAGCAGTGCTGAAGCAGGCGCTTCTGGATGCCGGAATCGGTACAGATATCATGAGCAATTATGAGAGCGGGATTCTTCAGCCGTTCTACAGCATTATTGCGAAAAATGCGAATGCGGAGGATAAAGAACAGTTCGTAAAGGTAATCAGAAGCGTTTTGCAGGAAACAGCAGAAAAAGGAATTGATCGAAATGCGCTTCTGGCCGGAATCAATGTGATGGAGTTTAAGGCACGTGAAGCAGATTTTGGTTCTTATCCGAAAGGTCTGATGTACGGTCTGGATGTGTTTGACAGCTGGCTGTATGATGATAACCGTCCGTTTGATTATCTGCGTTTTGATGTATATGATAAATTGAAGGATGATGTGGATAACGGATATTTTGAGTCGCTGATCCGAACATATCTGCTGGAAAACACGCATGGTTCAGTTCTTGTAGCACAGCCGAAGCGTGGTCTGACGGCACAAAAGGATGAGGCAGTGCGGCAGAAGCTGGCACTGTTTCAAAAAGGGCTGAGCGAAGAAGACAGAGAGAAGCTTGCAGAGAAAACAAAAAGACTGCGCAGGTTTCAGGAAACGCCTTCTACACAGGAAGAGCTTGAAAAAATTCCGATGCTGACCAGAGAAGATATTGGAAGAAAGGCGGCAGGATTTCAGAATATAGAATATACGTGTGACGGTGTGAAAGTCGTGCATCACGATGTATTTTCCAACGGAATTGCATATCTGGATCTTTTGT
This sequence comes from uncultured Lachnospiraceae bacterium, assembly GCA_934376945.1. GTDB lineage: Bacteria > Bacillota > Clostridia > Lachnospirales > Lachnospiraceae > Choladousia. The sequence continues at coordinate 3,819 of CAKRPI010000127.1, read as the reverse complement.
TTGAAGCAAATCGCATCAGCGCAGAGGAGATCCCGTATCTTGGCATTTTGAAATCGGTGCTTGGCATGGTAAATACGTCAGAGCATTCGTATCAGGAATTAACGAATGAGATTAATCAGAATTCTGGCGGGATTTCCGGCGGAACCAGTCTGTATCCGCTTGCAGACGGAGGTGTCCGCAGCTTTTTTGGAATTCGTGCAAGCGTTCTTTATGATAAGATCGATTATGCATACAGGATTGCACAGGAAATTGTGCTGACCTCTGATTTTAAAGATGATAAGCGGTTGCAGGAGATTCTTTCCAAGCTAAAATCAAGACTGTCAATGCGTCTTCCGGCAGCAGGTCATAGTACGGCAGCAGGCCGTTCTCTGTCCTATTTTTCGCAGTTTTCTGCGATTAACGATGCGGTGGGTGGAATTGAATTTTATCGTGTTGTAGCAGATTTGGAAGAGCATTTTGAAGAACGAAAAGAAGAATTGAAAGCGACGCTTGAAAGATTGTGCAGAAAATTGTTCTGTAAGGAAAATCTGATTGTCAACGTGACATGTGACCGGGAGGGCCTGGAGAAGACAAGGGAATCTCTTACAGCGTTTGTGCATGCACTTCCGCAGGCAGAAGAGGAGAAAAAGAAACTCGTGCTTGAGCCGGTAAAGAAGAACGAAGGCTTTACAACGGCAGGACAGGTGCAGTATGTGGCGCGAGCCGGAAATTTTGTGAAGGAAGGTTTTTCCTATACCGGTCTTTTGCAGATTGTAAAGGTAATGATGAGCTACGATTATCTGTGGCAGAACATTCGTGTGCTTGGCGGAGCATACGGATGCATGGCTGCCTTTGGAAGAACGGGTGATACAGCTTTTGTTTCGTATCGCGATCCGAATCTGAGAAAAACAAATGAAGTTTACGATGGAATACCGGATTATCTGGAAACATTTGATGCAGATGAACGTGAGATGACAAAATATATTATCGGAACGATCAGTGATCTTGATACGCCATTGACTCCTTCAATGAAAGGCCGCCGGTCAATGAATGCATATTTCTGTAAAGTTACAGAAGAAGATGTGCAGAGAGAACGCGATGACATTCTGCAGGCGCAGCCAAAGCAGATCCGGGCGCTGGCGCCGCTGATCCGTGCGGTCCTTAAACAGGAGAATCTCTGTGTAATTGGAAATGAACAGAAAATAAAAGAAGATGCAGATCTGTTTTTAAATATTGAGATGCTTGTGTAATCCGCAATGGCATGGCAAAGATCGGATATACGGTAAAGTGAACAGGAAATCTGTATGAAAATCAGGAGAAAAAGGAATGGAAGACGCAAAATTTAAATCCGGCTTTGCGACGCTGATCGGGCGACCGAATGTCGGAAAATCAACATTGATGAATCATCTGATCGGACAGAAGATTGCGATTACCTCAAATAAGCCGCAGACAACGCGGAATCGGATTCAGACGGTTTACACTTCAAAGAAAGGACAGATTGTATTTCTGGATACGCCCGGTATTCATAAGGCCAAAAATAAGCTTGGTGAATACATGGTCAATGTGGCAGAGCAGACCTTAAAGGAAGTAGACGTAGTGCTGTGGCTTGTAGAGCCGACTTCCTTTATCGGAAAAGGGGAACTCCATATTGCAGAGCAGCTGAAAAAGGCGAATGTTCCGGTTATTCTGATCATGAATAAGATCGATATGGTTGCAAAAGAGAAGCTTCCGGAATATATGGAAAATTATCGGAAAATCTATGATTTTGAAGAAATCATTCCTGTTTGTGCGCTGCGTGGTGTCAATATGGAAAAGGTAATCAGTGCAATTTTCCGTTTTCTGCCGTACGGACCGAAGTTTTATGATGACGAGACAATTACGGATCAGCCGCAGCGTCAGATCGTGGCGGAGATGATCCGTGAAAAAGCGCTCCGTTGCCTGGACGAGGAGATTCCACACGGAATTGCAGTTGCAATTGACCGGATGAAGGAACGGTCGGACGGTAAAATGATTGACATTGATGCAACGATCATCTGTGAGAAAGACTCGCATAAAGGAATTATTATCGGAAAAGGCGGTGCAATGCTGCGCCGGATCGGATCACAGGCCCGTATGGAAATTGAGAAGATGATGGAGATGAAGGTGAATCTTCAGCTCTGGGTGAAGGTGAAAAAAGACTGGCGTGACAGTGATTTTATGATCAAGAACTTTGGTTATGACAAGAAAGAAATTTAGATGGATAATTCCTTACTGGCTGTAAGGGATATTAACCATAAATATATTGTAGTAGAAAAGGAAATAAAAATGAGCGAGCCGCTGAAAGTACAGGGGATGGTATTGCAAGCCTCATCCTGCGGAGAGTATGACAAACGTATGGTGATCCTCACGAAAGAGAGAGGAAAGATCACAGCATTTGCGCGTGGGGCACGCAGACAGAAAAGTCCGCTGCTTGCAGCGGCAAATCCATTTGTGTTCGGTGTTTTTACGGTATATGAGGGAAGAGATGCCTACACGCTCGTACAGGCAGAGATTTCCAGCTATTTCATGGATCTGAAAGCAGACGTTGTCGGAACGTGCTACGGCTGCTATTTTATGGAGGTTGCATCGTATTATACGAGAGAAAATCTGGACGGATCACAGTTTTTGAATCTTCTGTATGCTTCACTGCTTGCACTTTCAAATGCGAAGCTTGACAATGAGCTGATACGATGTGTGTTTGAAATGAAAGCAATGGCGTTAAATGGAGAATATCCTTACAGTGTGACGGAAGATGCATCGCTGCAGGAAGCGACCAGATATACGGTAGCTTATGTATTGGAAGCGCCAATCCGGAAGCTGTATACGTTTACACTGAAGCCGGAAATTTTCCGGGAGCTGCGCAGGATACAGGATCGATTGAACCGAAGCGGGATCGACCGTGACTTCAAGTCACTGCAGATTTTGAAATCTATGGTTGAAACCGGCGGCTTTTAAAGGTATAATACCATAGATTGCTGAGATAAAAGGAGGACGATGGCAAAGATGACAAGAAGAAAGATTGCGGCGCTGGCTGCTTTGTGTACCGGTGTCATGCTGGTGAACGGCTGCAGCATGCTGGATCAGGAAAAAGAATGGAAGCCGCAGAAGTCATCGGCAATATCTGTCGGAAAAGACGGGACGATTACAGAATACGTAAACGATACGCTGGATGAGTCTTATTATAGTACTTCTGAGCTTCAGAGCATGATCGAATCCGAAATCAGTGATTATAATAGTAAAAATGGAGAAAACTCAGTGAGTATGAAGGATTTTCAGATAAACGGAAAAACAGTTCAGCTTACGATGGAGTATGGAAAAGCAGAAGACTATGCACAGTTTAATCACGTTGAGTTTTATTATGGCTCGATGATCAATGCGCAGCTGGCTGGCTATTTGTTTGATGTTTCTTATAAAGAGGTAAAACATGGAATAGCGGGAAGTGCAGACGTGTCCGGTACAGAAGTGCTGAAAAATATGGCATCGGAGGTTATGGTTGTGACCGCACCTTTGGAGGTGCATATTCCGGGAAATGTACTCTACACAAGTGACAATGCACAGATCCTTTCTGCGGACGATGTGTATGCATCCGGCAAAACTGATGACGGCTCGCAAGATAAAAGTTTTGAAGAAAAAGCAGCGGATAAACGCGTTTATATTATTTTTGATATGGAAGAATAGTCAATCATAGTGACATACAGAAAACCATTTGTTTTCTGATGCGATAAATGAAAAACCTGAGGAGGAAGAGTATGGAAAAGACAATGGACAAAATCGTTGCACTGGCAAAAGGCAGAGGATTTGTATATCCGGGATCTGAGATTT
>CAKRPI010000126.1 GCA_934376945.1 uncultured Lachnospiraceae bacterium | reverse complement strand
AAAACAGGAGAAGAACTTTACGAAGTATTAGCCTAATATACTAGGAGGAAGAACATGAGAAAAGATTTTTTATGGGGTGGAGCTGTTGCTGCCCATCAAATAGAAGGTGCTTATGATGTTGGGGGAAAAGGATTAAGTACAGCGGATGTTATGACTGCGGGAAGTGTAGATACTCCGCGTGAAATTACGGATGGTGTAGTTGAAGGTAAATTTTATCCAAATCACGAAGGAATTCGTTTTTATGATCATTATCAAGAAGATATTAAAATGTTTGGTGAAATGGGATTTAAATGTCTAAGAACAAGTATTGCCTGGTCACGAATCTTTCCAAATGGAGATGAGACACAACCAAATGAAGAAGGATTAAAGTTTTATGACGATCTGTTTGATTGCATGTTAGAAAATGGAATGCAGCCAGTGATTACACTTTCTCATTTTGAAATTCCATATCATTTAGTAAAAGAATATGGTGGTTGGAGAAATCGTAAAATGATTGATTTCTTCTATCGTTTTAGTAAAGTGGTTTTAGAACGTTATCAAAATAAAGTAAAGTATTGGATGACTTTCAATGAAATCAATAACCAAATGCTTGTTGAAAATGATATCTATGCATTTACGAATTCGGGTATTGTTTTTGAAGAAAATGAGGATCGTCTAGAAACAATCTATCAGGCTGTGCATTATCAATTTGTTGCGAGTGCATTGGTAACAAAGTTTGCCCATGACCTAAATCCAAATATTCAAATGGGATGTTGCGTTGCGGCTACACCTAACTATCCAAACACACCGAATACAGATGATATTTTATTAGCTCAATCTGAAGATCGAAAGCTATTGATGTTTACGGATGTTCAAATTCGAGGACACTATCCGAATTATTTATTAAATGAATGGAAGAATAAGGATTACATTTTAGACATCACAGAAGAAGATTTAGAAATTCTTTCAAAAGGCTGCGTAGATTATCTAGGCTTTACGTATTATTTAAGTAATACTGTCTCAAAAGATTTAAATGTAAAAAAATTAGGTGATGATTTACAAGGAAACTTTGCTGTTGAAAATCCATATTTAGAAAGTACAGACTGGGGTTGGTCCATCGATCCAAAGGGATTGCGATATATTATGAATATGTATCAGGATCGTTATGAAATTCCAATGTTTATTGTAGAAAATGGTTTTGGATATGCAGATCAATTTGAGGATGGAAAGGTCCATGATCAAAATCGTATTGATTATTTGAAGTCACACATTGAAGAAATGAAAAAAGCAATGGATGAAGATGGTTGTGATTGTTTAGGTTATACGGTTTGGGGATGTATTGATCCAATTTCATTTACGACGGGTGAAATGAAAAAACGCTATGGCTTTATCTATGTAGATAGAAATAATGATGGTTCTGGATCGTATAAACGTTATAAAAAAGATAGTTTCGAATGGTATAAAAAGGTAATTGAGACAAATGGAGAAGAATTAGATTTCTAATAATCCGAATGAATTACTTGTTCCTCCTTTTATGTGGTACAATTTAAGTGAGCTAGGGAATGAATTCCCTAAGCTCTTTATGAATGTTATTAGTGCTACAATCAACCCAATAACATTCTTCGCAATCTCTAAGTAGACGTTGACAGTTTCTGCTTTGCGATTGCTTTTTTTGTGGCTACTAATAATTAATTAAATTTGCTATTGTAAGTACTTACATTTTGGTCTATGATTATAGAAAAAGGAAGAGTTAGGTAAAAAAAATGAAAGATCAAAATTGTGCTTATTGCATGGAAGGCGAGCTTGTAGCTGCTTTCGGAATCAAAATTTGTGAACTAGAAAGTTCAAAAGTGTATTTGTTTAAGGAACAAAGTCATCCAGGACGTGTGATTGTTGCTCACAAGAAACATGTGAGTGAAATTACTGAATTAACACCAGAAGAAAGAGCTGCTTATATAGAAGATATCAATAAGGTGGCTTGTGCTATGCATGAAATCTTTAATCCAGACAAAGTCAATTATGGTGCATATGGAGATACGGGCCACCACCTTCATTTCCATTTAGTACCAAAATATAAAGATGGATATGAATGGGGCGGTGTATTCGCTATGAATCCAGGCGAAAAAACATTGTCTGAAGATGCTTACCAGGAAATGGTAGAAAAGTATCGCGAAGCATTATCGAAATAATTATTCGTGACTGGCATCATATAATTTTTGAATGTCATCCGGAAGTTTGTCTGGAAGCATGGCTTGAATATATTCTTCTGTACCATCTTCCATAGCTTTTTGGTAGTACCAACATTTAAATTCTAAAAGGGAAAGTGTTTTTTGAAGATTCTTGATCTCATCCTCAACGGCTGATTTTCGAGCTTCAAATAATTCTTTCCTTTTTTCATAGCTTGCACTTCCTTCAGATACCCATCTAAAGAATTGATTGATTTCTTTAATACCTAGACCTGACTTCTTCAAACATTCAATAAGGTGTAAGGCTTCGATTTCATTATTGCTGAAGTAACGGATATTTCCTTTACGAACTAAATTTGGAAAGAATCCTTCCTTATCATAATAGCGTAATGTGGAAATGGGTAAATCAAACATTTGAGAAACTTCTCCAATTGTATACATAATATATTCCTTCTTTCTTGACCTAAAGTTAGCTTTAGGTATTATAGTAATATCAGGAGGTCATTATGTCAAAGAGAGTATTAATTATTTCAACAAGTTTAAGGTCCAACAGCAACTCGGATATTTTAGCTAGACAATGTGAAAAAGGAGCTAAAGATGCAGGACATGAAGTAGAGTATGTGAGTTTAAAAGGAAAAGATATTAAGTATTGTATTGGATGTCTGACATGTATAAAGACTGGTTGTTGTGTATTAAAAGATGAAGAATGCACAAGTGATCGTATATGCGACGCCAATCTATTATTATGAAATGTGTGGTCAAATGAAAACATTACTCGATCGTTTGAACCCCTTATATTCGAGTGACTATGCCTTTAGAGATATCTACATGATTGCAACGGCTGCAGAAGATGAGGAAAGTGCATTTGATAAAGCTTATAATGGACTGCAAGGCTGGGTCGACTGTTTTGAAAAGGCTAAACTAAAAGGAATTGTAAGAGGTGCTGGTATTGGCGATGCGAATGATGCATCAAATCATAATGAGATTATGACAAAAGCGTATAATTTAGGTAAAAATCTATAAGAGCTTGGCAATTATGTCAGGCTTTTTTTAATTTCTTAAAAAATTTATTTTTTCTTGCAACTATTTTAAAAGTTACTCCGTTAAGAATAGTGAAAGGAATAAAAAATGGAGATATGAATATGAATAAAGTAAAAATGTTTTTTACAGGAATTGTATTTGTGACAGTATTTGAACTGTTACATAGCTATAGAAATAGGCTTTTGGAATTAAAAGAAATAACAGCCATACAAAGAATTGGAATATATAATCTGAAGATTCCGTATTGTCTGTTGGTTGCTTTTCTGATTGCTTCACTTGTGTATTTAGTGATATATCGCAAGAATATAGATCTTGAAAAACTTCAAGAAGATTATGTTCGATCTAGATTGAATCAAGGTGTATTGGAAAATATTGATTGTTGTGATGAAGCTTATAAACATGAATTTTATAGGGAGCGTATAGAAAGTTTTACATATGAGCAGCATCAAGATTGTCTTCAGTATATGCAAAATCATCTGCCTAAATCAAAAGGCATGAAAAGAAATGTATTATTGGTACTAAACATTATTGGTTTAATCCTTACTTTTTCACCTATATACATTCAGTATCGTCAAGTAAAGGAAATACAGAGAGAAAATCTTGCACGTATTGAAGATACCTATAATCAAATTATTGAGGAAGAATATATAAAGATTCAAAATCTGCCTTTAATTCATATTGTTGGAAATAGTAAATTAAAGGTAGGAGACGTACAAAGATATTTAAATGAATTTGTGAAAACACAACCCCAATTTATGTTGAATAATTGTCATCAAATTAATTTGTGTGAACCCAAAAAATTTGATAAATATGCAGCTAAAAACGATGTAGATATGAATAACAATGGTTATGGAGTATATGCTTTTGCATCACGCGACGATCTATCGATTACACTTCAAGTAGATCCGGATGAGTATAATGATCAGGCTGGTATAGTAACACATGAATTAGCACATATTTATGATTATACTCATTTTTCAAAGAGTACAATGACAAGTCCAGTGATTAATTGGGATTGGATCAACTTATATAAAAGTGTTCCAGAATGCCTAGGCGATTATGGAAGTATAGATCCATGTGAATTCTTTGCCGAAGCAACGCAAATGTATGTGCATGAACCTGAAGAATTACAGGATACCAATATGGATATTTATAATTACTTAAATAACTTATATAAAATGTATAAATAAAAGAGGAGAAAGAAAATGAAAAAAATTGTTAGTTTATTCGTATTATTCGTATTATGTACAGGATGTGCCGCACAACCAGCAAGCACAGTAGACTATGATGAGCCAACTACAATACAAGAAGAAAATTATGGAACTTATGAAGATTGGGTAGATGAAGAATTAAACTTAGTTCAATATTATACAGATTGTTCCAATGAAGACTTAGAATATATGCGACAAGTCGCTATGGAAGATGAAGATTATTTTAGAGAACAAATGCGATTATTTAATGAACAAGTACAAGCCTTTCAACAACAACAGTTCAATCAACAAAATGAAATGGCACAACAACAATTTGATCAGCAACAACAAATGTTTGATCAACAAATGCAAATGAATAATGGATTTTAAATATCTAGGAGAGGAAATGAAAATGGAATTAGAAGAAATATTAATGACAGGTTTCTTGGTATTATATGTGATTTGTATACTTATCACAATATCATATTTCTTTAGACCCAAAAAGAAAAGATGCCACCATAATAATTTAGATGATTATACTTACCAAGAAAACAATCGCCGCTTTATGGAAGAATCTGTGAAAGGTGTAATACCATTTGAACAAGGCGGCTATGATATGAGCCAAGGAAATTCTTGGAATGGAATGTTTTAAAATAAAATATACCTTTAGAAAGCCTGTTTCTAGTGCTACAATCGTTGTAAAGGGGGCAATAGATTATGAACCGAAGTTTACCAGACATTCCCAAAGAATGGATACAACAAGCTAGACTTGCGGATGAAGCAGCTATAGAGAAAATATA
>CAKRPI010000125.1 GCA_934376945.1 uncultured Lachnospiraceae bacterium | reverse complement strand
ACTGGGAGTGCCACTGCGGAAAGTACAAGAAAATTCGCTATAAAGGCGTAGTCTGCGACCGATGCGGCGTTGAGGTAACAAAATCCAGCGTCCGCCGTGAGCGTATGGGACATATTGAGCTTGCAGCTCCGGTATCTCATATCTGGTATTTCAAGGGAATTCCGTCGAGAATGGGTCTGATTCTGGATCTTTCTCCGCGTACTCTTGAAAAAGTACTGTACTTTGCCAATTATATCGTTTTGGATCCGGGAACTACAGACCTTTCTAAGAAGCAGGTACTGACAGAGAAAGAATACCAGGAAGCAAAAGAAAAGTGGGGAAATGCATTCCGTGCAGGTATGGGTGCAGAATCCATTAAAGAGCTTCTGGAAGAAATTGATATGGAGAAGGAATCCGAGGAGCTCAAAAGAGGTCTGAAGGAATCCACCGGACAGAAGCGTGCAAGAATCATCAAACGCCTTGAGGTAGTTGAGGCGTTCCGTGAGTCGGGAAACCGTCCGGAGTGGATGGTTATGACTGTGATTCCGGTTATTCCGCCGGATCTTCGTCCGATGGTACAGCTGGATGGCGGTCGTTTTGCAACGTCTGACCTGAATGATCTGTATCGCCGTATCATCAACAGAAACAACCGTCTGAAAAGACTGCTGGAGCTTGGTGCGCCGGATATCATCGTCCGCAATGAGAAGCGTATGCTGCAGGAAGCAGTAGATGCCCTGATCGACAACGGTCGTCGCGGTCGTCCGGTTACCGGTCCTGGAAACCGTGCACTGAAATCTCTTTCCGATATGCTGAAGGGTAAATCCGGACGTTTCCGTCAGAACCTTCTCGGAAAACGAGTTGATTACTCCGGACGTTCCGTTATCGTTGTAGGACCGGAGCTGAAAATTTATCAGTGCGGTCTTCCGAAAGAGATGGCGATCGAGCTGTTTAAGCCATTTGTTATGAAGGAACTCGTTGCAAACGGAACTTCACATAATATCAAAAATGCAAAGAAGATGGTCGAAAGACTGGAGCCGCAGGTATGGGATGTTCTCGAGGATGTTATCAAAGAGCATCCGGTTATGCTGAACCGTGCTCCTACACTGCACCGTCTTGGTATTCAGGCATTTGAGCCGATTCTGGTAGAAGGTAAGGCAATCAAGCTGCACCCGCTCGTTTGTACCGCATTTAATGCAGACTTCGATGGAGACCAGATGGCAGTTCATCTTCCGCTGACAGTAGAAGCACAGGCTGAGTGCCGTTTCATGCTTCTTTCACCGAACAACCTGCTGAAACCGTCTGATGGTGGTCCGGTAGCCGTACCTTCACAGGATATGGTTCTTGGTATCTATTATCTGACACAGGAGAGACCGGGTGTACTCGGAGAAGGAAAGTTCTTCAGAAATGTAAACGAGGCAATTCTTGCTTACGAGAACAAATATATCACACTGCAGTCGAAGATCACGGTGCGTGTTGAGAAAACAATGCCGGATGGCACAGTTATGGAAGGCAACGTATCTTCTACACTGGGAAGATTTCTCTTCAATGAAATTCTTCCGCAGGATCTTGGATTTGTAGACCGCAGCATTCCGGGTAATGAATTGAAGCTGGAAGTGGATTTCCTGGTAGGAAAGAAGCAGCTGAAACAGATTCTGGAGAAAGTGATCAATACACATGGAGCAACCAAGACCGCAGAGGTCCTGGATAATATTAAGTCCATGGGTTATAAATATTCGACTAGAGCTGCAATGACCGTATCCATTTCCGATATGACGGTACCGCCTGAAAAGCCGGAAATGATCAAGAGCGCACAGGAAGTCGTAGACCGGATCACCCGTAACTACAAGCGTGGTCTGATTACGGACGAGGAGCGTTACAAGGAGGTTATTGAAACCTGGAAAGAGACTGATGATAAGCTGACCAAAGCACTGCTTAGCGGTCTTGATAAATATAACAACATCTTCATGATGGCGGACTCCGGAGCCCGTGGTTCTGACAAGCAGATCAAACAGCTTGCCGGAATGCGTGGACTGATGGCAGATACGACCGGTCATACGATCGAGCTGCCGATCAAGTCAAACTTCCGTGAGGGACTTGAAGTACTGGAATACTTCATGTCTGCGCATGGAGCACGTAAGGGAATGTCCGATACTGCTCTTCGAACTGCTGACTCTGGTTACCTGACCAGACGTCTGGTAGACGTATCACAGGACCTGATCATCCGTGAACTGGACTGCTGCAGCGGTGGAGAGATTCCGGGCATGTATGTAAAACAGTTCTCCGATGGAAAAGAGGAGATCGAGAGCCTTCAGGAGCGTATTACAGGACGATTCTCCTGCGAGGATATCACGACAGCGGACGGAGAAGTGATCGTAAAGGCAAATCATATGATCACACCGAAGCGTGCTGCACGTGTGATGAAGGAAGGCGTGGATAAGAATGGACAGCCGTTTAAGAAGATCAAGGTTCGTACAATTCTGACCTGCCGTTCCCACGTAGGTATTTGTGCAAAATGTTATGGCGCGAATATGGCGACCGGTGAGCCGGTACAGGTTGGTGAGTCTGTCGGAATTATTGCCGCACAGTCCATCGGTGAGCCGGGTACACAGCTGACGATGCGTACCTTCCATACGGGAGGTGTTGCCGGCGGCGATATTACACAGGGTCTTCCGCGTGTCGAGGAGCTTTTCGAGGCAAGAAAGCCGAAAGGACTTGCCATTATCACAGAAATCAGCGGTCTTGCAACACTGAAGGATACCAAGAAGAAACGAGAGATCATCGTTACAAATGAGGAGACAGGAGAGTCCAAGACTTATCTGATTCCGTACGGATCTCGAATCAGACAGGTAGACGGTCAGTATCTGGAGGCTGGTGACGAGCTCACAGAGGGTAGTATTAATCCGCATGACATTCTTCGAATCAAGGGTGTCGAGGCAGTACAGGATTACATGCTTCGTGAAGTACAGCGTGTATACCGTCTGCAGGGTGTAGAAATCAATGATAAGCATATTGAAGTTATTGTGCGCCAGATGCTGAAGAAGATTCGTATTGAGAACAATGGAGATACAGAATTCCTTCCGGGTACCCTGGTTGATATTCTTGATTATGAGGATACAAACGAGCAGATGCTGGCAGAGGGCAAAGAGCCGGCAGAAGGAAAACGAGTGATCCTTGGTATCACGAAGGCTTCTCTTGCAACGAATTCCTTCCTGTCAGCAGCATCCTTCCAGGAGACTACAAAGGTTCTGACAGAGGCAGCAATCAAGGGCAAAATTGACCCGTTGATCGGCCTGAAGGAAAATGTTATCATTGGTAAGCTGATTCCGGCTGGTACTGGTATGAAGCGTTACAGCAATGTGCAGATTGACACATCAGGAACCGATGATTACAAGTACGTAAAGCATGAAAAAATGGCAGAAATGCCTGCAGATGATAGTGTGAAGGATGAAGAGATCAATCTTGAGGAAGATGCAGATGCATTGGATGATACGCTTGATCTGGCTGAACTGGACGGAGCATCAGAAGATGAACTGACTGATGGTGAAGCATTCGATGAGAATGCGGAAAATCCGGAAACATCCGAGAATGCAGATTCTGAAGAAGAGTAATATTTATAAAACGGATATTTGCGTCTGTTTTCCTGCTGCTGAAAAGCTGCGGGGTCATAAAAAAGCCATTGCCTTTCAGGATTTCCTGATGGGCAATGGCTCTTTTTTACTCTACAGGGAATTGCGTTCCTGCTTTTGATCTTTGATATCGTGCATCAGCTTGCGAAAAGACATATCTTCAGAAAGCTTATCAGAAACGTAATCGTCATCATCATCGTCAATTTTGGGATGGGAAGAATAATTGCATTGCGGCGAAGTGCCACAAGATGCATTTTGCGGGGCAGCATAAGAATCAGCGGGACTATGATAAGGGTTTCCGTTTTGCAGCGGCTGCTGATAAGGATATCCATTTTGCGCTGGCTGCTGATAGGGATATCCATTCTGCGACGGTTGCTGATAGGGATATCCGTTCTGCGGGGGTTGCTGATAAGGATATCCGTTCTGTGGGGGCTGCTGATAAGGGTATCCATTCTGCGGCGGTTGCTGATAGGGATATCCATTTTGCGGTGTACCTGGATACGGCTGATGACCGTTCATTTGATTATAGTCCGGGTTTTGCCCTTTTTTTGCTGCTTTTTGCTGCTTTTTGCGTGCTTTTTTTTCTTCTCGTTTTTGCATTGCTTCATCACTGAACGGACGGAAGATCGTTTTGCGTCCGGTCCAGCCAATGATTCGCACAAGAACAATTCCCCAGAAGACGCCAAAAGAATCAATTGCGACATCTCGTTTTGATGGAGAACGGTTTGCAACAAAGGACTGATGGTATTCATCACCGCAGGCAAATGCAACACAGATAAAGCCGGCTACCAGCATGAGCCAGATCCCGCGAAGCCCATATACATAAAGCGGAAAGGCAACAGTAATGGCAAGTGCAAAGTATTCCGTCATATGTGCCAGCTTGCGGACAATACCATGAAAACGTGTGGCAAGACTGTCAATCTGATACGGTTCAAGGTTTTCGCCAAGAACTTTAGCGCCTGTTTCCACGATTTTATAGCTGACCTTATAACTGAGCGCAGAGGAAGTGGCGCCATCCTGCGCAGAAAAACTGAAAATCATATACATCAGGCAAAGAGCCGGAAGAAAAGACAGGGGCTTTAATAAAGCTCTGATAAGTTTCATAGTAACACTCCCTTCTTTATTTCACGCTATTTTACCATTGGGATAGCGTGATGTCCAGTGGTTTCATAAAAATGTAAGAATCTCTTCCTATTTATAATAGTTTATAATAGCCGGAGATAATACCATAGGAGGGGATTGCTTGCGGGAGGATGTCTTATGATCGTTGTCCGCTTGTGGGAGGATACTTTATGATACATACGACACTGGAGAAATATATTTAAAAAATTCCTGGAGAAATATATTTTAAAAACTCCTTGACAAGCATAAATCCGCTAAGTATAATGTTAAGGTATGCGTGATAATGCACACTTATTGTAGAACACTTTGTTCTTGCAGCCACACGAGCACATGCTCAGCAAATGCGAAAGGCATTTGGAATGCAGAACATTCGTCAGAAGACATATGTCCTGCGTATCAAATCAGGAGGTGAAAGAATAAATGCCAACATTTAACCAGTTAGTAAGAAAAGGCAGACAGACATCCGTAAA
>CAKRPI010000124.1 GCA_934376945.1 uncultured Lachnospiraceae bacterium | reverse complement strand
GGCTTCTCCGAAGGGCTTTCTGATGGTTTGGCATTTTTCTTGCCAAAAAACTTTTCCAACAGCTTTTTCATTTGTACGGTTCCTCTCTTTTCTATCATTGCCGCCTGGATTTATCCAGGCGGTATCTTAATGTGCTTTAAAATTGTATACCGGCTTAATTACTTTCACAATGTCCACAGTATCTTTGATATTTTCCATAATTTCGTTCATCGGCTTATATACCATTGGCGATTCGTCTATTGTAGACTCCAGCACAGAAGAAGAATAGATTCCTTCCATAGCCTCACGAAATTCATCAATTCCAACAGCATCTTTGGCTTCGCTTCTTGATAAAAGCCTTCCGGCACCATGCGGCGCAGAATAATTCCAATCAGGATTGCCTTTTCCAACGCAAATCAAAGACCCGTCACGCATATTTATCGGGATTATCAGTTTTTCGCCATCACGCGCAGACACAGAACCTTTGCGGAGAATCAGATTTTTTGTATCAATGTAATTGTGTATTGTCTGAAATTCTTCGCAAACATGCCATCCCATTTTTTCAATTACCGTATCGGCAATATATTTTCTGTTTAGCTCTGCATGTTTCTGGATGATTTCCATATCATGGATATAGTCTTTGAATGCCTGGCCGGAAACATAACATAAGGACTTCGGGATATGCGGCTCCTGCATTTTCACCATCTGGGTTGTTTTTTCTATCTCTTTATCCCTTTCTTTTGCTTTCAGGTCTGCAATCACTGCTTTGGTTTTGCCGCCAGCATCTGCATCTTTCAGCTGCTCATAGGCAAGCTCCTGATAGTGCATCGCGACTTCCTGCCCAAGATGCCGCGAACCCGTATGGATTACAAGCCATAAGTTCCCGTCGTCATCTTTGTCAAGCTCAATGAAATGATTGCCGCCTCCGAGGCTTCCGATGCTGCGATAAGCCAGCGATATATCAGCCGGCGCGACCAAATCGCTCAAATGACTGAATTTACCAAGCGGTTTATCGTTCACGTTAAACCCGGCCGGAATATATGTATTAATCACATCATCCAGCTTTGGCAAGTCAACCTCTTTTTCTGCAACCCTGACAGCCAGCATGCCGCAGCCGATGTCTACCCCAACCAGATTCGGGCATACCTTATCAGAAATTGTCATCGTCGTTCCGATGACGCATCCGGCACCCGCATGGCAATCAGGCATGATTCTGATTTTTGCGTCTTTAATGTAATCCTGATTCAGCAGTTCTATGACCTGGCTGATAGTCTCATTGTCTACGTTGTCAGTAAAAACCTTTGCGGTGTTGTATTTCCCGTTTAATTTAAGCATACTCTTTTTCTCCTCTCTTGGTTCTTATTTTGATTCTTCTTTTGTTCTATGCCTGCATTATAAACGGCTTTATTTCTGATTTTGAAAATCGTTTCCGACAAGCGATGTGTCAGCTAGCAGCCAAAACGGCTATTTCAGGTCCGCCTCCCTGCGAACGCGCATCAGAATCTTTCCGTAAATATTTTTTCCCTCAAGCTCCTTCTCCCGACACGCTTTACACATACAGCAGCCCAGCTCATTGTCATGGCCTCCGGTAGTATCAAAAATGATGGGAATATCTCCTGTGGAAACCAGCTTTTCTTTCAGATCAGGATTTTGTTCGTACTTTGCTTTTACTGTATGATACAGAGCTTCGTATTTTTCTTCCTCCCAGTACTTCACATGCGGCAGCTCTCTATAACGCTTTCTGGCCTGCTTATGGTTAAGAACGGAAAATCCATACTGCTCCTCTTCTGATACTGCCTGCGCCAGCCATGCTGATGTCACATTTTCATACGTAATCCCGTTTAGAATGATACGGGTTTTTGACTTCATGGACAAGTAGCTGTACGTTCCTTCAAAGCGCGTGATCTTCTGTACCGTCTGAATTTTTCCGAAAAGGGTATCTGCCAGTTTATCGCAGATCTGTTCGATCAGCTCTTTATTCTTTAACTTGCAAAGCCATTCTTCCGGAATTGCTTCCACTCCATAAATAACACCGGCCAGAGCTCCGGCTACGGCTCCATTGGTATCGGTATCTCCTCCCACATTGACTGCTTTCAGAACACAGTCTCTGTAGTTATCTGTGGTAACCAGACTCCACACCGCAATCTGCCATGTATTCAGTGCATAGCCCCATGAGGAAAGCTCTGACGCATCCTTCCCTGCAATCTGTACCGGGGATAAAAACAGCCCTTTTTTATTTATTTGTTCTGCAAAACTGCCGCCCATTGCAGCATATACGCTTTTTCCTTTCTCGAATGCCCGTTCAGCAATCTCCAGCAGAGATTCACCTGTCCCCTTGCTGTCCAGCCATTCTCTCAGGGTAAGTGTAAACAGTCCGCAGCAAATCAGACCAATCTCATGTGCATGTGTCAGAGAGGAGATCGAATGCACCGGAATCAAATACTGCTCCAGGTTTTCGTCTTCCGACGGGTTCTTATAATACTGATATACTGCGATCGGAAATGTTCTCATCAGGCCGCCATTCCCGTTCCCATTGATGGTCCGGTCACCGCAATACTCTGCTTCTATTCCATTCCTGTAATTATTTATCGCTTTTCGGCAAGTCCTCCCTATATCAAACACCACACCTGCCGCAGTATAGTAATATCGTTCGATCCATAAAGCAAACTTCTTCATTATATCATCCAGATCAAATCCTCTGCACAGGCTGTCCGCAACACATAAAGCCATAGAAGTATCATCTGACCAGCTGCCCTCCGGCTGCTTATGATGTCCATATCCAACCATATCCGTGCAGGGATTCTCCTGCATCTGTTCAAATGTCTGAGATTCGTACGGTACACCAAGAGCGTCTGCCACTGCCATTCCCAGCATACCTGCTTTTATAACCGTTCTTTCCTGTCTCATATATCCTATCGCCTCCTCGTTCCCTTCATTCCATGCCCCAGTCATCCCTTTTACTTTGCGTTCTACAGCAGCTCCATATATGGGTACAGAATACCAATTTTCATATTCCTTTTCCTCATAATTCCTGCGATCAAAAACTCTGCTTTCAGCATAAGGAAATCTCAATTCTTTGTCAATATACCGCAAGGCTAATGACTTCTGTAAAAAAAAGAGGCCAAAGCGGATATTTTGTCACATTGTCTGTAAGCCATTCAAAATTGCCATGACTTTCTGATCATAATCCTGAACCGTTTCCCCCTCCATGGTATTGAGCAGTTTCTCAACAATTGTCACGGATGGTTTTTTAAACTGAAACGTGTTCTTCTGTGGAAACAGCTCTCGAATCAGTCGAGTGGTATCCGCAACACTCTGAGTATTAATTTCCTCCCCTCTTGCCGCAAGCATTCCAAACATAATCCCAAGTCTCCAGGTCATTGCTTTTGCACAGATCATATTTGCAGGAAGTCCAATAAGCGGAATATTTCCAAGAACCTTATCAACAACCATATCGGTCATAATTTCCGAACTGCAGCCCTTGATTACCGGTGCAAATACATCTTTGCTCATTGGTTTTCGTCCATACACAGCACGGATCTCATTCAGCATCGGACCATAATGTGTGAAGAATACTCCTACGTCTGCTACTAATGTAAATGGAAATCCCAACACTCCTGAGAGCCCCTGCATAGCAATATTGCTTCCTGCTTTCTTATCGATAATATCATAAATTCTTGCTTCTTTACTGGCCATTCCTGTTTCCTCTCTTTCATTTTATTTTTAAATAGATATCTGTCTTGTTCTATGTCTGTATTATAAAGTGCTCAAATTCAGCTTTTAAAAATCATTTCCGGAAATCAAGCTCACTGGCTGCTGCCAGACTGCAGGCAAAATAAAAAACCTTGAAGAATCATATTCCTACAATCCTTCAAGGTTAAAGCATATATGCTTGCTTCTATTCCACTACCTGCTGCTGACCTGAAACAGCCCCGGATTTTTCGCGGCAGAATCTGTGTAATCATAGACGTAATAAAATACGTAGCCGCCCATAACGCCTATCACACTTACATCCGCGGGCACTTCTGCCGCAGATTTGTAGCCGGCGCCTTTCCAGTAAAAAATTTCGTCATTTGCATAATAATAAGTGTTTTCGTATTCATCGTGAAAAACCTGTATAGTATCAGCCCCTTCCGGCAGTTCCATTTCATAAAGCTGCCCATCAGCCGCTATATTGTAGTAATGTCTTTCCGCTCTCTGAGCGCAGGCCACGATCAAATTATCCTTTGCTTTTCCGCAAAAGGAAGGTGTCACGTAGTCTCCGGAAAGATCTGCCAGATGGGCAGAACCATCTTCTGTCATTTTATAAATGGAGGCCTGATTCCACAAGGCTGTATCTGCCATGGTATACGCAATATAATAAGCATTTTCCCCGTCCACATACAGATTCTGGCTTCCGCGTTCTGTAAGAAGCTCCGTATTTCCCTCTTTGTCCATACGGTATATCTTCACAGGACTGATATCCCCTGCCCAGCCGGTATAAAGAACCGTTCCATTCCAGAAACAGGCCTCTCCAACCTCTTCCGCCAAAACTGTCTTTTCTCCTGTCTCTATATTGCAGGCAATCAGCAGATTCCCCCAGCCGCCCTCTTGTTCAGCGTCCTGAAGGAAATATACCTTATCGTCATCTGCTCCCACAATCTGTCCATAAAATCCAGCCTGGCAAAGAGCAGATACCTCATTTTCCGTACTGTCATACTGATACAGCCAGGCCTCCCTGGAATAACCGCAGGTATATTTTACAAAATAAATTTTGTCCCCTACAGAGAAAAAAGCATCTGTAAAAGCATCCTCTCCCAGGATACACTCGTATTCATTCCGGGTATTGATCCTGTAAATCCCATCATTCCCGGCCACATAAATAAATCCTCTTGCGTATAACATCTGTTTTCCAAATATCCATTTCTTGGAAGAAGTCTGCTGATCACTGTCTTCGCCCTGATTTTTGTATATAATTCCCTTTTTCTGTCCACAGTTCCCGCAGAAATTGTTTTTATAGGAATTGACCGTTCCGCAGTTTTCACATTCCCAATCTTCCATCGGTCTTTTTGAGCCGCAAATTCCGCAGAAATTGAAATCGCCTGCATTATATGCCCCGCAATTCTCGCATTCCCACTCTGTCTCCCGGGCAAAAGCCGGAATCACCGTCATACACACCAGCAGCCCCAGCAGCAAACCAACTATCTTTTTCATAAACCTTCTCCTTTCCTGCAACCTTCTC
>CAKRPI010000123.1 GCA_934376945.1 uncultured Lachnospiraceae bacterium | reverse complement strand
TAGCTCTGGATAGGATATTCGGAGTTGTAAAACGGCGGAAATATCATTGCTGGTATTTCCGCCACTTCTTTTATAGAGATTCTTCGCACTATTCACCCCATCCACTCAATTACACAAAATCACAATCGTCTCATAATTTACATTGATATATGTACGCCACCTTTCCGCCCGCCAAGTACTTCTTCCCCTGCCAGATCTGTCCATTCAAAATCCGGCATTTCTTCTCTTGCCACGAGGAAATTTCCTGCACGCTGTGTCAGCTGTGCAAAATTGACCGGTGCATCTGCCGCGCCGCCGCTATACGTATAAATTGATGCCTCTGATCCCATAAATCCAATTTCTGCTTCACCGGAGAGCAGCGCCGTCATGACCTTGTCAGCGCCAAAGCCCGTGACAAGCGTCAGGTCAATGCCCTCATCCTCAAAATAGCCGTTCTCAATCGCCACATACTGCGGTGCATAAAAGATGGAATGCGCCACTTCATTTAATGTAACCCCCGTGAGTACCTTTCTCTCATCTTTTGTGGTTTTCTCCGCGCTCTCCTCCACTGTTTCCTTCACTGTTTCCTTCGCTGTTTCTTCTGCAAGCGCAGCGGTCGGCAGTGTCATCACACCAAGCAATGCGGCCGCCGCCAGAGAAATCCAGATTTTCTTTTTCATACAACTGCTCCTTTCCAGGCATCTGCTGTTAGAGTATGCACGAAAGGAAAAATCGTTCCTGCAGGTTCGTTCGGATATTGCAGGCTTGTTCAGATATTACAGGTTCGTTCAGATATTGCAGGCTCGTTCAGATAATCTATGCTTTGTCCTCGTATGACTACAGCAGCTTTACTTTTCCCTCTACGAATTTTGCCTCTGCATGCTTCTCATCAAGAATGCGCATCTTTCCGCACCGACCGATCAGATCGTCAATGCATTCTTTGCCCACTGCATTATTGTAAATAGCTCCTACAGAAAAGGAATACGGAATATTTTCTTTTTCGCCTTCTTCCTGAAAGGCTGTTTTGATGTCCCGAATGTATGTCTCCACCTGAATCGGCTTCATGAACCAGAAGTAAAAAACACTTTCCGATACACGGCAGATCTTTATCTTCTCCTCGGTGCAGTCCTGCAGGATTTTCACTCCTTTTCGCAGGATATTTTCCATGAAAAATACCCCATACTTTCTTTTCAGATACTCTGCATGGTTAATGCTGACCGAGAGAAGCGCATACATCTGAGACAGGTCGATCTCATCTTTTTCGTGCTCAAAATAATTTCTGTTATAAACGCCGGTGACCAGATCCTTATAGGCAAGCTCCGAAATCTCCGCTTCCTTTTCCTGCAGAAATTCCAGATAGCATCTTCGCTTTACGCCTTTTTCGCGCAGCGTCACAAGCAGAATATAAACAAACGACAAAGCTCCCGCAAAAAGGAAGGCAAGCAATACCCTTACTACCGGTTTTTCCTGAAATTTGTATTCTTTTATAAAGGAAACCGGCAGCTGTGAAACACATTTTCCGGCTTCTTTGCTATAAACCTTGTAGGTACACGTATATGCCCCACCTCTCAGGTTCGTATAGCTGACACCGGACTTCAGATCCGCTGCCCTCGTCTCCTCCTTCGCTGTCCCGTCCAGGCAGTAAACGGCATATAAATTCTGATGTACAAAGCTTATGAGCCGGATATCAAGATCAATTCTGTGCGCGCCGGAAGAAATTATCATTTTGTTCTCTGATCTGCTTCCTTCCACCGACTCTCCGTCTTCCGTAAATTCATTGACGTACAGCCGGATCGGCTTTTCCTCCGGCTCCTCATTTAAATCCATTCTGGCTGCGCCTGTCGTTCCGCACATGTACAGAATCCCATCCTTGATACTGTTGCCTGCATTCGCCGTAAAATCAATTGGCAGCCCGTCCTCTTTTCCCAAACACGTATATGCAACCGTTTCCTTCAGAAGATCTTTCTCCTTTGCCCTGAAGACACCGTTTCCTGCCAGGATCACTACCTGATCGTCTTCGATCAGAAGATCCAGACTGTTCGCAACCGGAATTCCTGCTGCTTCTTTGACATTTCCGTTCCAGTCAATAAAGCAGATTCCCTCACCGGTCACCACCCACGTGCCCTCCATTCGCTTAGACGGTACAAGCTTCATGGCAACATTCGATAGCATTCCCTGTTTTTTGTTGAAAATATTCGTTACCGCACCATCTTTGACTTCATAAACTCCATATCCGTCTGTTGCCGCGTAGACAATGCCTCTGCTGTCCTCTTTTACATTCAGGATCCGCGTAGTACCAAGCACTGCATCTTCCGTAAACTTCTGTATCGTACCGTCCGTTTTCTGCACATACAGCCCATCCTCAGTACCAATCAAAATTTCTTTGTTTTTTCTCTGCCAGATACACCGGATCTGATTCGTTTCAAGTCCGCTGTTCTCTGCATGATATCTGGAAACCGTACGATCCGCATCCAGCTTCCAGATGCCGTCCTGATACGTTGATACCCACAGATGATTCTCCTGATCCAGATAAATCTGACGGACACGCTTTTTCTGACAGGACACCGTCAGTGCATCCTGTACCATTTTGTTTCCATAAAAGCAGTACAGCCCGTCATCACAGCCCACATACGTTTTCCCCTGATAAACCTGAATGGAATTCACCGTTTCCTTCAATCCCCAGTAGCTTCCCATATCGGAAAAATAATTTTTGTACAGCTGCAAAATTCCCTGTCTTGAAGAGACGAACCAGTAATTCCCCTGATAATCCTGACACACATTTTCCATTGAATCCGCAATGGATGTTTTTACAGGCAAAATTTCATGATCGGAAAGAATACCGACACCGGTATCACTGCAAACCCAGAATTCATTCCCCGAAAGCTCTGAAATACTGTTAAAACAGGATAATTCTGTACTTTGGATTTTTTCTGTGACCTCTCCGTTCTCTGTGATTTTTAATATTACATTGCCTGTAGTCCCCAGATAAAAGCTCCCGTCTTTCAGCGTTTTGCAGCACCGCGCTGCCCCGTCTTCCTCAGACAAGGGCAGACTTATCGTTCTTGCGCTTTCTCCCTTCAGCAAAGAAACCTCTCCTGATTTCTGAATAATGACCATTTCTCCTGCAGCGGTTTCTCCGATATCACAGATAAATGTATCAGAATATCCCCTATATTCTCTGGCATCCGTTTCATTCTCTCTCGTATTTATAGAAAAAAGTCCGGCCTTTGTGCCCACCCAGAGCATTCCAGCCGAATCCAGATACAGCCTTTTGACCACAGAAGCACCGCACGCATCCTCATTTAACTGATATTCCGTAAATTCAGCGCCGTCAAACCGGTACAATCCATCTCCATTCGTACCGATCCACAGATTCTCCTCTTCATCTTCCACAATGTCATTAACCGGAAGCGCCCGTCCGTCCATCAGATATTTTTTAAATTCATTTCCGTCATACCGGTACAGCCCCGTATACGCTCCAAACCAGAGAAATCCCTCTGCATCCGGACACACACAATTAACAGCAGTACCGGCTATCCCATTATCTGAATCAAAAAGCTTCGAAAGGTAATCACGTTCGTATTGATTGACTTTACTGTTTTCAGCAAGCGCATTCGTATGATTGCTACACATTATAAAACATAACATTGAAAGCACAAACACAAGCTTTATGTACTTTCGCATTTCTTTTCTTACCCCTTCCCAAACAGAATTGCCAGCAAAAAGGTCCCGTCTTCTTCTATGATCGATACGTATCCGTTATACTTTTCCACGGATTCCTGTATGCTGGTCAATCCGATTCCATGCATGACCCGGTTTCTTTTACTTGTACTTAACTTTCCTTTTTCGTGTTCCTGACTTACCGTATTTTTTATGTAGATCAAAATATCATCCAGGTTTTTTCCGGCCTTTATCCTGATCTGCTTTGGCCCTTCCCTGATTTTTTCACAGGCTTCTATTGCATTGATGATCGCGTTGCTGAAAATAATATTGACATCTTCCTTGGCCATAAAAAGCAGACAGCCTTCTTCCACAACGGCTTCAAATTCAATGCCCTTTGCTTCCGCCCTTTTTCTTCCGTCAAACAGCAGAATATCCAGAGAAGGAATTCCCGTATGATAAAAATGATTTATTTCTTCCAGCCTGGCTTCCAGATTTTCACCGTATTTCATCCGGTCTTCATCCGCATATCCTTCCCCCTCTTTCATGATCATCATCTGATTTTTCATTTCATGATACATTTTCCGGATACGCAGATGCTCTTCTTCCATATTCAGATAATACTCATACGCATTTACATGGATATCTTCCCTTTTTTTCTGCGTGTACCGCTCCTCCACTCTCAGGATCATGATACACAGCGCGTGATAATTGATCATAATCTCTGCAATAAACAAAAATGATACCAGCATCTGACTGTTTTGAAACATACTGCTGCTTACACATACATACAGCCAGATCAGGTCTCCCACATTCTTCAGACCCAAAATGGCCATCAATGCAAAACGGTATCCGAATGCGATCTTCTTTATTTCCCAAAGCAGCGCAAGCAGGCACTGCACCAGCGCCATTCCAAGATAACAGGCAATTTTTATTTCAAAATCAAGCTTCCCTGTATGCTGCGGATTTTTAATATCCAGATCATAATAGATAAACAGAATCGAAAGCTCCACAAAGACCAGCAAAATAATGCTGCTGATTCCACGCAGTGCAGGTCTCAGATATTCCTTTTGCTCCTTTCGGTACCAGAGCAACAGCCCTGCGTACTCCAGTATAAGAAACGCCACCAGGCAATCCCCAAGATACACCGTTCCTGCCGCCACTGCAAAAACAGCCAGCGCTGAACATACCTTTGCCTTGCAGTTCATTTTTTTTAAAACATCTATGATCTTTCCGGTATCACTCATAAAAAACAGAAGCCCAGAAATATTGAATACACATACAAAATAAGCCAGAATCAGATTCATAATACCCGGCTCCACAGCTTAATATACTCCTCTTTAAACGCATTCAGCCGATACTTGCTGATCGGCACTTCGTAATCCCCCTCCAGAAAAACACTTCCGGAATTGTATTTTCGTATCTTGTTCATATTTATGATATAGCTTCTATGTACCTGAAAAAAATTTTTGTTCTTTAACATCCGGTTGAGGTTTTTGAAGGTTCCCCTCCACCGGTAGCTTCTGTCTTTACAGTAAATCCAGATTTTGTCCCGCATTCCTTCCATATAAATGATATCCGAATATTTGATGCTGTACATTTCATTTTGAAACTGAAAGTTCAGATATTCCTCCGGCTCACACAGCTTTTTCTGAACTGCCTCCAGCGTCTCGCCAAGCTCACTGTCCTTTACCGGCTTGATCAGATAACGGAACGCATCCACCTTAAAGCTTTCAAAGACAAACTCGCTGTATGCAGTCAGAAAAATAATGATCATATCTTTATTTCTTTTCCGTATTTCCCCGGCC
>CAKRPI010000122.1 GCA_934376945.1 uncultured Lachnospiraceae bacterium | reverse complement strand
CTGAAGGAGCATGGTTTTTCCGGTGAAGAAGATTATATTTTGAAACTTACTGATATGCCATTTGAGGAAATGTTTCAAATCAGCAAAATGCCTGAGGATGTGCTTGATGTTCATGCCGGAGCATTTGAGACAGCAACCATGCGTGAAATTTATCCGGAAGCGGTCAGAGAAAATGCACTTATTATGTTAGAACCAACATTTTTGCAAGGAGAACAGACTGGTAAATGGTGCAATGGAGCGGCAGAGGACAAGGCACTTATCCCAAACGAATATGTTGGAGATCCAAAAAGTAGCCAATATATTGAGGCGAATTTGAAAGAGGCAGATAGGCGAATTGCAATGGATATTGTAAATAGCTTTGGAAAGTAGGTGAGAAACCATGTTATGTAAAAGAATCATTTTCTTAGGTGTCATACCTTTTTACACGCATATCGGTATGATCGAAAACCTTTGACCTCAGTTCTGTTTTCTTACCACTGGTACGGTTAAAAAGGCTGTCATCAATAATGAAGCCATTTTTCCTTTTATCATCCGTCAGATCTTTGAGGTCATTATTTACGATATCGCAGCAAGGAGAGAAGTAAAACGGAGCTATTGGTTTTATGGTATCGAACGAGGGATCAGAATTTGAAACGATGCAAAGTGCTGAACCGGATGGATATGGAACGTATCGTTGGAGTTATGATATGGTTTCCTATATTCCGGTAGCAAATGCAATCAAAAAAATACAAAATAAGGATTATCAAAAAATTGTATGTGGTGGATAGGCAATATTATAATTGACCTGCAAAATGACAGCGAGAATGAAAAACGATAGGAAAATTATTAAAAGTAATGCATTCGCCAGTTAAGCTTTGCCAGTGAGGCTTTCATAAAAATTAGGACCGATGGGTTATTACATCTTTTGGTGTATAACAGGCGGTCTTTTTTATTGCCGCCCGGGCACCCTGGCACACCCTGGCATCTGGTTTCGTTAGATAATATAAAATTAGACAACATGAACAGATAATACGAACCAAGTAGATTATATGAAACAAATACATGTACAATATGCATAAAAAGCAGAAGGAAAATATATTGAAAAGTAATAAAAATTACTTATGGTGTTGACAAAAGAAAAACGTGTGTTATACTAAAGCAGCAATCATTAATCCAATTAACAAATAAATTATATTTACAAATCAAGTTAATGAACAATGATTGGGGGAAAAGTAATTTCAGATGTGAACTGAAATTAGATTACGAAAGGAGTAGGTATGAAAAAGAAAATTAACAAAAAGGTTAGCCTTGCAATGGTTGCTTGCATGGCTGTCGGCATGGCAGGATCTGTAAATGTTCAGGCAGAATCCCGTTATTCACAGGAGGATTTTGTAAATGTACTTGATGTGACAGCTCGTGTAAACGAGAATCTTTATGCTCACTATGCAACTGACAAGTACAATGTATTTTCAGATATGGGGGCATGGCACGGATATTATCTTCATTCACTTGACAATTTAGAGTGCTTTGGTGGATTTGCCGGACCTCAGGTTATTGGACAAGATACAGGTATCAACTTATCTGATTGTATCAGCCGTCTGAAATTAACAAGAGCAAACGGTGAAGAAATTGATCTGAAAAATGTAAGATGGCCGCGTGTTGCATACTATCCTGGAAAATTACTTCAGTACTATGAACAGCGTGATGATTACAAAGTAACATTGGAATTAATCTTTGCAAGTGACAGAACAAACTACGTTCGTACAACAATTGAAAACCTTTCAGACGAGCCATTGGTTCTCGATGTAGAATGGGAAGGAAAGCTTTTCGCAGAGAACGTTGCATGGGGAGAATCCTATCCTACAAATGCAACATTTGAAGATTCCGAAAGTGGTGTACAGGTTGGATTTAAAGAGTATTCTGATGCATGGACAACTACCGAGGAAACAAAATACACAATTCGTCACAACGAAGAAGTAACAACAGATATTTCTGATGACAAGATGAGTTATGTATCTAAAGCAACAAAACCGATCACAATCGAAAAAGGAACTCCATATGTAACATATACTGCTGAAAGCTACACATTTACAGCAGATGAGGCTGCAAAAGAGGCAGAAGTAGTAGAAGGCTTATTTGCAGATCCGGAGAAAGCATTTGCAGATAATGAAACAAGATGGCAGGGCTATCTGGATAAAACATTCGATACAGAAGATGATGTTGCAAAACCATATAAAAATGCTACGGTAAAAGCTATGGAAACATTGATCACAAACTGGAGAAGTCCGGCTGGTAAATTCAAACACAGTGGTCTGATTCCGTCTATGTCCTACTCCGGATTTATTGGCGTATGGGGATGGGATACATGGAAAAACGCAGCTGGTATTGCCGCATTTGATCCGCAGGTTGCAGAAGATGGAATCCGTTGTATGTTTGATTACCAGATTCAGGCAGATGATCCGGAACGTCCACAGGATGCAGGAGCAATTATTGACTGCTTCAGCTATGGTGAAAATTCAGGAAACTATCGTAACTCCAAACCGCCACTTTCTGCATGGGGCGTATGGAAAGTTTATGAAGAAAGCGGAGATAAAGCATTCCTGGAAGAAATGTATCCGAAGTTGACTGCATATCATAATTGGTGGTATACTAACCGTGATACAGATCAGAATGGTGTCGCAGAATACGGCGGCATGGTTCATAAATCACATTATCAGAAAGATGAAGACAAAAATATCCTGACTGATGAAGAAGGAAAGCCATTAGTAGATGTTGCAAGAGTTATTACAGCAGCAGCCTGGGAGAGCGGTATGGATAATGCAACACGCTTTGACCAGGAAGGAAATGGACCGGATGATATCGGTGTACTTGTGTTTGAAAACAAAAATGCAGATGGCGAAGTAGTTGGTTACTCACTGAACCAGGAATCTGTTGACTTAAATGCTATGCTTTATGCAGAAAAAGGATTCCTGAAGTCAATTGCTGAGGAGCTTGGTAAAACAGAGGACGCTGCTAAATATGAGGAGGAAGCAAAAGTTCTTGCTGATTACATCAATACGAACATGTGGGATGAAGAAACAGGCTTCTACTATGACTTGCAGATTAATGAAGATGGTTCAGAGAAGAAGATCCTTACAAACAGAGGAAAAGGAACAGAGGGCTGGCTGCCGCTTTGGGCAAAACTTGCACCGGCTGACAGAGCAGAAAAAGTTAAAGATAACATGATGGACGAAGGTAAATTTAACCTGAGAGTTCCGATGCCAACCGCTTCCTTTGACAATGACAAGTTTAATCCTTCTCGTTACTGGAGAGGTCCTGTATGGCTGGATCAGGCTTTATATGGAGTAGAAGCGCTTCAGAACTATGGTTATGAAGAAGAAGCAAAAGAACTGGCTTATAAGTTATTTGATGGAGCAGAAGGTG
Organism: uncultured Lachnospiraceae bacterium; assembly: GCA_934376945.1. Classification (GTDB taxonomy): domain Bacteria; phylum Bacillota; class Clostridia; order Lachnospirales; family Lachnospiraceae; genus Choladousia. The sequence continues at coordinate 2,047 of CAKRPI010000122.1, read as the reverse complement.
TATTAACTGACGAAGCGATCCATGAGAACTATAATCCGGTGACGGGTGAGGGACTTCATACAAAGAACTTCTCCTGGTCTGCGGCAGCTTACTATATGTTATATAAAGATGCACTTGCAGAAACGAATCCATCTACTCAGACAGGATTGGAAATGAAATAGAAAGATAATGAGAGCGAGGGTGCTGTACATTTTGTACAGCACCTTTTTGCTCATAAAGGAGATGCGAATGACGAGTGATAACAGTATAAATCAGGAAAAACAACAAAAGATTAATCGTACACTGGTTCTGAAATTATTGAGACAGGAGGGCCTTGCCTCGAGAGCCGATATAGCGAAGCTTTCCGGATTGCAGCGTGCTACGATTACAAATATTGTAAAAGAATTAATGGATTTAGGCATTGTTGTGGAGGATGGACTTCTGGCTGGAGATAAGGGAAGACGTTCCATAGGAATTCGCATTAATGGTGAAAAATTTGGCGTTGTAGGAGTCATGGTAACACGAGAATACTTTGGTGTAAGCCTGATTGGACTATCAGGAGAAATTCATGAAATAAAGTATTATAAATTAGAAGAAACAGATACGGTTTATGACAGCATTCATCGTATAAAAGAAGCAATCCACGAAATAATGGAAAGCAAAAAAAATTTTACCACATTGGCTGTTGGGGTTGCGGTGCCAGGTCCGTATAAAAGAGACGGGGATGAAATTGTTTTTGTTACAAATCTTGTTGGCTGGGATGGAGTAACTGTTAGTTCTATCCTGAAAGAGGGATTTGATATTCCTGTTTACATTGAGAATGATGCGAATGCAGGTGCGTTGGCACAGCTTTGGAATTACAGAAAAAATCTTTCCAGCAAAGAAATGGCATATATTGTAGCAGGACAAGGGATTGGATGCGGAAGTATTTCAAATGGATACCTCTTGAAAGGTGCCCTTGGAATTGCCGGAGAAATTGGTCACATAACGATTAATTATCAGGGGCCAAGATGTGAGTGTGGAAATTATGGGTGTTTGGAGATGTATTGCTCCTTGCTTGTCTTTAAGAGAAATATTCGTTCACGCCTGGAAAAGGGAGAAGTCTCCTGTGTACGTGAAGTGTATGAAAAAAAAGGATATTTAAGCATTGCTACATTGAAATCAGCAGTAGAAAAAAAAGATACCGTTGTAATAGAAGAGTTTGATAAAATATGCGAGTATCTCTCTGTTGGAATTATTAATGTGATCAATCAGCTAAATCCTGAACTGGTGATCATTGGAGATGCTTTGGCTGAAATCGGTGGAGATTATATGCTGGAAAAAGTAAAAAAACGGATCAAGGAACGTGTGCGTCCGATTATATGGGAGAACCTACAGGTAGAATTAAATGAAATTCCGGAAAATCCGATTTTAGTTGGAGCAGCAGCGATTGCAGCCCAGTATGTCTTTGAAGAACCGGAAAAGCTTATTAAAATGTGATTGCGCGTATTTCCGGATTTTCAGGATACCAATTTGGCATCTCAAAACGAAATAGTCAAGCGGATATGCGCAATTCGCTTTGCTGCTTGTTTGATTCGATTAAAAAAAGAGTTTGTGTCGCAGTAATGATTAAAAACGATTACTGCGACACTTTTGGTTTGAAAGGAAAAAGAAAAGCAGAAAAAGTGATGCTTTTATGCATTTAGGGCTGGTGGTTGCGCAGATGACTTGGTACAATAAAACAAGCAGGAATTATGGGGGAAACAATTGAAAATTACGCTTGTATCTGTATCTGATTGCCAACCTCAATGAAATGCTGCGGAAACTGATGAACATCACTGGCTCAGGAAATTCGACTGGCGGCGGCAGATATACGGAGAGCTGTAAGATAACGGATTTGCGAAGAAGAAAGCATTGACCTGTGCCGGAAAATGAATAAGGAGGATCTTATATGCAACCTGATATATCGACTATTATGATTAGATGTGTTTAAATATACTCAAAGGAGAGCATTAAAATGAACACATCAAATATCACAAATTATAAACCAAAAGATTTTGCCGAACTTTTAGGCGTATCTGTTAAGACA
>CAKRPI010000121.1 GCA_934376945.1 uncultured Lachnospiraceae bacterium | reverse complement strand
ATTACCAGAATGCGTGAAGCTGCTGGTTTTTCGGTGAAGGATTTACAGAGCCTGTTTGGATTTGCAACGCCGCAGGCGATCTATAAGTGGCAGAGGGGAGCTGCTGTGCCGACAATTGATAATCTGCTTGTGTTGGCAACGCTTTTCGAGGTGCATATTGAGGAAATCGTTGTGATTGACGGCGACCTCACCATTCCGATCAGTGAATGGAAATTAAGCATGGAAGTTGAGGCAGAGGAAGAATCGGATAAAAAGTAACAAAGTGTATTTCAATAAACATAGAGATTTGGGGGAAATGCAAATGAGAACTAAGGAAAGAAACAATCAGATCATCGCCGGATTTAACAATGATGGGAAAAGAGAACACCTGACAATTTTTCGAACATGCAGGAACTATGGTGTATTTGGCTGCATTTTGTGTGGGCTGTTTTTTACGCCGTATCCCGCAAGAGCGTCAGAGGAGGATGCGCAGGCTGCGTATAATCTGGCAGAGGATTACAGGAATGGAAGCAACGGACAGGAAGTTAATGCGGAAGAAGCAATCCGATATTATAAACTTGCGGTAGAAAATTCCGCTGCCAGCGAAGATATCGTGGTAAGGGCAAGCTTTTATATTGGAAAGCTGATGGCGGCGAATGATACGGAGGCAGATGATGCGGAGGCGGCATCCTGGTATGAAAAAGCAATAGATCTTGGGTCTGTTTCGGCTATGAACAATCTCGCATTTATGTATGAAAAAGGACAGGGAGTACCGCAGGATTACGAAAAAGCAATGGAACTTTACGAAGAAGCTGCCGAAGGTGGAAATTTTGTTTCCATGAACAATCTGGGAATCAACTATGAAAAGGGAGAATGCGGGCAGGAGATCAATCTGGAAGAATCTCTGAAGTGGTATCATATGGCGGCGGATAATGATTATGAGGATGCGCAGGAAAGTGTGGAGCGTGTGCTGGAGACTGCGTTTACCCTTGCTCAACAGTATTATCTTGGAATAGGCGGGTATGAAAAGGACTGGGAAGAGGCCAGCCGGTATTATCGGCTGGTAGCGGAAGATGATAGCGCAAAACAGGAGCAGATGCGGGATGCCTGCCAGACGCTTGGAGCGATCATACAGTTCAATGAGGATGAGAATGACGATGCGGAAGCAGTACCATGGCACGAGAAAGCGATCGAGGCTGGCAGCGTGCTTGCGGTCACTAATCTTGCACTCATGTATCAGTCTGGAAAAGGTGTGCCGATAGACTATGAAAAATCAATGGAGCTTTTCCATCAGGCAGCAGATGGCGGTGACTCTACTGCGATGTACAACCTTGCAATGAGTTATGAGTTCGGGCTGTATGGTCAGGAAAAAAACCTGGAGGAAGCTCTGAAATGGTACAAAGCGGCAGATGAAAAAGGCTTTTACGGTGCACAGGACAATGTAGATCGTGTGCAGGAAGCACTTGGCATCGAGCCGTCAGACTCTTCGCAGGAAAGTGAGTCCGAGGATATAGGCGCTTCGTATTACGCGCTGGGTGACATTTATGAAAATGGAAAATATGGAGAGGAAGTCGATCTGGAAGCTGCACTTCAGTGGTACAAACTGGCGGAAGCAGAGGGGTATGACCATGCATCAGAAACCATAGCGTATGTGCTGCAGGAAATCTATGACCTGGCGGAAGAATACCGGAAGGGAACGAACGGAAAGGAAAAGGATGCAGAAAAAGCCTTTGGATACTATAAGCTGGTAGCAGAGGAGGAAAGTGCGGACAGTGAGCTTGCAGGAAGAGCATGCCTCTGGCTGGGAAATATTATGGAAGAGAAAGCAACCAGCGAAAGTTATGCAGAAGCAGCTTCCTGGTTCCAGAAAGCGCTTGAAAAGGGAAATCTTGGAGGAGCGAACAACCTGGCATTTTTATATCAGGACGGAAAAGGAGTTCCGCAGGATTATGAGAAGGCAATCGAACTTTTGCGGTGGGCAGCCACGGCAGGAGAGGCTTCGGCCATGAATAATTTGGCCTTTAAGTATGAGTACGGCGAATGCGGACTTGAAAAAGATTTGAAAGAAGCACTGAAATGGTTTCAAAAAGCAGCGGATAATAATTTTGACGGTGCGCAGGAAAGTGTGGAGCGTGTACAGTCAAAACTTAGCGGACAGTAATTAAATCTGAAGAATCTGTTTGCGGAAACAATTTTTAAAACGGGAAAGAGGATCGATTATATTATCAGATGTAAAGTGGCTTGAAAGAATACAGAATCAGAGAAAGATACGGTTGCCACAAGGAGGAGAAGAGAATGAAATTCGTCAGATGCTTTAGCTGTATGCAGGAATTAGATGCGGAGAATGAAGTCTGCCCACATTGCGGATTTGATGCTTCGCAGTATATGGAAGCAGAATATGTCCTGCGGCTTGGAACGATCCTGCAGGGCAGGTACATAGTCGGGAAGATTCTGGGAAAAGGCGGATTTGGCATTACCTATATCGGCTATGACATGACGCTGGATATCAAAGTGGCAATCAAGGAGTATTATCCGGAGGGATTTGTAGGAAGAGATGCCAGACAGTCTTCGGAACTGATCTGGTACAGTACAAGAAACGGCATTGAGTATGTGAAGAACAGCCGTGACAATCTGCTCAAGGAAGCCCGCAATATGGCCAAAATCGATACCTTTCCGACACTGGCGCGCATAAGAGATGTATTTATGGCAAATGAGACGGCGTATCTGGTCATGGATTACATCGAAGGTGTGACGCTGAAAGATCTGGTGATGAAGAACGGAACGCTTGCTTACGATAAGCTTCGCACGTACTTGTGCCCCGTGATGGGAGATCTGGCAAAGATTCATGAAAAAGGAATCATTCATCGCGATATCAGTCCGGACAACATCATGGTTGAGACGAACGGCGGTGTGCGCCTTCTGGATCTCGGGGCGGCAAAGGATTTGTATCAGTCAAACAGAACACAGAAGATTGACCTTGAAAAAACGCTGATCACAGGAGAAAAAAGGAACGTTTCAGACGTGATGAATTCATGGACCGGTGAGAATGTGCCGGAATCCACGCAAATGGTGTTAAAGCATGGATTCAGCCCACTGGAGCAGTATCGAACGCATGGCGAGATCGGACCGTGGACGGATGTGTATGCCATGGCAGCAACCATGTATTATTTGCTGTCAGGAAAGGTTCTGCCGACACCGATGGACCGTCTGGCTTCGGAGGAAGAGGAGAAAGTGGTTCAGGACGTGATAAACGCGTTGGAAATCCCGCAAAAAGCGAAAGAAGGCATGAAAAGGGGACTTGCTGTTCTGAAAAAGGACAGAACCAAAACCATGAACGAGCTTTTGGAATATTTTCCAGAAAAACAAGATCCGGCACTGAGACCCAGACCTAACCCCAAACGAAAAGTAAAGTGGCTCATTGCTTTACTGGGAACAGTAGTGATTGCAGGCGGAGCCTATGCGGTGATGTCAGGACCTGCTTTGCAGAAAAAGGCAGAGAAGTATTACGAAGCGGGAAAGTATAAGGAGGCACTGTCAGCGTATCAGAAGGCGGGAGATGCAGAAGGAACTGCACGTGTGCTGCAGGCTGCGTATGATCTGGCAGGAGATTATCGGACAGGAAATAACGGACAGGAAATAGATGAGGAAGAGGCCGTCTTGTGTTATAAGCTGGTAGCGGAAAACGACAGCACAGAGGAAGGTCTTGTGCAAAATTCTTGTTTCTGGGTGGGATATATTTTGAGTCACAATGACGCAGAGGAGGATGACACGGAGGCCAAAGAATGGTTTGAAAAAGCGGTTGAAAAAGGAGAAACCGTTTCATTTGCCTATCTTGGATGGATGTATGAAACGGGAAAAGGCGTTTCACAGGATTACGGTAAAATGATAGAATTTTATAAACAGGGTGCAGAGGCCGAAAATGATTATTGCATGAACCGGCTTGGAGATATCTGTGAAAATGGCAGCTGTGATCAGGAAAAGAATCTGGAAGAAGCTCTGAAGTGGTATGGAATGGCAGCAGACAAAGAGTATGATGGTGCACAGGAAAGTGTGGAACGTGTACTGCAGGTGATCTATGATCTGGCAGAGGATTACAGGAAGGGACAGAACGGTCAGGAAAAAGATGAGGAGAAATCCATCCGGTATTTTAAACTGGTAGCGGAAAATGACAGAGCCAATGACGAGCTTGTAGGAAAGGCCTGCTTTAGGATCGGACTTATCATGCAATACAATGACACAAAGGAAGATGATACCGAGGCAATGTCATGGTATGAGAAGTCTATGGAAAAGGGATTTGCAGCCGGAGCGGTTGCCGCAACCAGTATTGCACATATGTACAGAGACGGTCAGGGAGTAGAGCAGGATTATGACAAGGCGATGGAGTTTTACAGGCAGTCCGCAGAAGACGGTTCTTCCATGGCTATGTATGAGCTGGGTGACATCTATGAAAATGGTGGCTGTAGTCAGGAAATCGATCTGGAGGCAGCTCTGAAATGGTACGAAAAAGCAGCAGCAAAAAATTATGAGGGAGCGCAGGAAGGTGTGGAGCGCGTTCAGAAAAAACTCGGTGCAGGGACAGAGGCATCAGATGAAAACGATACAGGTGACCGCACTGGGGAAGCTTATAACAGACTGGGGCGTATTTATGAAGACAGCGGTAATCTGGAAAAGGCATTGGAGGCATACAAAAAAGCAGCAGCAAAAGGCTACACCGGCGCACAGGAGAGTGTAGAACGTGTTGAGCAGGCGCTGCAGGAGGGGGCTGGCAATTAAGAGCGGGATGAAACAAACGAAAAAGGAGGAAACTAGTTTGAAACAGATTCAAAAGACAAAGGGCATATTTCAACACAGCATAGTCTTTGGCGTGATTCTTTTCGTGTTGTGTCTGATGCCGCATACAGCAAAAGCAGCGGGTGTGCAGGGACTTGCATTTTTACTGTTTGAAAAAGACGGAGAAACAGACGATGCCCTGACCATATGTGTGGATGCCGGCAGAGGAGAGGTCTCATTTCTGACGTGTGCGACAGGAGAGGAAGAGAGTTATGAGTCCGCGAGGATTGATTTTGGCGACCGTAAATTTTCGCTTGAGTACAGAGGAAGCTACAACAATCTGATCGGTGTCTGGGGGTGCCAGGACAGTGATATTTTACAGTATATAGACCAGTATGAGCTGGCTTATCCGGTGCAGGGAGAGGCGGTAACGGCTGCATATGCGGCTGAAAGTGATCAGGGCTACAGTCTGATGAGAGAGAAAACCTCCGTGACAAAGGCCCTCACAGATAACAATGATATAGCACTTCTTGAGTTTGAAAAAATAGACAGCGAAATGTTTCCGGGCGTGCTGGAAAACGCAGACGGAGAATGCATTGCAATTATTCTGAAGAGTACGGTTGCGTATCCAATTTTGTTTGATACTGCTGTTTATGACGGGGAAGAAACAGGAGAAGCCCAGACAGAACCGAAAGCACAAAGCGGAACAAAAAAGC
>CAKRPI010000120.1 GCA_934376945.1 uncultured Lachnospiraceae bacterium | reverse complement strand
TCTTCAATGTCATTTGCGGTTGCATAATCAAATCCTTCTGTAAATGGAAAATAATATTGATGAAATTTATCTTGTCCTGTCGCCTTTAAGGTTGTAATGGTACGACCATGAAAAGATTGTTTTAAAGTGATGATAACATCTCTTCCTTCACCATACTTATCATAGGAATACTTTCGTGCTAGCTTAATCATACCTTCATTTGCTTCCGCTCCTGAATTCGAAAAGAACACCTTATTTAGTCCTGTGTAATTCACTAACTTTTTAGCTGCATCCACCATTGGCTTACTATAATACAAGTTTGAGCATTCCATTAAAGTTGCCACCTGCTTTTGAATTGCTTCAACAAGCACTGGATGATTATGTCCTAAACAATTCACACCAATACCACTTGTTAAATCTAAGTATTCTTTTCCATTTTCGTCCTTTAAGTAGCACCCTTGCCCACTTTCCATAACGATATTAAAGCGATTATATGTATGCATCATATATTTTAATTCATCTTCTTTTACCATCGTATACCTCCTATTCAATCAAAGTTCCAACACCTTGATCACTCAATAATTCAATCAATAAAGAGTGCATAACCCTTCCATCTTGAATATTGACACTTTTTACACCTTCACGAACGGCCTTGACACAACATTCAATCTTTGGAATCATGCCTCCCTTGATCACATTTTCTTTCTTCAACAAAGGAATCTGCGATACTTTAACTCTTTCCATCAAAGTCGATTCATTCTTAGGATCTTTCATCAAGCCCTTTACATCGGTCAATAAAATCAATTTCTTTGCATGTAAAGCAATGGCTAGTTCACTTGCCGCAAGGTCGGCATTGATATTGTAGGTTCCCTGTTTATCTATCGCTTTGGCAACACTAGAAACCACTGGAATATAACCCTTTTCAAAGGTATCTAATATAATTTGAGGATTTACTTTTTCCATTTTTCCTACATTAACTAAATCAGCATTTAAACAGCTAGCCTCAAATAAACTGCCATCCACTCCACTTAAACCAATTCCCTTATCTAAAAGATTCACCAAGTTTTTATTGACCTTGCCACAAAGCACCATCTGCACAATATCCATTGTCTCATCATCTGTGACGCGTAAACCATTCAAAAACTTAGATTCTTTATTTGTCTTATTCAACATTTCATTAATTTCAGGACCACCGCCATGCACTAAAACAACGTGTACACCTAAAAGATTCAATAGTGTGACATCTTTAATAACGGCCGCCTTTAATTGTTCATCAATCATGGCATTGCCACCATATTTCACAACAACAATTTGGTTTGTATATTCTTTAACATACGGCAAAGCCTCTACTAGTACATTGGCATCGATCATGTTCTATAGTCCCCATTGATTTTTACATAATCATATGTTAAGTCACATCCCCAGCAAGTACACGATTCACTTCCATTATGCATGTCACATACAATTTCAATTTCTTCCTGCAAAAGTATTTCTTTCGCTTTTTCTTCATCAAAATCCAATCCTTTGCCTTCTTTGCAACAACAAATTTCATCATTTGACTTAAAAGAAATATCTACTAGTTTAGGATCAAACTCCACACCCGAATAACCAAGAGCACAAATGACTCTTCCCCAGTTGGCATCGGCACCAAACATGGCTGCCTTCACTAAAGAAGAAGAGCATACAGACATCGCTAATGTTTCGGCATTTTCTTGTGTATCCACATTTTTAACCGTTACCGTCATTAATTTACCGGCCCCTTCGCCATCTCCTGCAATCTTTTTGGCAAGCTCTTCCATCACAAAATGCAAAGCCTGATCAAATTTTTCTTTTTCAAACACTTCATTTTGTGCCATACCATTAGCCATCACTATACACATATCATTAGTAGAAGTATCTCCATCCACACTGACACGATTAAATGTTTTATTTGTATTATTCAACAAAATTTCTTGAAGTATGCTTTGTTCCACCTTACAGTCCGTTGTGATAAAAGTTAACATCGTACCCATATTCGGATGAATCATACCACTGCCTTTACAGATTCCTCCCATATGACAAATGGTATTTCCCATCTTAAATTCTACAGCTACACTTTTTTCTTTCGTATCCGTTGTCATAATAGCTTTCGCGGCGCTTAAATTATTTTCTGATGATAAATCAATATCCTGAACTTTTTCTTGAATCTTTTCAATTGGCAATACCTGCCCAATGACTCCAGTCGATGCGACTAACACATTCTTTACATCCATATTTAAATAGTCAGCAGCACACTGTGCTTCCAATTGGGCATTTTCAATTTCTTTCGAATTACACGCATTCGCATTACCACTATTAACAATAATGGCTTGGCTCACTCCATTTTTTAAATGCTCTTTTGTCACAAGTAAAGGGGCTGCCTTTACTTTGTTTTTGGTATATACTGCAGCCGTTTGACAAATCGTATCCGATACAATCAAGGCTAGATCATCTTTAGTCTGATTCTTACGAATTCCACAATGTATAGAACCCGCCTTAAAGCCAAGTGCAGCACACACACCGTTTTCTATTACTTTCATTTAATATTCAATCCTTCCACTTCTTCAAAACCTAACATAATATTCATATTTTGAATGGCTGCTCCACAAGCACCCTTTCCTAAATTATCAAAGAGACTTGTGATTGTGCAGCGACACTCATTTCCTGAAACAATAAGCTTCATACAATCCAATCCAGCCATTGTATTGGCACTTAACATACCTTCTTGTGTTTTTATCACATCAATCAAACTAGCATCTTTATACCAATCGCATAACGTCTTAAAAACAACTTCATAATCTATTTCTAAATTTAAAGTCACAGCCATACCTCGATAGTAATCACAGACAACTGGATTTAAGAATACATCCTTCTTTAAACCACAAACCTTTTTGATTTCTGGCAAATGTTTATGATGTTGATTTAAGCCATAAATTCTTGGGGCTTCTAAATCGATTGTCTTTTCATTTTCATATTGATGAATCATCTTCTTTCCTCCACCCGAATAGCCTGTAAGTGAAAAGAAAGAAAATGATTCCGTATTTTTTACCAATCCCTTTTGAATCAATGGATACAAAATAGATATACAGCCAGAGGCATGACAACCAGGATTGGCAACATATTGACTGGATTGAATCTTTTCTTTAAAGCCTAATTCACTAAAGCCATAAGTCCATTTTGTTCGAAAAGCTGTAGAGGCATCAATCACCTTAACATCTGGATTTGTGATTAAATCCATTGCTTCTATACTTGCCGCATCTGGAAGACAAAGAAATACTAAATCCGCTGAATTTAAGTATGTCTTTCTTGTTTCTATATCTTTTCTTTTTGCTTCAGGAATCCTCAACAATTCAATGTCCGAACGTTTTTCTAAACGTTTTACAATTTCAAGACCCGTTGTACCCGATTGTCCATCGATATATACCTTATTCATAAGCATTCTCCAACTGAATAAATTTTTCTATATTTTGAATTTGAATAGATACACTGTCTGGACTTGGTCCCCCTAATACATTACGGTTATTCACACATGTTTCAATATCAATATATTTGTATACATCCTCTTCAAAAGAAGAATGAAATGTTTTATATTCTTCTAATGAAATATCGTTCAATGATTTTTTGTTTTGAATTCCATAGCCAACAATTTGCCCAACAATATGATAGGCATCGCGAAATGGCAAGCCCTTTTTCGTTAAATAATCCGCAAGATCTGTCGCATTGATAAAGCCATGTAAACAGGCATGCATCATATTTTCCTTACAGATTTTCATTGTTTGAAACATTGGAATAAAAACATCTAAACATTCTTTAACTGTATCGATACAATCAAAAACAGCTTCCTTATCTTCCTGCATATCCTTATTGTAGGCTAGAGGAAGACCTTTCAACATGACTAACAATGTATTTAAATTTCCAATAGCTCTGCCACTCTTTCCCCGAATTAACTCACAGATATCGGGATTTTTCTTTTGTGGCATAATACTCGAGCCTGTACTAAACGCATCATCTAATTCAATAAAATGAAATTCCAAAGAACACCATTGAATGATTTCTTCACTCATTCTTGATAGATGAACCATCAAAATGGATAGATCTGAACAGAGCTCTATACAATAATCACGATCACTCACCCCATCAAGTGAGTTGTCAATGGGTTTTGTGAAACCTAAATGACTCGCTGTATATTCTCGATCAATGGGATAGGTTGTAGTGGCTAAAGCAGCACACCCCAAGGGACATTCATTCATCAAATCATATGTATTTTGAAGCCGAACCACATCTCTTTTAAACATATTCGCATAAGCCATACACCAATGGGCAAACGTAATGGGCTGGGCTCTTTGAAGATGCGTATAGCCTGGCATATATGTTTTTAGATTGGATTTAGCACTTAAACATAGACTATTTAATAATTGAAACACTAATTTTTGTATCTCTTTAATTTCTTCCTTCACATATAAACGCATATCCAAGGCAACCTGATCATTTCTTGAACGAGCTGTATGTAATCTTTTACCGGCATCACCAATTTCATTCGTCAATTTTTCTTCGATAAACATATGAATGTCTTCCGCATTGGAAAATCCAATCTGATTCGATTCAATCTGATCCAAAATGGAATGTAATCCTTCTTGAATCAAATCCACGTCTTCTTTAGATAGGATACCCTGCTTTTCTAACATTTTAGAATGGACTAACGATCCTTGAATATCTTGTTTATACATTCGACAATCAAAGGGTAAAGACGTATTGAAAGAGTCTAATTTGGCATTGGCCTCTTTAGTAAATCTTCCGGCCCACATTTTTGCCATAAAAACACCTACTCTACATCCGGAAAGTGTTTTCCGCTCTTTTCAAATAGCTCTTTATCATTTAAGGCACGAACCTTTAATGGAAGTCCAAATAAGTGAATGAAGCCTGCACTGTCTGCTTGGTCATAACAATCATCTTCATCAAATGTTGCCATGCCACTTGAATATAAACTATATGGACTTGTCACGCTGCAAGGGATAATATTTCCTTTGTATAATTCTAGTTTGACATCTCCTGTTACTGTTTTTTGTGTTTCATCCACAAAACTAGACAAAGCCTTTCTTAATGGTGTATACCATTTTCCATCATAGACAAGCTCACCAAATTTTAATGCGACTTGTTTCTTATAATGTGCTGTATCCTTATCCAAAGTGATTTCTTCTAGCTTTGCGTGAGCTGCATATAAAATCGTTCCACCCGGCGTTTCATATACACCTCTTGATTTCATACCTACTAAACGGTTTTCTACAATATCTAAAATACCAATTCCATTCTTTCCGCCTAGATCATTTAATGTTTCAATAATGTCTAGGCATGACATCTCTTTTCCATCAATGCTTGTAGGAGTTCCCTCTTCAAAATGAATGGTTACATAATCGGGTTCATCCTTTGCCTGTATTGGACTGACACCCAATTCTAAAAATCCTTCTTTATCGATTGGTGCCGTATTCGCAGGATCTTCTA
>CAKRPI010000119.1 GCA_934376945.1 uncultured Lachnospiraceae bacterium | reverse complement strand
TAATGGCCTTGCTCCCTGCTTACAGTGACGAGATCGCGCAGGACTTTCACCTGCTTCTCTTTTACCCGTTTCTCTGCTTCGGTCTTTTGCAGAGAAAACGGCACCTGAAGTTTCCTTATTCAGTTTTATTTCGGAACGCCTGCATTCCGGCGCTTCTGGCAGTATGATAGCACACTCTGACGGAAAGTACAAGAGGGGAGAAAAAATTCTCCCCTCTTTTGCATGAATTGCACAAATCATGATACTGTTTTACTCTTCTTTTCCCTGTCTGCACAGCGCCACTCCGAGCAGCTTCTCTTCTGGCTTCTCTTCTGATTTCTTCTCACCTGGCAGTCTCCTGATTTGTCTCCTCCGAATCCACGCTGACGCACCGCCTCTGAAGCTCTGCTTTTACTGCCATGTATTTCTTCTCCGGAATCGGAAGCTCAATGCCGTTTTCCAGCCGAACCCGGAAACGCCTGATTTCCGTTACGTACTGTGGATTGATCAGATAGCTTGCATGGCAGCGTACAAACAGCTCCGGATAACGGTTCATCAGCATTTGCAGACTTTCCACTGACTCGTAATCTCCTTCCATCGTATGGATCACCGTATGGCTTCTGGCAGTCTCCGCATATAAAATCTGTTTGCTGTTCAGAAACAGGAGCGCCTTATTAATACTCTTGATCTGAATCCTCTCCGAACGCTGCTCCCCGGCAAGCGTAAATTTCTTGTAATCCGACTCATAATGGAGCGGATAAATCGTGTCACGTTCATCATACACGATCGCATTTGAGATATGGCAGAGCCGAAGCCGGATTGCGCCTCTTCGTTCAACCACGGTCAGCTGGATCCGCTGTTTCACCCTGTTTACACTATTATCCGGCCAGATTGTATCTACAGTAAAAATCAGAACGATCTCACATACATGATTGTTTGTGGTGGAAACCGGAATCACCCTGAGATCATAAACTTCAAACCTCAGATCATTTTTCTCCGCCGCAAACGCTGCTACCAGCGCTTCTCTCGTTCGTATGATCTGATTCTCTGCCGGTCCGATCCATAATACATCCTCATCGCATGCGTCCAGAAACGGCTGTATATCATTCTGATAGTACCGTATTACAATATCCGCGGCCTGCTTTGCCACTTCCTGAATATTCATCTGCTTTTCTCCTGTCTTTCATAGTCCACCCGTCAGGGCCGCCACGCAAATCAGGACTGTATTTCCTGCGGCAGGATAAACTACCGCCTTGTTTCAAAGAAAAAAGCATTGTATGCCATTAACAATGCTTTCCTTAACACTGTGCAGCTGGCTGCCATTTTACAGGTCCTTTAGCTTTGCGTCACAACCTTTCGATTGTTTTGCCTTTTGTGAATTATATACCGAACGGAATCCTTTGTTTTTCTTGCTTATTTGGTAGAATATTATACCATTTTTACTTAAAAATACAAGTCCCAGGCTATGACGTTATTTTGACTTTTAGCAATTCCTTATTTTTTATTTTTTACTTGACAAATATCCGGTACAGCTGTAATATCTCTTCAATACTTCCTATAACCTATAGGTTTGATATGGAATATATGGTATGGATTACTAATGAAGAGATTGGAGAATACGATTATGAAAAAATTATCTGCGCTTTCTATGATTACTGCTGTAACTGCACTTGCACTTGGCAGCTCTGCACTTGCCGCTGATGTGACCATCGTAAATATCGCCGGTGTAACCGGCAAGAAACCATACACCTACGTCGACGACGAGGGCAATTTTACCGGCTATGATTTCGAAGTACTCAAGCTGATTGATGAAAAGCTTGAACAGTACGAATTCAATTATACTGCACTTGAACAGGATGCACTGCTCGTTGGTCTGCAGTCCGGCAAATATGATCTTGCCACCTGCTCCTTCTACGGCACAAAGGAACGATTCGAGACCTTTGACCACTCCAACGTTCCGGTCAGCTTATCTGACGCAAGACTGATCGTGCGCACCGATGAAAATGACATCAACTCTCTGGATGATCTGGCAAACAGCGACAAACAGCTTGCTCCGATTCCGACTGATGATGCCCGCTACACGATCATCAATTCCTACAATGCAGAGCACCCGGATACCCCGATCGGATTCGAGGGCGCCACCGAGCAGTCCGCAACAACTGCCGATACATTAAAGGCTGTTGCAAATGGTGTTTATGACGCTGCAATCTATCCATATACCTCTTTCACAAGCGTACAGGCCGATCTGAATCTCGACCTGAAGGTAACGGATTCCGTCGGTCTCTTCCCGACCGTTTTCCTTTACACAAAAGCAGCCGATGAGAGCGCACTGATCGAGGCCGTTGACGGCGCACTCCAGGAACTGCGTGATGACGGTACCCTTTCTAAGCTCGCTGAAGAATGGTACGGTGAGGACGTATTCTCCATCGATGGTGCAGAGGATGTCACCGATGTTATCTACTGGGAAGAATAAACAAAGGAATACTGCCATGAAAATTTCGATTATTGGTGCCGGAAATACCGGCTTTGCATGTGCGGCACATCTGGTTCAAAAAGGATATGATGTGATTGTATACACGAGAAATCCAGAAAAGGCAACTTATCTTGACCAAAAACAGATCACTTCAGGGCAGTTTTGCTCTGGAGTGCTTTCTGTATCTGTGACTTCTGATTTAAAAGAAGCACTTAGAGGTGCCGACCTGCTCATCGTCTGTACCTGGGCGAATGCACATCATGAAATCTTTGAAAAAATCTATGCACAGACAGACTGCAATATCCTGATCTTTAACGGAAACTGGGGTGCATATGAGGCGTATCAGGTTCGGTCACGCTTTTATCCAAAGAGTGAAAAATGTATTGCAGAGACCGGTGGAATGCCCTACGTTGCTTCTTTTTCTGTGAAGGACAGAAGCCTCAGCATAAAAGGAATCAAGCGTACCGTCACCATTGCCGGGGTAAACGGTTTCCTTTCTGATTCACTGCTTGCACTGCTCCACTCCCTTTATGAGGATGTACAGACCGCAGATTCCGTACTCACTACTTCGCTGGAAGCACCGAATCCGATCATTCATATTCCGCTCTCTCTTTTTAACCTGAGCAGAATTGAACACCATGAATCATTTTCACTGCTCACAGAAGGCTTTTCCGAGCGCGCATCCAACTATATCGAGGGAATTGACCGTGAACGCGCCGCCCTGGCAGAGCGCCTTGGTGTTGCCTATGAAGGTATTACAAAGCAGCTGAACGGATTCTGGGGAACTTCCTATCCGACCCTGACTGAGTTGTTTGCGAATAATCCGGTCTATCAGAACGTAAAAGCGCCGGACTCCATCTCTCATCGCTTCATTGCAGAAGATCTGCCGTACGGCATTGAGCCGCTCGTCAGTCTTGGTACAGCGATTGGTGTCGAAACTCCATACAGCAAAGCACTGACCGACACGTTTTATCTGTATCTCCAGAAAAAAGAGCACCAAAGCGTGCGATTCGATACCAGACTGCTCCAAAACGTATGAGATACAGCCCGGAGCTTTCTGCTTTACAAACTGACCGTACAGATCTGGTTAATGTACGGAACTATTACATGATGTCAGTGTCAAAAGTATAAATTGCGTTTGTGCTCGCACAAATAAGCAATTTATACTTATTGACACACCGAACACTGAAAACGAAATAAAATGGTGTGAACACGCCATTTTACGGGAGTTTGAGATGTTCGAGGATTGCGGGAATTGCATAGCAATGGAGCAATCCGGTTACATCATTGAGTGGCAAAATTTACTTTTGACACTCACATCATTACATATGAAACGAGGTTCCATATATGATTGAGATTAAAGATCTGAAAAAATCCTACGGCACTGCCGAAATTTTAAAAGGTGTCTCTTTCGACATCAAAGAAGGAGAAACCGTTGTGATCATCGGAAAAAGCGGTTCCGGGAAAACAACGCTTCTGCGCTGTCTGAATTTTCTTGAACAGGCAGACAGCGGTATCTTCACACTCGGCGATACGCAGGTTGATTTTTCTCATGTGACACGCGCACAAAAGAATGCGGTACGCAAAAAGACTTCCATGGTCTTTCAGTCCTACAATCTTTTCTACAATCTGACTGCGCTCCAGAATATCACAGAAGCACTGATCCACACCAAAAAAATGAAAAAAACAGACGCACAGTCTCTTGCACGGCAGCTGCTGTCGGAGGTCGGCCTGTCGGATAAAGCAGATTCCTATCCGAAAATGCTCTCCGGCGGTCAGAAGCAGCGAGTGGGCATTGCCCGCGCCATGGCTGTCAATCCGGAACTCCTTCTGATGGATGAACCGACCTCAGCACTCGACCCGGAGCTGATCGATGAGGTATCTTCCACGATCAAAAAGCTCGCTGACAGCGGTCGTACCATGCTGATCGTCACCCACGAGATGCGCCTCGCGCTTGATATTGCAAGCCGGATCATCTTCATGGAAAACGGCTCGATCATCGAAAGCGGTACGCCGGACCAGTTTCTCAATCATCCGCAGCAGGAACGCACAAAAGCATTTCTGGCCCGCATCAGAAGGGAGGGCGGCCTTTAATGTCCAATCCGTATTTCGACTTTGGCGCATTCCTGGATGCCTTTCCAAAGCTGCTCTCTTTGCTGCCGTACACACTTTTTACCGTATGTATCATTCTGATTCTTTCGCTTGTGTTTGCCGTACTTCTCGTCTGGCTTCGTCTGCGGAAAAACAAAGTCGTCAGCGGTATTATACGCCTCTATATTATGATGATCCGCGGTATTCCGCTGATGCTTCTGCTGTTCGTTGTCTATTACGGACTCCCCATTCTGCTTCAGCTTCGGGGCATCAACACAGCAAACATCCAGCCGCTGCCTTTTGTAATTGTGGCATTTACCTTAAGCACCTCCGCCTTTGAGGCAGAAGTCATCCGCGCCGCCTACGAAAGCATCGATCAGGGGCAAATGGAAGCTGCGCAGTCTTTAAGTCTTCCTTCTGCTTCGTTTTTCTTCCATATTCTGGTACCTCAGACCTTTGTGCTCGCACTTCCGAACCTTGGAAATCTGATCATCACCGCGATCAAGCAGTCTTCGATTATGTACACGATCGGAGTCATGGACATCTATCAGAAGGCACGTACGCTTTCCGCTGATCATTTCGGCGTCTGGCAGCTTGAGATTTTCCTCGCGCTGATGTTTATCTACTGGGGTGTGGCACTTCTGATCGATTTTGCAATCGCAAAGCTTTACAAAAGAATGCTGATCTATATTCCGTGACGATAAAATTTCTGAAAGCACAGAAATCCTTTCATACGTGCCGCATTTAACCCAACAACTACCCACGGGGGTGAAAAAATATGTTCAATGTACAATATGCCATCGACGCCTTTGGTGAACTTTTAAAGGGCGTCCCGGCCACTGTCTTTATCACGACGGTCTCCATCCTGCTCGGTCTTGTGCTCGGTCTTGTATTTGCCTGGATCCGGATCCGGAAAATACCGGTCGCAAGCCAGCTGATCGCGGCACTCGTCTCTTTGATCCG
>CAKRPI010000118.1 GCA_934376945.1 uncultured Lachnospiraceae bacterium | reverse complement strand
GATCTTGAGGGAACTAGAAAAAACTGGCAAGGTGTAATAAGTCCGATTCAAAAACTAGCATATGGTGAATATGCACCTAAAGGCTTAGCTCAAGTGAAAAAAACAAGTCAGTTAGATTCTTTGATTCAAAATAGTTCGATCTATACATTAAAAGGAGCTAAATATGGTTTGTATACAGATGAGGCGTGCAAAGAGAAAATCGATGAATTTATTATTGATGAAAAAGGAAATTCCAATGTCATATCGGATCTAACACCTGCAACATATTATGTAAAAGAATTGGTAGCTCCTTATGGATATACATTAGATAAGACAGTTCATAAGTTAGTAGCCAAAGAAAATCAGACGGTTGTATTACAGGTAAAAGATATGCCTCAAGTAAATCTTGTCGATCTTGTTTTAAAGAAAATCGATGTAGATACAGATAATAAACCGCAAGGAACGGCAAGTTTAAAAGATGCGCAATATGAATTTAAGTTCTATGGTGGTTTATATGATGTAGACCCTGCAACAAAAAATCAAAAACCATTGCGTACATGGGTTTTAAAGACAGATAAAACAGGTGCAATTCTAATGAATGACACATTTAAAGTGAGTGGAGATGCCTTCTATACAGATCAAGATGGCAAGGTTTGTCTTCCATTAGGAACGATCACTGTCCAAGAGAAAAAAGCACCCCAAGGCTATTTGTTAGATACAAAAGTTTATGTACAAAAATTAGATCGTGAAAGTAGTCAATCTGCGCATATCAATGTATTTAAAACATTTTTTTTATCGGACAAGGTGAATCGAATCAAACTTAAAAAAGTACAGGAAGGGACCGATATTGGTTTACCGGGTGTTATTTTTAAGCATACGATAGAAAATTTACCATTTCCTATTCAGGAAAAGACAAATGAAAAGGGAGAAATTGAATTTGTCGGCTTAGCGAAAGGGAAACACATTCTTCATGAATTTAAAACAATGGATGGATACAGCCTAGAGATGTCGCCTATTGAATTTACTGTGCTAGAAGATGGTTCAATATCTTATGTGGATTCACAGATTCGTGTAGAGAATAAAGTAAAGCCATTTGCTTTAAAAATCATAAAGAAAAATGGAGCTCATGAACTATTAGATGGAGCTGTGTTTGGATTGTTTAAAGATGAAGCGTGTAAGGAATGTATCCAACAAGAAACAACAGTGGATGGAGTCGTGCGTTTTGAAAATTTAAAAAATAAAGAGACCTACTATATCAAAGAAGTCAAAGCTCCTTCAGGCTATCAAAAAAACAATGAAGTGTATTGTTTAAATACGGATTTTGTCCCTGTAAATGGACAATATGATGTTTATATCAATCATACAAAAGTGGATGACTTGTATGTTGATGGAACCATTGAACTTGAGTTTGTGAATCAAAAAATGACGAAACTGCCACATACAGGTTCGAATCAAACTTTAATGATGACACTTTTAGGAGTGACAATTATGTATATCGCAATAAAAAGGAGAATAAAGGAATGAATAAAAGAAATATAATTTATACAGGGCTATTGATGTTGTCCCTATTAACAACACCCATACATGCTGCCGATAAAAGTATAGAAGCGGTTGAGGGAATCGCAAACTTTGATGAGGGAAGAGCTAGCATTGTTTTGCAGGCAAATACGAATCAATCGTTGATAGGTAAATCCTTTCGCGTTTATAAACTGTTTAATGTGAATAAATCCGCAGATGATACATCCTTTCACTATACTTTAAATGAGGCATATGCATCGAAGATAAAGGAACTCGTGTCTTCAAAGCTAAATAAGAATGTAGAGGATCAGGACGTTGTAGATTACATGATGTCATTGAATCACGATGGAAATCAAAGCGAATATCGAAAATTTATTGATCTGATTCAAAATGCGATTTCTACTTTAGATGCTAATGTTGTGCATGTAACATCCTGTGATGCAAAAGGGAATATTACTTTAGATAAGTTAGGTTATGGTTTTTACTTAATTGATGAGGTGACCGATGTAACAAATACACATGGAGCTAGCTCACTAACAATGGTAGATACAGCCATTCCTACGGCAACGCTTCAGTTGAAATCAGACTATCCAAGTATCATTAAAAAGGTGCATGAAGATGATAATGAAGTAGGATGGAATGATATTGGTGATTTTGAAATCAATCAAATCTTTCAATTTAAATATGAAACTAGAGTACCCGATATGAGTGGATACAATGGGTATTTCTTTCAGTTCGAAGATGAAATAGATCCAGCTTTGTCCTACAATGAATCCACGATTCAAGTAAAAGTCAAAGATAAAATTTTAGATAAGAAAGAATATAGTTTTTCTACAACATCAAAGGGATTTACAATTACATTTAATAATTTAAAGAGTACCTATAATATCCATAAGGATGATCCAATCGTATTGACATACGATGCGTATATAAATGAAAAGGCAGCTCGAAAAACTTCAAATCAAGGATATGAGAATAAGGTACGATTAAATTTTTCGAATGATCCGCAAAGCAATTCAAAAGGAAATACACCATGGGATACGGTTGTGTGCTACACATATAAAGTGGATGGTTTAAAGACAAATGAAAAAGATGTCAAATTAAGTGGGGCTACATTTAAACTATATCGAGATCAAAGTCTGCAAGATCAAGTAAAGGTAAAAAAGACGGTGAATGGATATGTCATTTCGGATAGTCAAGATGTTGATATTGTATCCGATAGCGCGGGAACCTTTATAATCAATGGTTTGGATCAAGGAACATATTATTTGAAGGAAATCAAAGCACCCGATGGATATCGTTTGTTGAATGAAGCAATTGAAATTCAGATTAAACCTACATTTGTTGAAAACCGTAATAACTATACTTCAAATGGAGAAGGTTTGATTAAATTAGAAGCTTCAAGTCATTCAACAACTTTAAATACAAGTCTATCCGATGCGAGTGTCACATTAAAGGTAATTAATCAGACAGGATCAAAAATGCCGGTAACCGGTTCATTTGGGACGTTGGCATGTGTAATCACAGGAGCAGGAATCATGGTATATGTATGCAAGAAGAAAAAGGAAGAATAGTTTTCTGTTCTTTCTTGGCTTTTTGATTTGTCTATTACCCGTGATTTTAAATGGATATGCTCAAAAGAATATGCAGAATGTAATTTCTAGCTTTTATAAGGAAGTAGATCATACAAGTGAAGAAAGACTGCATAAAGAACTTGAAAAGGCAAGAAGCTACAATCAAAACTTATATTTAGGAAAAGAAAGAGAGCCTTATGAGGATGTATTGAATTATACATCTTCCCAAGTCATGGCAACGATTCAGATTCCTGTGATCAATGTGGATCTGGCGATTTATCATGGAACAAGTGATGAAGTCTTAAATACAGGAATTGGACACTTTGATTTTTCAAGTCTTCCTGTTGGAGGAAAAAACACACATTGTATTTTAACGGGACATCGAGGTCTTCCAAGCGCAAAGTTGTTTACGCGTTTAGATGAATTGAAGAAGAAGGATCTTATTTATGTGCATGCCTGCAAAAAGAAATTAGTCTATGAAGTGATGGATAGTTATGTAGTAGAACCGGAAGAAATCTTGAAATTACAGATTGAAAAGGATAAAGATCTTTTAAGTTTAGTAACTTGTACACCATATGGAATCAACACAAAACGACTGATTGTAAAGGCGAAAAGGGTCTATCCTAAAAATCAAGCGAAAGTAAGAAAATCGTATTCTGTTAGAGAAGTATGTTTTATATTGTTTCCTTTCGTATTATGGATTGTGTATAAGGTGGTGAGAAAATGAAAAAAATAGGTTTATGGATATTGTTGCTTTTATGTTGCATATTTCCTGTAAGAGCACAGGAAATGGGTTCGATCACAATTGAATTACAAGATTCTATCGACGACTTATCTAAGGAGAATGTAGAATTTGAGATTGTCCAGGTCGCAAAGCTTGTTGATGGATATTATGTATGGGATGAGGCATTTCAAGATGTGAGTCTAGATTTAAATGCAGAATTAAAAGCGGAAGAAATGGAACAACTGATAGGCGATTTAAAAAATAAAGAATATAAGGGAATACGTGTAAAAACGGATGAAAAGGGAATTGCGAAAATATCTGATGTAGACCAGGGATTGTATCTCATTGATCCTGTCAATATCAATGAATATGAAAATGTACAGTCCATGCTTGTGAGCGTTCCAGAATGGGATGAAGAAGATTTGGTATATCATGTGGTTGTATATCCAAAGCATAGTCCTTTTGAAAAGCTAGTGCTTAAAAAGGTCGATAGGGATACGCAAAAAGAAATCTTAGATTCGATTGAGTTTACAAGTTATAAAGACAAGGATTGCAAAGAAGAAATCAAAACATATAAAGGGAATGGAACAATCACATTTTTATTGCGTGATCAAAAGATGTATCTGAAAGAAACAAAGGCACCTAGTGGATATATTTTGTCTAAACAAGTTATTTGTGTTGAAGTAAAAGATCATGACTTATATGTAGATGGAAAGAAACTAGAAACAAATGAATTTTTATTTGAGAATACCAAGGTGGATGTTCCTACAGGCGTACAGTATCAAGGCAATATCTATGCTACGCTAGGGTTAATCTCTTTGGTAGTGATTTTACATTTGATTTATAAGAAATTGAGAAAGTAAGGCAATTTATTTGCCTTCTTTTTCATGTTAAAATGATTTTATGATCAAAGGACAATATGTATATATTTTAGAGTGTAGAGACGCAACATATTATACGGGCTATACGACAAATGTAATGAATCGAGTGAAAATGCATAATCTAGGCAAAGGGGCTAAGTATACAAGGGCAAGAAGGCCGTGTAAGCTTGTTTATTTTGTGGAGTGCGAAGATAAGTCTTCTGCACTCAAATTGGAGTATAAAATCAAGCAGATGACGCGAAAAGAAAAGAGCGACTTGATTCGTGGCATATTGAAAGAAAATTAGTTTCGTATTATTATATTAAGAGCGAAAGGATGATATAAACTATGAATAAAACTAGAACTCGTTTTGCGCCGAGTCCAACTGGCTATATGCACATTGGAAATTTGCGTACAGCTTTATTTGAATTTTTAATTGCCAAACACGAAGGTGGAGACTTCTTATTACGTATCGAGGATACGGATCAAGAACGTAAAGTAGAAGGTGCTGTAGATGTTATTTATAAAACTTTAAAAGAATGTGGCTTGAACTGGGATGAAGGACCAGATATTGGTGGAGATTTTGGACCTTATGTTCAAAGTGAACGCTTACCAATGTATAAAGGCTATGCGGAAGAATTGATTAAATTGGGTGGAGCTCACTATTGTTTCTGTAGTGAAGAGGAAATTGAAGCTCAAAGAAAAGAAGCTGAAAGCTTAGGTATTTCTTTTAAGTTCAATGATCCTTGTAAGCACTTGAGTGCTGAAGAAGTACAGGCTAAATTAGATGCGGGTGAACCTTATGTGATTCGTCAAACAATCAAAGATGTTGGTGAAACATATTTTGATGATGAAGTATATG
>CAKRPI010000117.1 GCA_934376945.1 uncultured Lachnospiraceae bacterium | reverse complement strand
TGTAAACCCCATCCGAAGCAAGACCGCAACGAAGCATATGGCGGCCCGTCAGCTTCAGGTAGGTTGCTTGAGCCTGTCGGCAACGACAGGCCTGGATAGATGACCATTCACGACATAACCCGGCTTATCGTCCTGCTTATAACTTATAAAAAGAACTGCGCACAGAGAAATTTGTGTACAGTTCTTTTTTGCATCTGGAATTAGAAAAACCTTAAGAAAAGTACAGAGAAACCATTCTATGAATTTGAGAAAGGCTATGTTATAATAGCAACAGAAAAAAGAGCAGTCGTGTCCGCTATATATGCTTTTGGTCAGGCATAAGAGCAGAATGTCTGATTTTGTATGGAAGAAAAAGAAAAGGACATATACAGAAGGCTCAGGTAAGAAAGGAAAGGGATTACTATGAAGAAAAGACAGAGAAGATTGCTGGCTCTTTTGCTTGCAGGTGCGATGGCTGCGCTGCCGGTATCACAGGTATTTGCAGAGACATCATATGATGCATCGGCAGGAGTGGAACAGCAGATACTGTTTCCGAAGGACAGCCTGACCGGAATCACAGCCGGGCTTACCGTAGATGGTACTCAGATGGACGTGTCAGGAGAAGGAAGCTGGACGAATACAGACAGTGAAAAGGTTTATGTTGCCGATACATCGGAGGATGGTTCGATTCAGCTTACATCGGTTGGTTATGAGCTGGAAGTGGAAAATGGAACGGCAAAGCTGAAAGATGGAGATGATACGTATCATCATTATCGTTTTGGAGACTGGGAACAGCCGGATGGTTCTGTGGATCGAGCCTATTATGGGGAAGGGGACACGGTTTCCATAAAGGCAGATGATCCTAAGGACGGCATGGAGTTTACCGGATGGAAATGTGATACGGAGGGTGTGAAGATCGCTGATCCGTCCAGCAGGGAAACGACATTTCAGATGGTGAATCGCAAAGTAAAAATCACAGCGGTTTATGAAGAGAGTAAGACTCAGCAGTATACGCTTACAGTAAATAATGGAGAGGGAAGCGGAAGCTATGAAGCCGGAAGTCAGGTGACTGTGACGGCCGCAGACCGAAGCCAGGAAGGCTACGAATTTTCCGGATGGAACGTGGACAGTGCGAATGTGACACTGGATGATACCGTATCTGCAACAGCTTCCTTTACAATGCCGGAAGGGGACGTGACACTGACGGCCGGTTATACAGAAGTAGTGCAGGAGCCGGTTGCTTATACACTCACGGTAAATAATGGAGAGGGAAGCGGAAGCTATGAAGCCGGAAGCTGGGTGACTGTGACAGCTGCAGACCGAAGCCAGGAAGGCTACGAGTTTTCCGGATGGAGTGTAGACAGTGCGAATGTGACGCTTTCTGATGCATTGGAAGCGGAGACTGCTTTTACGATGCCGGAAGGAAATGTGACACTGACGGCGACGTATCAGGAAATACCACAGACAGAAGCGCCGGAGACTGAACCGGCAACCGAGGCGCAGACAGAAGCACCGGAGACTGAACCGGCAACCGAGGCGCAGACAGAAGCACCGGAGACGGAACCGGTAACCGAGGCGCAGACAGAAGCACCGGAGACGGAACCGGCAACCGAGGCGCAGACGGAAGCACCGGAGACAGAAGAACTGCAGACAGAACTGATCATAATCGATTCGGAACCGGCAACTGAGCCGCAGACAGAAGCACCGGAGACTGAACCGGCAACTGAACCGCAGACAGAAGCACCGGAGACTGAACCGGCAACTGATGCGCAGACAGAAGCACCGGAGACTGAGGCAGCAACTGAACCGCAGACAGAGACACCGGAGACTGAGCAGAAGTATGAAGTTACTGTCCATAACGGAATAGGAAGCGGTGAGTATGCGGCAGGAGAAATTGTTTCAATAGAAGCTCCGTATGAGGGCGAAGACGGAGAAGTTTTTGAAAAATGGAGTGTAGCTTCTGATGATGTAGAACTTGAGGATGAACAGCAGTCGGTTACTACATTTGTAATGCCGGAAAATCCGGTGGAGCTTACTGCAGAGTATGCGGCACCGAAATATCTGATTACAGTAGAGAACGGATCTGCAGATGCAGAGGAAATTGAGGCAGGAAAGACAGTAACCGTTACGGCGGATGATCGTTTTGAAGAGGGTCTGAAATTTTCGCATTGGGAAGGCAGTACATCGACAGATGGCGCAGACGTGATTTTTGCCGATAAGAATGCAGAGACAACAAGCTTTACGATGCCGTCGGGTGATGTTGAAATTGAGGCAGTTTTTGAAAGTGCAGGAGAGACTTATAAGGTAAAGGTTGCCAATGGACTGATTAATGGTTCTTCTACAGAAATGTTTTGTGAAGAAAATGAAGAAATCACGGTAACGGCAAATCCGAGTGTGCTGGGTCAGCAGTTTGCAAAATGGATTATCAATGACGGCACTTATGATATTGGAGAAGCCGTTTATGATGAGACAATTACGTTGACGGTAACAGAGGATTTGGACATTCTTGCTACGTATGAGGGTATTTCCTACGCAATTACGGTGAAAAACGGAAAAGCAAATTATGATGAGTGTGTCAGCGGTACGGTGGTTACAATTACTGCGGATAAGGCACCGGACGGATATGAATTTGATTCCTGGACGGTTGATACGCAGAACGTGGCACTTGCGGATGCGTATAAAGCGACAACTACTTTTACGATGCCGGAAGGAGAAGTAGCAGTATCTGCTTCTTATAAGAAGATTGTGTATACTGTAAAAGTAGAAAACGGAAGCAGTGATAAAGAGTACTACTATGCGGGAGATACGGTAACGGTAACATCCAATTATCCGGCAAGCGGAAGAGAATTTAATAAGTGGGAGGCAGTGAGCGGAAATGTATCGTTTGCAGATTCTTCCAGATGGAAAACAACCTTTACAATGCCGGCAACAGATGTATCTCTGAGGGCAACGTATAAAGACGGACCGTCACCGAATGACAATCAGATACTGGAACTGAAAGCGGGAGCAGAATATTACATTGGCGATACAATTAAATTTACTGCTTCGGGAGCAGGTATGGAAAATTCGAATCCGAATCCTGGAGATTATCGGTATCGTCCGTCTGCATACCAGATCAGCAATGTATCCGGTGTGCTGCAGTCACCGTATTCTATTTCAATGGCAATCAAGGAGGCTGGAGAATATACCGTAAAGGTAACGTACAACAAAGATGTTTATGATGGAACAAATTGGGTGTCTGATGGTACAACAGATGCAAAGTCCGTTACGTTTAAGGTAATTCCGAAGTCAGCGGCAGTACAGACCGGAGATGAAACCCCAATAGCAATCGTAGTGTCACTGGCAGTGGTATCCTGTGTAGTATTTTTGATTCTTCTCGTAGTTTTCATTCGAAGAAGAAAAAAATAAATAATTAATACGGCAGAAATCATAGCAAAAACTGCAATGAGAATGAGAACTGGAAAAATAAAAAAAGAATGTGCTTCGGCACATTCTTTTTTTATTTACATTCATCAAAGGATGAAACGTCGTATGATTTCAGCCACACCGTCATGGTTATTGTCGGCTTTTGTAATATAATTTCCGTGAGGTGCAATTTCAGGAAAAGCATTCGCCATGACAGCGCCGATATGCGCTGCTTCTAGCATTGGAATATCGTTCTGGGCATCACCTGCAGCAACGGAGTTTTCAATGGGGATTCCAAGATAATCACACATCCATTTTACTGCAAAGCCCTTGGAAACACCGGTCGGAACGATTTCAAGGAGCTCCTCGCAGGAAAAAAAGCTTTCCAGTACACCGGCATAATCCGTCTGCAATTCCTTTTGAAAAGCAAGCAGCTTTTGGCGGTCTTCGGAAACGGCAAGCAGTTTATAAGGGGTGAAATCTTTTTCAGCAGCAATGGAAGGTACGATTTTCCACGGAAGCAAAGTTGTACGGGCATATTCTTTGAGCTGCGGTGTTTCATACTCGGAAAGAATGTGAGTGGAGGAATAGGTATGAATATGGAGCTTCATTGCATGAGCATGTGTAAAGAGTGGCTCAAGAAGTTCTTTTGGAACAGAGGTTCCGAAAAGCTCTTTTTGATGAAAACTGTCATAAATAAGACCTCCATTATAAGTAATAGCGTAGCAGCCTTCGCCGGTCAGACCAAGCCGTCTGGCCTGAGTTTGCGCACTGGCGAGAGGGCGTCCGGTAGCTATCACAATTTTATGACCGGCATGAAGTGCATCCAAAATAGCAGAACGATTGCCAGGAGTGATTTCTTTTTGATCATTTAATAAAGTACCGTCAAGGTCGGTGAAAAAAATTTTGGGGTTCATGTCAGATTCCTCCTTTAGTCCTGAGCGGATGCTTTTATTTCCAGCCGTTCTTTTTCCATAAACTGCTCCAGCGCATCATCGCTGTCGCTGATCCAGATATCTTCCTCCTCGGTGTTCAGCCCGAGAAATTCTCTGAGAGTGCAGGTTTCATCGCTGAAATTCCACTGATCGGTCAGTGCAAAAATCTCATCAAATTCAGCTTCATACTGCATAAAACGTTCGCGAAAAGTCATAAGGTTAAAACTCCTTTCGTTGATATTAAGAATATTGTGTCAGCTAACGCTGACTGAATCGCGTGTCAGCCTCACATGCGTTCGCCTTGAATCGGTTAATTACTGCGCATATGCACGCAGGCGATACAGAAGTTCTGCTGAAATGGGAAGATTTCCGCTTCCCTGTCCAAGGTGGACGGAAGGTTTGTTTGTTCCGTGAAAATCAGATCCGCCACTTGGAAGGAGAGAGAATTCGTTCGCCAGTGAGAGCAAATACTGTGCCTGTGGTATCGTATAAGCAGAATAATAGACCTCTATACCGATCAGACCGGAAGATTTCAGAGTGGAAATCATGGTACGCAGCGAAAAATCATCAAGCGGATACTGAAGCGGATGAGCGAGGATCGGAATTCCGCCAAATTGTCGGATGATGGAAACGGCATGAATAGAAGAAATCTTTTTGCCAGCCACATAATAACGACAATTTTCTCCGATGTAAGAATGAAAAGCTTCAGAGATACTTTGGACAAGCCCGATTGATAGAAGATATCTTGCGAAGTGCGCTCGTGTCCAGACGCATTCGCCAAAGAGTTCAGCCATCTGTTCGTAGGAAATTGGGATGCCGCCATCTGCCATCCGGTG
This sequence comes from uncultured Lachnospiraceae bacterium, assembly GCA_934376945.1. Lineage (GTDB taxonomy): Bacteria > Bacillota > Clostridia > Lachnospirales > Lachnospiraceae > Choladousia. Next base: position 454 of record CAKRPI010000117.1, on the reverse strand, counting down.
GATCATTTCCTGGTTTTTTGAAAGACGGTTTTGTCTAAGAGCATTAAGAAAAGCTTGAAAGCCGGGATCCTGATAGGAAAGATCAAGGCCGACGATATGAACTTCTGTGCCTTCAAAATCAGTGGATAGTTCAATGCCTGGAATAACTTCTGGGCCATCCGGCAGAGAACGCGAGGCCAGAACTGCTTCTTCAATGCCATCTGTTGTATCGTGGTCGGTAAGCGCAAAGGCAGAAAGAGAAAGAGAGGAGGCAAGAGCTGCCAGACTGGACGGTGATACAGTACCGTCAGAAGCAGAAGAATGAACGTGAAGATCAATGGTTTTCATTTGAAAGCTCCTTTGATGCAAACTTCTTTGACAAGAAACATCATCAGTATAGCGAAAAATGAAAAAAATGTAAAGAAAAAAGCTTACTGCATGCAGTAAGCTTTCAGTACAGTCCGTACGAGAATCG
>CAKRPI010000116.1 GCA_934376945.1 uncultured Lachnospiraceae bacterium | reverse complement strand
CCGAACTCTTTGAAAAGAACACATTTTCCTTCCATTACCGGCATACCTGCCTCCGGTCCGATATCGCCAAGACCAAGTACTGCAGTTCCGTCTGTTACGACTGCAACGGTATTCCAACGGCGGGTCAGCTCATAGCTCTTGTTTACATCCTTCTGGATTTCCAGACACGGCTGTGCAACACCCGGTGTGTAAGCCAGAGACAGCGCCTCTTTATTATCTACTGCTGCTCTTGCAGTCACTTCCAGTTTCCCTTTCCATTCATAGTGAAGTCTCAGTGATTCTTTTGCGTAATCCACAGTTTGTTCCTCCTTAGATTTGGTTTGCGCGTCTGCAGTACCGCATGGCTTTGCAGCAGCAAAAATAAAAAAATGGTAATAAAAACTTTTTTATATAGAAAGCGCATCGCGCTGTACTACCAGTTCCCGGTTTTCTGAATTAGTTCAGTGAATTTAAGCATGTAAAGCCTTTTCTCTTCAGCATCTCTTCGGTCTCATCCAGATATTCGGAATACAGAATAGCTGCAGAATGACAGCAGGCACCGCCAAAAGCCGAATACATATAATTAATGCTGACATTACTCTCGCAGCATGCTGAAAGAATTTGATCGAGTGTCTCCTGCGTATCTATCTCAACAGCAATCACATCATAGCACTTTGTCATAAAGCCCGCCCGGTCAAGCTGCTGCTGTGCCTCCTCGGGACGCTCTGCAATAATACGAAGAATTCCAAATTCCGGTGAATCCACCGAACAAAAGCCCTGAATCACAATTTTCTGCTCATGAAGCACCTGTGTGACCTTCAGAAAACTGCCCGGTTTATTTTCAACAAATACAGAAAGCTGTCTGATCATGATTTTTATCTCTTTTCGTCTTTTTCTTTTATTTCTTTATAATTCTTTTCTTCTTGAATTTCCTGAATTACGCATGTAGTTTACTATTTCCACCGATATTTGTCAACCTTCTTGTTTCTGGACTCCTGCCGTTTCTTTTTTCCATCTCTTATCCTGTTTTCTTCCATTTTCTCCGTTTTTCTTCTTCTTTTACGATACCGTTAAATAATTGCCAAACTTTTTCCCTCTTATGTTGCTTTTTCTGTCAAATTCCATGATTTTTTAACCTTTCCAAAGATCCCTTCTTTTTTATACACAAATGGGAGGATACATAAAAATCCCTTTTTTCCGGTAACTGCAACGTTTTTTCCGTTTTTCTGCGCTGCGTTACGATTTTGTATATAAATCAGTTTTTCAAAGAAAAGCAATTGACAAAAAATTATCCATCTCTTATAATACATCTGGCATTGCAGAACAGACGGTATTTTCCCATGGGCTGCATACGTCATTCATTATCAACAGGAACTTTCTGTAACGGAGCGTCATATGTTCCAAGGCTCCGCTTCTTTTTTGAAGAAGCCGGAAAGCCCAGAGGAACCAGACCCTACAGCAGGGATTATTTCAAAGGAGAAGCATATGAGTACAAAAATTACAATTATCGGAGCCGGAAGTGTTGGTTCTACTATTGCCTACACACTTGCAATGGACAACGACAGTGCATCAGAGATCGTTCTGATCGACATCAACAAGGAAAAGGTAATCGGCGAGGTTATGGATATCGCACAGGGTACCTTCTTCCGTAACCCGGTATCTATCGTTGCCGGCGATTATGCTGATGCAAAGGATTCCGATATCGTCATCATTACTTCAGGAATTGCCCGTAAGCCTGGTCAGACCAGAATCGAACTGACTCAGACAAACGTAAACATTCTCAAGCAGATCACTCCGCAGATCACTGCTGTTGCTCCAAATGCAAAATATGTGATCGTAAGCAACCCGGTCGACATCATGACCTACGTATTTACAAAGATTTCCGGCATTCCGGAGAGCCAGATCATCGGTTCTGGTACTATTCTTGATACGGCTCGTCTTCGTTACGGTCTCTCCGAGCATTGCAAGATCGCACAGAAAAATATCCATGCTTACGTATACGGCGAGCACGGTGACAGTTCTTTCATTCCGTGGTCTATTGCAGACGTAGCTGGAACTTCTATCGATCATTATCCGGAGCTTGTAAAAGATACGGTAGATTACAAACCATTTGACAAAGATGCAATGGCTGAGTATGTACATACCTCCGGCGGAGAAGTTATCAAACGTAAGGGTGCTACCTTCTATGCAGTATCCGCATCTGTATGCCAGCTTGTTTCTCTTCTGACTGCATCCAGTGACTCTGTAGCAACTGTTTCCACTCTGATGCACGGCGAATACGGCATCGAGGATGTCTGCATCAGTACTCTGACCATGATCGGACCGGATGGCGTAAGATGCAAACTCCCGGTACAGCTGACAGAAGAAGAGGTTGGAAAGCTTCGCGCAAGTGCAGATCTTCTGAAGAGCATCATCGCACAGATCACCCTGTAAAAATATTGAATGGGATGTTCTGTCCCAGGTGAATAAATAATCGAGTCCCCCTGCTTATTGCTTCCTGCAATTGAAGCAGGGGGACTTGTCTGACTCGGTTAAAATATGAAAGAAAGCATACATCTGTTTTTCCCGGTTTGTAGGCTTTCTTTTTTCTATTCTTTTTTCTTCTATTCAGGTTCACATCGTTTTATTATTTTATGTTCCGCTGCTACTAACAAAGAACTTCCGCACATCTTATCTAACTTATCTAACTTGTCAGTATTAACTGGATTTTTTTCTTAATATTTTCAGAATCCCTTTACTACTGCCTTTTCTTTTCCTATAATAGATTCAAATATGGCTTTTTTTCAGAACGAAACTATTACAAAAGGGGGAATCATCTTGTACCTGCGAAGAATCATTTCAATCCTCGGTGCAGCTCTGTCCGTCGGCGTGTGCGTATTTATCACTTACATCAGCCGCGAGGCAGACTCCACTACCATCCTTTTCAATCTCGGCTTTCTCGCCGTGATGCTTCTCATGACTGCAGCTGCCTGCATTTCCGGTCTGCGCCGCCTGATCCAGGTGACCCATGCCCTGAAACGTGCCTCTGACAAAATCCGTCAGACAACGTCAAAAGACGCAGCAGTCTGGGATGACCCGTCTGCGCCGCTTTTCCGGAATGCATTTCTTGATGACTGCTATCACCAGTATCGCACAATGGCGACTCAGAATCCATCCAGCGTCTGCGATATCCGCAGTTTTATCAATGAGGATGCAATCGAGACGTACGTCCATCGCGGTATTCTTGAGAATATCCCAGACATCCTCACAAGTCTCGGTATTCTCGGTACTTTCGTCGGTCTTGTCATGGGACTGCGTGAGTTCGATCCGTCCGGTTATGAACAGATGGCCGGTTCCGTCACCCCTCTGATCAACGGTATCAAGGTGGCTTTCATCACTTCGATCTACGGAATCGCGCTCTCGCTTTCTTTTTCTTTCAATCTGCGCAGCGAATTTTCTAATTTATCTGCACGGATCGACGAATTTCTTGATACTTACTACCTTCACGTACAGCCTCCCTACGAAATTGATTCTCTTGGCCGGCTTCTCTCCCAGCAAAAATCGCAGGAAGACATGGTGCACGATCTGACCGGCATTTTTGTTGAACAGATGGCCTCCAGTTTTGAACAGGCGATCACTCCGGCCTTTGCACGAATGACGGAAGGCTTTCAGCAGGTTGCAGACACCTTTACCAGCAGCCAGGAAGAGCTGCTTACTAATGTCTGCAATGCAGTCACCCGCCAGATGCGCACAGAGCTGCTCTCTGACTTCAATCAGATTACAAAGACAGTCGCAGAACTGACCAAGACACAGGCCAGCTATACAGACTTCATGGATCACACCATTTCGCGCATCCAGAAAACGCTTGCTTCTCTTCAGGATTCCATGACACAGACGCAGAATTATCTCACGGATTCTGTTGAAAAGCTCGCAGAAGCACAGACAAATGCTTCCCGTGTCAATCAGGAGCAGAAAGAATCCTACCAGGATTACATCCGCTTCATGTACCAGACCATTGAAAAGTTTTCTGAGATCTGGGAAAAAAACAGTGAAGAAATCAAAGGATATTCCGATCAGATTGCAAAAATGGGACCGGTACAGTCCTCTGCTGAAATGCGCCTGCAGCTTTCAAAAATCACGGATCAGCTGCAAAAAATCCAACAAGAACAAGTGCTTTCTTCCTCTAAGCACAATTCTGAGCAGGACTCTGAACAGACGCAGGAGCTGCTGGAACGCACGCTTACAAAACTGGACGAGCTTTCCAGAAAAATGGATCAGCCGGTGCTGTTCCGCCGCAGGAAAAAATAAGGAGGATTCTCCATGTATTCAAGACGCAAAAAAAACTACGACCGCCACAATATCTGGCGCTCTTATTCCGATATGATGGCCGGACTCCTGCTCCTTTTCGTCCTCGTCATGTGCATCTCCTTTATGGAGGCGCAGAAAAATTACCAGGAAAAGCTGCAGGAGGAAGCTGCGCATCAGCAGACTCAAAGCCAGCTACAGCTCGAGCTGGAACAGCGCGAAAGTGAACTGAACGCCAAGCAGGCTGCTCTCGATGAGCAAAGTGCACTCATTGCCAGCCAGCAGGACGATCTGGATAAACAAACGGCACTCGTAGCCAGTCAGCAGGATGAGCTCGACGAAAAAAGCGCTCTCGTCCTCTCTCAGCAAAAGGATCTGGATACACAGGCTGCTCTTGTTGCCAGTCAGCAAAAAGAGCTTGATGAAAAAAACAAGCTGATGAAATCACAGCAGGCCGCCCTTGAAGAACAGGAAACACTGATGGCCGAGCAGCAGAAAAAAATCGAACAGATCATCGGCGTCAAAGCAGATCTGATCGCCGCTTTAAAAAAACAGTTTGATGAACATAATTTAAACGTTGTCATCGATGAAGCAACTGGCTCGATCGCCCTCGACTCCAACGTCCTCTTCGGCTATAATGAGAGCGAGCTGACTGACGAGGGAATCCAGATGCTCGGCGAAGTCCTTCCGCTTTACTGTAAGGTGCTCATGGAGCCGCAATATCAGGATTATCTTGCCGAACTCAGTATTGACGGCTACACCGACACGAGCGGCGACTACCTCTACAATCTGCAGCTCTCCCAGGCACGTGCGCTTGCAGTAGCGGATTACCTCTTTGCAAACGCCGACAGCTATCTGACCGCCGATGAGCTTTCAAGCCTCAAGGAAAAGCTGACCTCCAACGGTCACTCTATGAGCAATCCTGTCTACACAGACGGCGAAGTCGACATGGATGCCTCAAGGCGAGTAGAGGTACGCTTTCGTCTGAAGGACGAAGAGATGATCAATGAGCTGAAAGATATCCTTGACGAGAACAGCCTTGCGACCGCGGAAACAGAAAGTGAGACAGAAGCTGCACAGTAGCGGATATAAACAGGCATTCGAAGTTCGCTTTTGCTGCTTGTTCTTAATCTTTATCATGAGTCAGTTTATCTTATGATAAAAGCAAGTTCCTACCCACTACGTATTGCTTCGCTCAATTGAAGCAGGCGCCTTGCTCAACTCAGTTAAACCAAAAAGAGAAGTTCTCTGATTCATACGATTGTGAATCCTGAACTTCTCTTTCTTATTCTTATTTTTTATATTTTCTCGATTTATATTATTTTTAAGCTGCTCCCGCACTTTTCCCTTTTATTTTTGAGCATGAAAAAGCGGGTGATGGGAATCGAACCCACGTATTCAGCTTGGAAGGCTGATGTTCTACCATTGAACTACACCCGCA
>CAKRPI010000115.1 GCA_934376945.1 uncultured Lachnospiraceae bacterium | reverse complement strand
CGCCTCAGAAATTTGGGCACAGCTGACAAAAAATCTTCTCACAAAATCAAGCACAAAAAGATTCCGAGAGTACATATTACATAAAAATGCGGTGCGGCGAAAATCGCTGCACCGCTCATTGTGCTTTGAAGCGGATCAGAATGCTGTATCAAGAAGTGAAATATCATCAATCTGAATATCAAAATACGGAGCAGAACGGAAGCCCTCTGCCGACTCATGGAAGTATCCGTCAGCTACTGCTTCATGATCTCCTTCATAATCCGGATCGGTATCAACATCTGCCATATAGCTCTCAAGCTTTTCGCCCTTAACAGTAAAGGTATCAATATCAAATACATGAATTTCGCCGGACTCAAGCTTTGCAGTCACTTCATCAAGCGCTTCCTGTGTACCCTCTGCTGCTGCACTGCCCAGATCAGTCAGTACGACAGAACCGGTAGAAAGATCGCCTGTCCAGTCAGCTGCGATCTCCTCGCCGCTTGCTACACAGCCCATTGCATATTCAAAATACGGTGCCCAGTCAATTCTGGAAGATACGATAAAGGTATTCGGGCATGCACTTGCTGTGCTTCCGTTGTAGGAAACATCCGGAACACCTGCAGTCTCACATGCGGTCGGAGCACCCATGGAATCTGCATGCTGGCTGATCAGTACGCATCCATCCTCGATCAGCTTGTTTGCGCCTTCCTTCTCTGCTGTCTCATCATACCAGGAACCGGTAAAGGTAACTTCCATTGTAACGCTCGGGCATACAGAACGCGCACCAAGGAAGAAGGAAGTATAACCGGAAATAACCTCTGCGTAAGTATAAGCACCAACGTAGCCCATCTTTGCCTGCTCTGCAGTGATCGTACCGTTGTCGATCATCTCATTGAGCTTCATTCCTGCTGCAACACCTGCCAGATAACGTCCCTCGTAAATAGAAGCAAACGCATTGTGGAAATTATCCATCTCCTCGGTGTGTGCCTTTGTACCTGTTGCATGGCAGAACTGAACATCCGGGAACTCTCTTGCAGCCTCGATCATATAATCCTCATGGCCAAAGCTGTCTGCAAATACGAAATTGCAGCCCGCATCTGCAAGCTCACATGCTGCCTCATAGCACTCCTGTCCCTCCGGAATACCGGTCTTAAACACATACTCGATACCCATGCTCTCGCATGCTTCTTTTGCTGCGTTGATGAAGTTCAGGTCATAAGTAGAGTTCTCATCATGCAGGAAAATAAATCCGGCTTTGACCGTGGTCTCCTCTGCGCTGACAGCGAAGCTGGAAAATGCTCCCAGGGTAAGCATCGTTGTTGCTGCAAGGATCAGTTTCGTACATTTTTTCATGTCTTTTCTCCCTTTCTTGGTGTGCTGCGATACAGGTAAGAGGAAAAGAGACAGGGGACTTGTCTGACTCGATTAAAAAAACAAAAACAGATGTACAGCTTTGTTTCTGTACATCTGCAGATGAGTCAGGCAGATATTCGCAATCCCGCAGGGGACTTGATTGATTTGGTTAAACCACCCAATAGTCGCAACTGAACGGCGTGCGGTAGAAACATCTGAACCCTCTTCACAGACCTATATCGGATAACAATACTTAATTTAAATTCTAGCAACTTCGTTCCGGCTTGTCAAATGAAAACAGGAACGAAAGCTCTTTTCGTCATATCAGTCAAGAAAAATGTTTTTTATGATCTTTTGTTGGGTATTTCGACGGATGCTTACTCCTTTCCACAATGAAAGCAGGACCTTGCACGACTTGATAAAATCGTTACTGTTCAGAGCCAACCTCCAAAATGCTTCGCATTTCGTCGGTGTGGCGTATCCGCTAAATAAAATTTCATAAACAGGCTTAAAAATGCAAGCATTTTCCGCCTGTTTCATGAAATTTTGCTTGGCTCTGAACAGTAGCATAAAATCAGACCTTGCACGGCTCGGTAAAATTAACGCTTGACATCATTCTCCTGGTGTGATACGATTCGCATAACAGATGTAGTTTTCAAAACTACATAATGCAGTTCTTAATGTTCCAGGAGGTGTTATCATGACTATTACCATTCGTGAACCAGGCAGTGCCATCACACATTTCATCGGAATGGTGCTCGCCATTTTTGCTACTATCCCAATGCTGGTCAAGGCTTCTCTTACTTCTTCACAAACCGGGCTGATTGCCATGGCAGTTTTTATGAGCAGTATGATCCTGCTTTATACCGCCAGCACACTGTACCATTCTGTCAATCTGCACGGACACAGCCTGCGTGTCTTTCAAAAAATCGACCACATGATGATTTTTGTACTGATTGCAGGATCTTATACTCCCGTCTGCCTGCTTGTATTAAATCCTGCAGACGGTCACCGGCTGCTTATCGCAGTCTGGGCAATCGCTGCCATCGGAATGATCTTTAAGCTGTTTTGGGTAACGTGTCCGAAGTACGTTTCTTCTATTATATATGTTGCGATGGGCTGGTCCTGTCTTTCCGTCTTTGGTCAGCTTTTCCAAACTCTTTCTCGTCCGGCTTTTCTCTGGCTGCTTTCCGGCGGTCTGCTCTATACGGTCGGAGGGATTATTTATGCACTGAAGCTGCCGATTTTCAATGCCAATCATAAAGACTTTGGATCCCATGAGATTTTTCATCTTTTTGTGATGGGCGGAAGTATCTGCCACTTTATCTGCATGTATTTCTATCTTCTATAAGCCTCGTTCTCAATCCTTGTCCATTGATTGATTACTTAACACTTCCTCACCAGGGAAACACAGCGATTCCATCAGGTTCCACACCTCGGTTACGCCCTGCTTCGTCTCGGAGGAAAATGGAATAATCTGTGTGCCCGGCCGTACCTTCAGACCTTCACGGATCAGCTTTACCTGCTTCTGAACCTGACTTCGCTTGATCTTATCCAGCTTTGTTGCAATGATGATCGGCTCATAGCCATTGTGGCATACCCACTCGTACATGATTTTATCATTTGCTCCCGGCTCGTGACGGATATCGATCAGAAGAAAAACTGCACGCAGCTGATCCGATCCGTGAAGATACCGCTCGATCAGCTTTCCCCATTTTTCCTTTTCACTCTGCGGTACCTTTGCATAGCCGTATCCCGGAAGATCTACCAGATACAGCTCATCGTTTACATTATAAAAGTTGATCGTCTGCGTCTTTCCCGGCTGTGCACTCGTACGTGCCAGCGCCTTGCGATTCACCAGGCTGTTAATCAGGGATGATTTTCCCACGTTTGATTTCCCGGCAAATGCAATCTCCGGCTTCTGATTTTTCGGAAGCACACTTGTAATTCCGCATACCGTTTCCAGATTTACCTGTTTAATGACCATTTTTTCCATCTCCTCTCAGCTGTCAACTTCTACTGCTCCAGCGCTGTCTTCAATACTTCCTTCATCGTTTCCGCGTACAGGATTTCCATTCCCTTCTTAATTTCCTCAGAGATCTCCTCCACATCCGCTTTATTCTGAGACGGAACAATTACCGTCTTCATTCCGGCCTGATTTGCCGCAAGAAGCTTTTCCTTCAGACCGCCGATCGGCAGTACCCGGCCGCGCAGCGTAACCTCTCCGGTCATTGCCACATCTGCACGCACCGGAATTTTTGTGACAGCTGAAAGAATGGCTGTCGCCATTGTAATTCCGGCTGACGGGCCATCCTTTGGTACCGCTCCCTCCGGAATATGAATATGGATATCATTTTTTGCGAAAAACTCCGGATCAATGTGATACTTTCCGCTCACGGAACGTACATAACTGATCGCAGTGCGCGCAGACTCCTTCATGACATCTCCAAGCTGTCCCGTCAGAAGAAATTCTCCCTTACCCGGCATCGTATTTACTTCGATCTGCAGTGTATCTCCACCGACGCTTGTCCACGCAAGACCACGTACAATACCAATATCACTCTTTTCATTGCGCTTTTTAAAGGTGTAAATTTTGCGTCCGAGGAAGCTTTCGAGGTTTTTCCCTGTCACATGTACGGTTTCCACATGCTCTTCCAGAATTTTTCTCGCCGCTTTACGACAGATCTCACCGATCCTGCGCTCCAGCTGACGTACTCCGGCCTCCTTTGTATACAGCTCAATCAGATCCTGAAGCGCAGTCTTCGTGATCGTCAGCTGCTCCTTTTTCAGACCGTTTCTCTCAAGCTGCTTCGGGATCAGATGCTCCCTTGCGATATGAAACTTCTCATTTGCCGTATAGCTGGAAACCTCGATAATTTCCATACGGTCAAGCAGCGGCCGCGGAATGGTATGCAGATCATTTGCAGTTGCAATAAACAACACCTCCGAAAGATCCAGCGGAAGCTCCACATAATGATCCCGGAAACGGCAGTTCTGCTCAGAATCAAGCACTTCCAACAGCGCGGAAGCCGTGTCACCTTTGTAATCACTGCTCACCTTATCGATCTCGTCAAGCAGCATCAGCGGATTTTTCACGCCTGCCTGCTTCAGACCGTTTGCAAGACGGCCCGGCATCGCACCGACGTACGTTCTTCTGTGACCACGGATCTCTGCCTCGTCACGCACACCGCCCAGGCTGATCCGGACGTATTTTTTTCCAAGTGCCCGTGCGATTGAACGCGCAATCGAAGTCTTTCCTGTTCCGGGAGGTCCTGCCAGACACAGAATCGGACTGTCTCCTCCGTTTGTCAGTGTACGGACTGCAAGAAATTCCAGCACACGCTCTTTTACCTTCTCCAGTCCATAATGATCTTCATCGAGCACCTTTGCTGCATTTTTCAGATCCTGATTATCTACCGAAACCTTATCCCACGGCAACTCCAGAAGTGTCTCGATATAGCCGCGCAGCACAGAGCCTTCCGCTGAGCTTCCGCCAAGACTTTTCAGCCGTTCGGCCTCTTTTATGATCTTCTTTTTTACCTCATCGCCTGCCGTCAGCGCCTCAGCCTGTTTTTTATAATTTTCCACATCGGTCAGAAGCGTATCTTCCCCAAGTTCCTGCTGAATGACCTTCAGCTGTTCCCGCAGAATATATTCCTTCTGATTCTTATCAACACGCTCTTTTACCTTCTGCTGCAGTTCGTTACGGATCTGAATAATCTCTACCTCATTTGCAATCACCGTACATAAGGCATCGTATTGATCTGAAAAGCTCTCTGCATCAAGGATCTTCTGACGCTGCTCATAAAACAGCGGCAAATGCGCTCCTGCTTCCGTAACCAGCGTCTCTATATCCTGCATTGCCATCAGCTGACTGAGCATTTCCTTGCCAAACTTCTGATTACTCTGCCCGTAACGCACCAGCAGGTCCTGCAGAGCACGCACCATAGCTGTCTGCGTCAGTTCATCTGCTTCCGGCTTTTCTTTTTTCAGAAGTTCTGCCTGTCCGATCAGATAGCCGCTGCCGTCCTCCAGGGAAAGCAATCGGGCTTTTCCGATTCCTTCCACCATTACACGCACGATATTCTTCGGAAGCTTTGCAATATTTTTTATCTTTGCTACCGTCCCAATGTGGTAAAGTCCGTCGATTTCCGGCTGATTTTCCTCCGGGTCTTTCTGGGTCACCAGAAAAATGGTCTGATCCTGCTCCATCGCTGATTCTACCGCGCGGATCGATTTTTCTCTGCTGATATCAAAATTGACTATCATAAGCGGAAGAACAGTCAGTCCCCGCAGCGGAATCATTGGCATTGTTCTTATCATTTCGTCCATTTTCGTTTCCTCATTTTTCTTTGTACAGGCAATATCTGCAAGTCGCATCCACAAGCCGGTATTCCGTGCATTCCAGTCGAACGCACGTGACAGCATGTGATTTCGGTCAGCGTCAGCTAGTCAAAGCGGATATTCGCAATTCGCTTCGCTACTTGTAAGATCATAAGGGATCCTCCCGCAAGCGGGTCCTTCCTTA
>CAKRPI010000114.1 GCA_934376945.1 uncultured Lachnospiraceae bacterium | reverse complement strand
AATTTCAAAAACAGGCTTAAAAATGCAAGCATTTTCCGCTTGTTTTATGAAATTTTGCTTGGCTCTGAACAGTTACAAATAATTGTAAAGAAAAAAAGGCAGGTCTGTCAAGAATTGCGAAGGGGAAAAGGGATTTTGGCGAACCGGACAATTCAACTTGCAGTCCCATGCAAAAAACGCTATAATAGGTCAAACAGACTGCATGACGATAAGGATGCACAGGCTGTATTTCTTCTGCAGGTCATCAGTCTTCGGAAAGAAAAGAATAGGAGAACAAAGAAATGGAATTTACTACGGTAAGAGAATTGTATCATGACCGCACGTCCTATGTGGGAAAAGAGATCACGGTAGGAGGCTGGATACGCAGCAACCGAGACTCAAAAACCTTTGGATTTATCGTACTGCATGACGGTACGTTTTTTGAAACGCTGCAGATTGTATATTCAGATCAGCTGGAAAACTTTGCTGATATCTGCAAGATGAATGTCGGTGCAGCTGTGATTGTTACCGGTACGCTGGTAGAAACACCGAATGCAAAGCAGCCGTTTGAGATTCAGGCATCTAAGGTAGAGCTGGAAGGAGCCTCCACACCGGATTATCCGATGCAGAAAAAACGTCATTCTCTGGAATATCTGCGTACGGTTCCGCATCTTCGTCCGCGTACCAATACATTCCAGGCTGTGTTCCGCGTGCGTTCCCTGATTGCCTATGCGATCCATCAGTTTTTCCAGGAGAGAGGCTTTGTTTATGTGCATACGCCGATCATTACGGGAAGTGACTGTGAGGGTGCAGGCGAGATGTTCCAGGTAACAACAATGGACCTGAACAATATTCCGAAGGATAAGGAAGGAAATGTAGATTTCTCACAGGATTTCTTTGGAAAGATGACTAATCTGACCGTAAGCGGTCAGCTGGATGCCGAAACGTTTGCACAGGCGTTTCGCAACATTTATACATTCGGACCGACGTTCCGTGCGGAAAATTCGAACACGGCTCGCCATGCTGCAGAGTTTTGGATGATTGAGCCGGAGATCTCTTTTGCAGATCTTAATGATGATATGCGTCTGGCAGAGGACATGATCAAATACCTGATCCGTTACGTGCTGGAGAATGCTCCGGAAGAAATGAATTTCTTTAACTCCTTTGTGGATAAAGGATTGATCGACCGTCTGAATCATGTGCTGAACTCTGAATTTGGCCATGTGACTTACACGGAGGCAATTGAGATTCTGGAGAAGCACAATGATGAGTTTGAGTATAAGGTATCCTGGGGATGTGATCTGCAGACCGAGCATGAGCGTTATCTGACCGAGCAGATTTATAAGCGTCCGCTGTTCGTAACGGACTATCCGAAGGAGATCAAGGCCTTCTATATGAAACTGAACGAGGACGGAAAGACAGTAGCGGCGATGGATTGCCTTGTACCTGGAATCGGTGAGATTATTGGCGGAAGTCAGAGAGAGGATGATTTCGATAAGCTGGCAGGAAGAATCCGCGAGCTTGGTATGCGTGAGGATGATTACCGTTATTATATGGATCTGAGAAAATACGGCTCCACAAGACATGCCGGCTTTGGACTTGGCTTTGAGCGCTGCGTGATGTACCTGACCGGTATGTCAAATATTCGTGATGTACTTCCGTATCCGCGTACTGTTGGCAACTGTGAGTAAGCAAATGGTTATCTGGCTGTGAACAGCGGCAGAAAAAGCAGCAAGGACAGATATGGCAGGCACGGATGAGCTTCGTGCCTGCAGATAAGGATTCTATATGAACAATAAAATACTGGTACTGGATGATGAAAAAGAGATCGCTGAGGTGATCGCGCTGTACCTACGCAACGAAGGCTACGAGGTTGAACTTGCGTTTACAGGACGGGAGGCTCTTGGAAAAATCGAAACGGAGCCGCCTGTACTGGCACTTCTTGATGTTATGCTTCCGGATATGGATGGTTTTTCCGTACTGCAGAGAATCCGGGAAAAGTATCGTTTTCCGGTAATTATGCTGACGGCAAAGACGGAGGATGTGGATAAGATTACCGGTCTGACACTCGGTGCTGACGATTATATTCCAAAGCCCTTCAATCCGCTGGAGCTTGTGGCACGTGTCAAAGCACAGCTTCGCAGGTATACGAAATACAACGACAGTGTAAAGCCGCAGAAAAATATCATCGATTTTGCCGGCCTTGTGATGAACCGGGACACCCATGAGTGCATCTACAATGAAAAGGAACTGGTTCTGACACCGATTGAATTTGATATTCTCTGGCTGCTTTGTTCAAATCGCGGAAAGGTGATCAGTTCCGAACAGCTTTTTGAACAGATCTGGAAAGAAAAATACTTCAAAAACAGCAATAATACCGTTATGGTTCATATCCGGCATCTGCGGGAAAAAATGGGAGACGAAACACGTAAAAGCGATTTTATCAAGACTGTCTGGGGAGTAGGATATAAAATTGAAAAATGAGTATCGTGCGTTTCGAAAGAAAATTCTAACGCAGGCGTTTGTATGTTTTATATTAATGAGCGCAGTCTGGTATGGTCTGTTTTCTCTGGCTGCAGACGGGCTGCCGGGCACGCTTCTGAAAAGAGCGGCAGTCTGGGTACTGGTTTCAGTAAGAGGCATGAAGCATTCAGAAGCAGCCAGTCTGTGCGGCAGCCTGGCCGGTAAGGGTCATCTGTGCTTGGGGCTGCTTGGATGCGCAGCATCGTTTCTTATTTTATTTCTGATTGCAGTAAATCGTATGACCAGATATCTGAACGGTATCAGTATGGCACTCGATGGGATCGAGCATGCGCCGGAAGAACCGGTAGTGCTTCCGGAAGAACTGCTGTCTGTTACCGGCCAGCTGGAAAGACTGAAGAGTGAGCTTTTGCGCAGAGAGAAAGAGGCCGCCGTCAGTGAGCAGAAAAAGAATGAGCTGGTTGCTTATCTTGCACACGATCTGCGAACGCCGCTGACTTCCGTGGTTGCTTATCTGACAATGCTGGAAAATCAGCAGGATATGGGTCAGGAAGAGCGGGAGAAGTATACGCATATCACACTGGAAAAGGCACTTCGGCTGGAAGAGCTGATCAATGAATTTTTTGATATCACAAAATTCAATCTTCAGGATTTTGTATTAGAAAAGCAGGAGGTGGATCTTGCAATTTTTCTGGAGCAGATCGCAGATGAAAATTATGGGATGCTGCAGAAAAAGGGAATGACCTGTGCAGTCGATGCGCAGGACGGTCTGCTGATCGAGGGAGATCCGGATAAGCTGGCGCGAGTGTTTGAGAATCTGCTGCGCAATGCGGTGGCATATGGCAGCGAAAATACGCAGATTCTGATTCAGGCCCGCGGTGGTCATGGAAGGACAACGATTGTTTTTACGAATGAGGGTCCGCAGATTCCGCAGAAAAAGCTGGAAATGATTTTCGAACGTTTCTATCGTGCGGATGATTCACGCTCCAGTAAAACGGGAGGCTCCGGTCTGGGACTTGCAATTGCAAAACAGATCGTAGAGCTGCACGGAGGTACAATTACAGCAGCAAGTGATCAGAAAAACACACGTTTTATTGTGACCTTTCCGTCGGTCAGCCATGAAAGCAGGAAAAAGAGAAGGTAGTCATCAAAGATCAGAGAAAAATTCGGGAAAGTTGTTGTTTCACAGGAGTGATAGAAAATGAATGACAGAGACGACAGAAATGGGCGCAGCAGCGGTTCTGACAGAAGATATGGCGGCGCAGGAGAAGGGCCGCGTGGGTACGGACAGGAGAGAGTGCCGTACGAATCCGGTGAAATTCCGTACCGTGAAGTGCATACGGGCGGAAAGAAAAAGAGAAGGCGGACCTTCGGCGATGTGGTTCGTTTTGTTCTGATGCTGATTGCACTTAGCGTTTTCCTGTATTCTGGGTGGACGCTATATGGATATTATAAAGATTACAAACAGGGCTCTGATGAGTATGATAATCTGGAGAGCAGTTATGCGGTCGACGGACAGGGAACCGGTGATTACGATGCACTGGATGATGATGCGACCCTGGAGGATGCATCAGCGGTGCAGTCGATTACCGGAAAAACGCTCGTTACAGTGGAAGAAAACGGAAAAGAGATTGCGGTTCCGATGATGAAAAATCCGATTGATTTTGATCGTTTGCAGGCAGTCAACGAGGATATCACAGGCTGGCTACGCATTCGGGCGCTGGATATTTCCTATCCGGTCGTGCAAGGAGAGGACAACGATTATTATCTGCATCGGACATTTGAGCGGACGGATAATTTTGCGGGCTGCCTTTTTATGAACTGTGACAATGCATCAGATCTGACCGATCAGAATACGATCATTTACGGCCACAACATGAAAAATGGTTCCATGTTCGGAAAGCTGAAAAATTATAATGATCCAGAGGTGTTTAAAAAAAGCAAATATTTCTGGATCTATACACCGGATCTGATTTATCAGTACCGGATTTTCTCCGCATCCGTGGTCAATAAGACAGGGCTGACCTATCAGATCGTCTTTACAGAGGATGAATTCAGCCAGTTTGTAAATCAGGCATTTGCAAACTCTGTTGTGGATAATACCGGAGTGGAAGTCACAAGGGAAGACCGTGTGGTAACGCTGTCCACATGCACCGGAGATGATTCCACACGATTTGTGGTGCAGGGCAAGCTGGCGCAGGTCTATGCATCGAAAAAGGATAAGACAGAAACAAAGAGCAGGCAGTGAGAACGGATTATAAAGGTCCGGAAGAAAGGAAGCGACTGGTATGGAGGACAAAATTGCAAAGCTGCAGGAGATTGTGGATACCTGCAGCAACATCGTATTTTTTGGCGGCGCAGGGGTATCAACCGAGAGCGGAATACCGGATTTCCGCAGTGTGGACGGGCTTTATCATATGAAATATGATTATCCTCCGGAGACAATTTTGAGCCATACCTTTTTTAAACGAAACACAAAAGAATTTTATCGGTTTTACCGGGATAAAATGCTGATCCTGGATGTGGAGCCAAATGCGGCGCACAAAAAACTGGCGGAGATGGAGCAAAAAGGAAGGCTTCGGGCAGTTGTGACGCAGAACATTGACGGACTGCATCAGAAAGCGGGGAGCAAGGTGGTGCTGGAGCTGCACGGAAGCATTCATCGTAATTATTGTCAGCGGTGCGCAAAATTTTACGATGCAGAATATCTTCTGGCAAATACGGAAGAGATACCGCACTGTACCTGCGGTGGTATCATCAAGCCGGATGTCGTGCTGTATGAGGAGGGACTGGATCAGAAAACGATCCAGGATTCGATTTATCATATCGCAAATGCAGACGCGCTGATCATCGGCGGTACCTCACTTTCTGTGTATCCGGCCGCCGGACTGATCGATTACTTCAAAGGTAAATATCTTGTTGTGATCAACAAAGCTCCGACCCCGCGGGATGAGCAGGCGGATCTGCTGATTTCGGAGAGCATCGGGAAGGTACTCGGGGCGCTTGAGATCAGGGGAGCAGAACAATCCGGAACTGTCTGATGAAGTGGAACGTAACAGAAAGGGGGACGATGCCAATGGAATACGAAGTAGGAGACATCGTCAAACTGAAAAAGAAGCATCCGTGTGGGAGTCAGGAGTGGGAAATCCTCCGCGTGGGTGCAGATTTCCGTCTGAAATGTACGGGCTGTGGTCATCAGGTCATGATGCCGCGCCGTCAGGTGGAAAAAAGTATGAGAGAGCTGAGAAACGCAGCAGGAGAGAAGAAGAACTGAGTTGTTGCCGGTTCCGCTCCTGATTTTTCAAACACGCTCTAAGCTTAAAAAGTGGGAAAATAAGCAAAAAAATGCTTGTCTTTCCACTTTTTTTATGGTAGAATAATATCTCGTGATATGATTTTTAATTCCTTGCTCCTTTCCAGAAAAGGGGCCAGAGACCACAAGGAGGTGCGAAAGCATGAACAAGTATGAATTAGCAGTGGTTGTCAGCGCAAAGATTGAAGACGAAGACAGAGCCGCTACAATCGAGAAAGTAAAAGAGTACATTA
>CAKRPI010000113.1 GCA_934376945.1 uncultured Lachnospiraceae bacterium | reverse complement strand
ATCGGAACAACCTGTGCATATCCGCCGCCTGCAGCTCCGCCCTTAACGCCGAATACCGGTCCGAGGGACGGCTCACGGAGTGCTACCATTACATTCTTGCCAAGCTTCTGCATACCGTCTGCAAGACCTACCGTTGTCGTGGTCTTTCCTTCACCTGCCGGTGTCGGGTTGATTGCAGTTACAAGAATCAGCTTGCCATCCTCTTTGTCTGTTTCTCTTAAAAGATTGTAATCAATTTTTGCTTTGTAATTACCGTACTGCTCCAGGTACTTTGCTTCAATACCTGCCTTTGCAGCGATCTCCGTAATCGGAGACATCGTTGTTTCCTGTGCGATTTCAATATCTGTCTTAAATCCCATCTGAAAAATTCTCCTTTCTCGCAATGGAACGCATCTGTTCCTGCGCACGGGCAATCTTCACCCTTTTACTTACTAATATAATCGAAATACTGGCTAATTTCAATACTTATTTCATTTTTCAGCGTATCTATTTTGTATAATATGCTACTAAACCGCTCTTACTGCAGGTTTTTCAGAATCGTAATCAGTACATCACAGACAACTACCAGATCTTCTGCATGAAACCCTGCCGGAAAATTGTCACTGAACAGAATCTGAGAAGACGGTGCAAACTCTTCATCACCCTCCCATAACAGAAACTGTACGAAATACCCCGGAAATACCTCGGCCTGATACGCCGCATCGCCCGCCTTTACCGGCTGCGCATGCATCGCCTCCATCGCTTTTTTGAATGCGTCCAGTTTATTACCAAAACCATACGCCAGACGCATCATACAGCGCCCATTGAACTGGCGATAATACAGTTCTCCCCACGGCACCTCACGATACGTAAGGAATTTTCCGGTGCCATTTGCTGTTGCACCTTCCAGCAGAAAACGTACCACAAGAATCTTGGCCGGATTCATTTTTTCCAGTGCATCAAAACTATATGCATCATTCAGACACGTCGCCGAAAATTCCGGCCAGGCCACTGCGTACTTCCGCCCGAAAAAGGTGACCTCAAACTGCTGTTTTTCTGCATCATACGGCATACCGGTACGGCTGCTCATCTCCTCCGGAGATGCTTTTGCGTATTCTTCCAGATAATGCTCCAGCGGTACCAGTTCTTTATTGTTGTTCTTTTCTATTTCCATACTTTCTTGTTCTTCCTATCTTTTCTTTTTTCTGCTGCCGGATCAGAACATATTTGGAAAAACCAGGACGGCAGTATTGACCGCTTAGCCGTCCTTTAGGATTTCAACCGGATCCTTTTATTTAAATGTCAAAGACGGAAACAGGGTCGCATCCGTGTGCGGAAGGAAGCAGGAAGCCACAAACTCATCCATATACGTCGGCTCATTGGAGAGCTCAAGATACGTCATATTGTGTGCAATGTCATCCACTTTCTTCTCTGCCTGATTGGACAGCAGCATAATGTAAGAACCCGACAAAGAGGAGTTTCCGATGTAGTGGAACTTCTCGATCGGAATATCCGGGAACATACCGATATTGACCGCATTCTTCATGTTAATGCCGCTTCCGATTCCTCCTGCTACGTATACATCATCGATCATGTCCACGGTAAAATCAAGTGAATTGAGCATCACGCGTATTGCTGAAAAAATAGCTCCCTTTGCACGCATGAAGTTGTCAATATCCACCTCATTGATCTCTACATCCTTGACCGATGCTGCGTCTTCCTTAAATACCAGCACATAGCTTCCCATACCATATTTGTCATGGCGGATCCGTTTACCTTCACGGATAAATTTACCTTTCGGGTTGATAATGCCGCAGCGGAACAGCTCACTGATCAGATCAATGATACCGGAACCGCAGACTCCTACTGCCTTCTGTCCCTTATCACCGATGATTGAAAATGTCGGATCCATCGTTTCCTTATCGATCGTGCAGGCTTCAATTGCACCATCTGTCGCACGCATGCCACAGCTGATATCTCCACCCTCAAATGCCGGACCAGCGGAGCAGGCACAGCTCATCATAAACTCCTCGTTTCCGAATACCAGCTCCCCGTTTGTTCCAAGATCAATAAACAACGACATCGTCGGCTGATTCCAGATACAGCTTGCAAACGTACCTGCCGTAATATCTCCGCCTACATAGCTTCCGATATTTGGCGCCATGATCACCCGCGCATGCGGAAAAATATGAATGCCAAGATCCTGCGCATACACATTCGTCGTCTCATAAAACGTCGGAATATACGGTTCCATACGAATCGGGTCTGAGAATACTCCAACCAGCAGATGATTCATTGTCGTATTGCCTGCCACGCACATCCGGTAAATGCGAGTCGCCTTGATCTTTGCCGCCGAGCACATTTCTGCAATCAGCGGATTTAAGGTTTCTTTGATAATTGCGTCCTGCAGCTTTTTCTTTCCGCCAGGCTTTATGGCCTCAATAATACGGTTGATAACATCTGCTCCATAACGGATCTGTCCGTTACCGGTCGATGCTTTTGCCAGAATTGCACCGGTTCTCATGTCGATGATCAGTGCTGCAACGGAAGTCGTACCGATATCCACTGCCAGGCCGCAGACCTTCACATCCTCTTCCGGTCCCAGGATATCCAGCACTTCTACCTTTTCACCGGCTCTGCGGATCACGCACTGTACGTCAAATTTATATTTTCGCAGTGTTTCTGCCATATTTTTCATTACAATAAATGGTACTTTTACGTTCTTTACCGCGCAGACATCCTTTACCGCCCATATAACACGTTCCATATCCGGCATCGTATCATCCAATGTCGGTTCCTGCATCGTGACACGGATCACATCCATATCATTTTTAAATTCAATTCCGGCAGCTTCCACATCTGTCTTCGTTTTTTCAAAAATTTCAATCTCTTTTGCCGAATCAAGGTCCGCCACCTTCATTCTGCTTTTATATGCAGACGCAATATCCGGTACTTCCACCGTAACATCTGCAATCACCTTGCTGACACAGGATAGCCTCCAGCCCTGTGCATACTCTTCATCTGTAATGTGAAGTGTCTGCTGAGAATCCAGCTTTCCCGCCAAAAGCTTCACTCTACATTTTCCGCAGGCTGCATTACCAGAACATGGTGCGTCAATGGCAACGTTTGTCTTTCGTGCCACTTCCAGAAGATTTTCTCCTTCTGTGGCAAATGCTTCCACGGCATTGCCATTTTCAAATTTGAATGTAACCTTAAACATAACCAATCCTTTCTGCACACAATATGCCGACAGGAACAGCTTCTGATACCTTCAGCTGTCCTTCTGATGTTCTGCAGTCCTTATTTTTATTCTGATATAAAGGGCTGCTACAGACCGTAATTTTCAGAAAGCAATTCTGATGATTCACATGTCCGCAGCAGCCCTTTCTATTTCATGTCGTCTCACGAACGCAGTCGTCTCATGACAGATCTGTGGGAGCTTGCACCCCACATCCCACCCTTTCTCACTTTGCAGTATAAAGGATGGGGTACCTATTTACATTCAGAAAATTATGCCTGAATTAGATCTCCAGATAAGAATCTGCATACAGTGTATTACCCTTGAATACGTCGCAGGACTTGATGGTCTCCATCAGACGAAGGTCGTTCGGGTTTACGATTGCAGAAGTAAGACCCTGCATCATAGCCATAGCTACCAGTGCGGAATCCATGATCGGACGGATTGCCTTCGGCATACCGTTGGAGTTGTTGGACAGACCGCCGGTAGAATTCAGACCCATGTCGCTGAACATCTTGATACACTCAAGAACCTGCATCTGCTTGTCCTGCATTCCCTTTACAACCAGGAATAACGGATCAAACCAGATATCCTCTGCTTCCATACCATGCTCCAGACCTCTCTCAAGCAGCAGCTGGCAATAGCCCATACGCTCATCGTTGTCTTTTGCAATTCCTTCGCCGTTGCAAAGTGCGATACAGATTGCATCGTTTGCAGCTGCAAGGTCAAGGTACTCGATACGTCCTGCAGCGTCTGCAGAGTTTACGATCGGTTTTCCTTTTGCGCGATTGTATACAGCAATACCAGCCTCAATTGCTTTCTTGTTGGAAGTGTCCAGTGCAAGCGGAACATTGTCAAAATTTCCCTGAAGGAGCTGAACTGCCCACTTCATCAGGTCTTCTCCATCGCTTTCTGCCGGTCCGATGTTTACATCAAGATAAGTAGCACCAGCTTTGAGCTGCTGCTCTGCTCTTTTCAGGATCGGCTCCGGATCTCTCTCTGTGAATGCTTTGTTGATGATCGGTGCGGTAGTGGAAAGTCTCTCACCAATTGCTACAAATTTTGCCATTGTGTATTCTCCTTTTATATTGGTTTATTCTGCCCGGCCTGCCTTGGGCCGGACATTCTTTTTCAAGCGGACTTACAGAATCCGCTTTGCTACAGTATTCTGTGCCGGGCGGTTTCCTGCCCGGCAAAACTGCTGTCATTCCTGTTTGTTTCTACGTTCTGATCCAAACGACTGATCGTTTTAATCTTACTGCATATCCTTCAGGAATTTTACGAGCTGAACAGCCTCACGCGGAGCAACAATGATCTCCCAGCCCGGCATCTTTGCTTCAAGCTCGCCCTTTAATACGGCTACCTTGCCCGGGATGCAAAGCTTGCGGCATTTGATCTTTCCTTCAATATCCTGCTCTTTAAAGAAGTTTGCGATGGATGTTGAAGAGAATTTACCTGCTGCCCATGATGTCAGTACGGAAAGTCCGCCAGCATCGTTGATAATAAGGTTGCACGGTACGCCGGAACGCTCCAGCTCACCGGATACTACGAAGTAAGTAAGCGCAAAGTCTACTGTCGTCAGGCAGATAGAATTCTCATCGCCGCCATTGATCGGATATACACCCGGTGCTACCTTCATCGGCTTCTGCGGGTCGGTAAATACATTCTGTCTTAATCCATAAAGCGGAAGTGCCTCTGCATATCCGATGTGCTCTGCAATTACGATGGAACCGTATTTTACAGTGAACAGAGACAGCAGTGCTGCCTGAAGATGCCAGTCACCCTTTGCAATCTTGGACACGTTTACGATAGACGGATAGCCGCAGGTACGGTTGCTGTCTTTGATTGCTGCTTTACGGAACTGAACAGCAGTTGCGAAAGCTGCCTTTGCAGTACCCTCACATGCATTGAACAGAAGATTCTTGTTTCCAAGCTTCTCCAGTGCTGCCAGTGTATCGTACAGCTCATCCTCGTTTGCGCCGCGAACGCCGAGTGCAACGCCTGCCTCTGTCGCGATCTTGCTCATTTCTTCGTAGTTGGACGGATTTGCACCATTCAGGATTGGCTTGGATGCCTTGCAGATCTCAAGTGCTGCCTTTGCAACCTCGACATCCTGGCAATCCAGAATCAGTACTCTTCCATGTCCGTCTGCTTTTTTCACAAGTTCTACATACTTGTCCTGACCGCTTGCCGGATCGTATTCCACATCGATCATCTCAACATACATACGCTCACCGATACGGTCATAATCTACATGCTTCAGTTCTTCCAGTCTTGCATCGATCAGTGCATCATCCATGCTGCTACAAAGATCTACTGCATATCTGGTCTTGCTCACAAACGTCTTCTCATGACGGAACAGAACGGTCTCGCCGCCCAGTGTCATTTCTGTATCGCCTGTGCCTACCTTAATGGTCTTCATTGGCGGAGCAGTTGCCTCGCTCATTGCAGCCTTTGCTTCCTCTGAGAAGTACGGGCATGCATCCAGACTTACCGCACCCTGTGCAACTTTCATAGAGAAAGCCATACATGTCGGAGAGCCGCACTCTTTACAGTTCTTTTTTGGTGATAATTTAAAAATATCAAGACCTTTTAATGCCATTGTTTTATTTCCTCCTGTGTATATATGAAATATATATTAAATCAGAGCTTTGATCATCTTGGAGATCGTAGCAACGGATACCGGGTGCTTCAGAATAACAGCGTTTGATCCGGAAGCCAGATCTGCTGCTGCAGTTTCAACTTCCATATCAATTCCACGCTCTTCTGTCGGTCCCCATTCCGGCATATCATCCTCGGTGGCAACAGACTCTTTTACGCCCCATGTCTCGGACGCAACCGGAGTAATAATCGGCATCTGCAGTGTCG
>CAKRPI010000112.1 GCA_934376945.1 uncultured Lachnospiraceae bacterium | reverse complement strand
CTTCCAAATGTATCGCCTGCGGCATCTGTGCAAAGGCATGTCCGATGGATGTACTTGAAGTTGTAGAGGAGTAATCGCTCCCTGCATCCAGCCAGCCCAATACCTGTGAAAAAGCAGCTGTACTTTGATTTTGTACGGCTGCTTTTTTCTGTTTTCTATCTCTTTTATTTTCGTTTTTCCCGCTCTCCATTGTGATATCGCCCGATCGGTACAATCATTGGACTTCCGGAGACCGGATCCGAAATAACCATGCAGTTCAGTCCATACAGTTCCCTTATGAGCGGTTCCGTAATGACCACCTCCGGCGATCCCTGCGCGATTAGTTTTCCTTTTTTCACAGCAAACAGATAATCCGCATATTTGGCCGACAAATTAATGTCATGGAGTACCATAACAATCGTCGTTCCGCGCCTGCGGTTCAGATCTGTCAACAGATCCAAAATTTCTACCTGATAGGCGATATCCAGAAATGTCGTCGGTTCGTCAAGGAACAAAATATCCGTCTGCTGTGCCAGTGCCAGAGCAATCCAGACACGCTGACGCTGACCACCAGAGAGCTCATCCACCGGACGGTCGGCCATGTCCGCGATTTCCATCATTTCTAAAGCATCTTTTACCGCCTGAAAATCTTCCGTGCCAAGCCCTCGCATAAATTTTCGATATGGAAAACGTCCGCGGGATACAAGATCATATACCGTAATTCCTTCCGGCACAAGCGGAGACTGTGGCATCAGCCCTACCGTACAGGCAAATTCCTTCGGTGCAATCTCGTCCGTCTTCTTTCCATCCAGCAAAATCTCACCGTCAAAGATCCGATTCAGCCTGCAAAACGTCTTTAGCAGCGTTGATTTTCCACATCCATTCGATCCGAGAATGACAGAAACCTTTCCCATCGGGATTTCCACATTCACGTCATCAATAATCACTCTGTTATCATATCCCGTCTTCAATGCCCGTGCTTCCATACTATGTTCCATCGGCATCTCAGAATTCCCCTTTCTTATTCATCGCAATCAGCAAATACAACATATATGGCGCTCCGAGCAGCCCTGTAATGACTCCCACGGGATAATGAACTGGCAACACATGGCAGCCAATAAAGTCAGATGCCAGCACAAGCAGTGCACCCGTCAGTGCGGATGGTACCACATTTGCCCGCGCATACCCGGCAAGCCTTGAAGCAATCGGACCGGACAAAAAAGCAACCGAGGCAATTGGGCCGGTCACCGCCGTCGGAACTGCGACCAGACATACCCCGCATAAAATCAGCACCAGATAATCTTTTCTTACATTCATCCCCAGAACAACCGCATAAGCATCGCCGAGCCCTAGCGTCTGCAAATGACGTTCCAGCAGACAAAGTATCATGCCGAGCCCCAGTACAACAATCGCAAGCAGTGGAATATCTTTTCGTTCCACACCATTTAAATTACCGCTCAGCCACTGCATCGTCGCGCTGACATTAAATTCTGCCGTTTTGGTCAGCAGATAGGAAGTGACAGCGTCAAACAGCGCCGCAACCCCGATTCCGGTCAGTATCATTTTTCCATGTGAAAAATGCCCGCCCGGAGACGCCAGAAGATATACCGCAACTGCCGTTAGAATCCCAAATACTACTGCAATAACCGCTACAATGCTTCCCTGTAATTTTAAATACAAAATGCAAAACACTGCCGCAGTGCTTGTCCCGGATGAAATACCAATAACATCCGGACTGGCCAGAGGATTGCGCAATAACGTCTGAAAACAGTATCCCGCCATTCCAAATGCTGCACCTGCCAATGCTCCACCTAGCATTCTCGGTAGCCGTACCTCACTGACCGCATAGGAAACGCCCGGGATCTCAGCTCCAAACAAGGCTTTTAACACATCCTTTCCGGAATATGAAACACTCCCCACGCACAGAGCCAGCGCAACAAACAGAAAAACCAGAACTGCCAGTACTCTGTTTACTCGGTGAAAACGTCTCATCCGCCTTTGATAGCCGGACCATAACCTTTTTTCCTTCATATACTCCGAATTGTTCCTTTCCTGATAATTGCAATAAACAGCGGTGCCCCCAGCACGGCCGTGACAATTCCGACCTCCGTCTCCCCAGGCGCACCGATCAGCCTTCCGATCACATCCGAAATCAGAAGCAGCGCACTGCTTCCAAGAAAAGAAAATGGCATCATCAGCCGCATCTCTGAGCCCAGAAACAGCCGGATGATGTGTGGTACCATCAGCCCGACAAATCCAATCGGTCCAGCCAACGCTGTCGTCGCCCCACAAAGGAGTACACTCGCGATAGTTCCAGCTGCCCTTACAAACCGTACATTTACGCCAAGTGAGGAAGCAGCCTCATCCCCGAGTGCCAGCGCATTCAGCTGCGGTGCCAGCAGCATGGCAAGCAAGAAGCCTACGGCAATAAACGGCGCAATCAGCCGAATGCTTTCCGTCGTTGCCCGCCCAATGCTTCCAACGGTCCAGAACCGGAAGTTCTGCATCACTTTGTCATTTGGCAGCATAATCGTACTGACAAGTGAGCCGAGCGTAATCGCTACCGCAGACCCGGAAAGTGCCAGCTTCAGCGGTGTCGCCCCTTCTTTTCCAAGTGAAGCCACACCATACACCAGCAGGGTCGTAAGCAGTGCTCCTAAAATAGCCAGCCAGATGTACTGGCTCGCTGCGGAAATATGCAGATATGCAATCCCGATCACAACAAACAAAGATGCTCCTGTATTTACTCCAAGGATACTCGGATCTGCCACCGGATTCCGCGTAATAGACTGCATAAGAGTGCCGGAGATGCCAAGCGCACCTCCGGCCAGAATTCCAAAGATTGTACGCGGTACTCTTGCCAGTACCACCTTTGCCCCCAGCGTCTCCACATGTTTACCGCTCAATGCCTCCAGCACTTTTGTAAAGGCAACCGTACGGCTTCCCAGACACAGTGACAGTACGATTCCTGCTACAAAAAGCAACACGCTGGATACTGCCACTGCGGCAATCTTCTTTTTCTTCATGTTCTGCCTGCTTACTGTACTTTTGCCGCTGCCACTGAAAGCAGATCCAGATACTCATCAATGACTGCCGGAATCGACAGAACTGTTGCATAGGTTCCCATGTACAGATCGCTGTCATCTCCGATCGTTGCTACTGCCCCGTTTGCAATCGCCGGAACGGTGCTCATCAGTTCGTTCGCCTGAAGCTCACCAAGCAGAGAATCATCACCATAGCATACGATGACGTCCACATCATTAAGCAAATCAATATTTTCCGCACTCAAGTCTACCGAAAAATCACCGTCGCCTGCCATCGAAGTGATCGACTCCGGCACTTTCATACCAAGCTCTTCCAGAAACGCGGCACGCGGATCCAGAGGCATATAAATGTATACCATGCTCAAGTTAGAAGGATCAATGTAACAGAATGCCGCCGTCTTTCCCTCCAGTTCCGGATGCTCTGCCAGTTTTTCTGCAATCAGTGCCTTTGTATTTTCAATCAGCTCTGCACCTTCTGCTTCTTTTCCAAGTGCCTTTGCTGTAACCTCTGCCTCTTCCTCCCAGGTCGTTGCATACGCAATCTTTGCATACGGAACCGTCGGTGCAATCTGTGAGAGTCGCTCATACTCCTCTTCGGTCACCCCGGAATTCGGAATCAACACCAGATCCGGCTCGGCCGCATTTACAGCTTCGTAATCGGTTCCCTCCGTATCATCAAACACATTCGGTGTCACTCCAAGCTTTTCAAATGCCGCATTTGTCCACGGAAGCAATCCGTTTTCTTCCACATTTCCATATCCAACCTTTGATACGCCGACCGGGGCAACACCCAGTGCGAGTACTGCATCTGAATTACTGTCAAACAACGTCACTACCCGTTCCGGCTGTTCTTCAATCATCGTTGTGCCGTAAGCATGCTCGATCTCTACCGGAAATGCAGCCTCCTCTGCAAATACCGGAACTGCACAGGTGCTGATGGATAACGCTGCAAGCAGCGCAAGGATTCTTTTCTTATTCATTGGTGTTCTGTCTCCTTATTTTTGATGTGCTATATGTTAGCACATTGTTATTTTGATTTCAATCGTCTAACTTAACAAAGTTTTAACTAACATATAGCAATCCATCTGACAGTTTACCAACATTTCAGAATACTCCCCTTCCTTTTGCTTCAGGTTTTCCTGCTCTCTATTGTGATATCGCCCGTTCAGTACTCATTGAATTTCCAGCTACATATTCTCCCACAGCTTGCAAATACAGGTCGGGCGAACCGCATCCGCCCGGATCGCCGTCTTTTCGAGTCTCTTTTTCTCCCGGTTGATATGCAGCACCGTAAGGCTGTCTGAATCCTGATTCGCCACCACGAGAAAATCACTGAAGATCTGGAAATCCCGTGGCGTCCTTCCTCCGGTCTTTTCAATTGAGCAGAGGCGCAGACTTCCATCTTCTGCGATCTCATACATTGCAATGCTGTCGTCTCCCCTGTTTCCGGCAAAAAGAAAGCCTCCATACAGTCGGATCGCAGAGGCAGTGTTTGCGCCGGAAAAACCGGTCGGAAGTGTGGAAATGTCCTGCAGCATCACATACTCCGGTTTGCTGCGCTTATCTTCTGCTTTTTTCTCCGCAAATACAACAACCCGGCTGGCAAGCTCACAGAGGACATAAATCACTTCCATGTCTTCATGCCAGAATGCCAGATGTCGCGGTCCATAGCCCGCCGGAAGCTGCAAGCGTTCCTCGCTGTCCGTCAGCGTTCCAGTTTCATAGTCGATCACATAAGCCGTCACCTGATCCAGTCCAAGATCCGTACACCAGATCCATTCGCCTGCCTCCTCAGAGAAGTGCACATGCGGACCTTCCTGGCGTTCTGGGTCTGCTCCCATCCCCGTATGCTGCAGCAAATCACTCAGCTCCTGCAAATGCCCCTGTTCATCCAATGAAATAACGCCCAGAGATCCACTCGAATAATTTGCCACCATCAAAAGCTGTTCTCTCCCGTCAAGGCTCAGATGGCATGGATCCGCACCGCCCGACGGCAGCTCTCTTATAAGCCGGAGCAATGCCGTTCCGTTTCCTGTCGGCTGTTCCGGATTTTCTGATGATCGCAGTGTCTTCAGCTCATACACACCACCTTCCGGCGTCTCCTCTCTCACGGCATACAGCGTATCTCCACGTTCATTTAAGGTAATCCAGGACGGGCGAATCGTCTGTGTATCCGCTTTGAGCATGCTCAGCCGTTCACTTCTCGTGCTCAGCTTCCACAGACAAATACCGGACTCACCTTTTTCTGCATAAGACCCGGTGTAAAAATAATAATTTGCCTGCTGGATCTCATCGAGCTGATCCCAAAACGTCCAAAACTCTTCCTCGCTGATTTCACCATTTAAGATCAGAATCTCATACATGACACCCCGCCATCCATAGGAGACCCCGGAATTGTGATAGCCGTTCCGCTCATAAAATGCGATCCGCTTCGTCCGCTGCTCCTGATTTTCCGCTTCCGGATCCGGCATCTCCACATCCAGAATCAGCCGCTTGTCCGGATACGCCCGTCTGATCGCGTCCAGGATCTGCGAGCCGTATCCATTCCCCCGAAGCGCTTCCTCTACAGCCAGAAACAGAACATGTGTAATATCCCCAAGCGTCAGTGTCGAATAAAATCCGCACAGCATTTCGCCATCGTAGCAGGCAATAAAGTCATACGGACCGTCCGTCTCCAGCAGCAGATCCAGCGCCACCCGCTCTTCACGCGGAAACGCCGCCCGATACAGCCGCACGATTTCCGGAAATTTTTCTGATTCTTTTGTCACCTGAATTGATGTAATCATAAATCCTCCTCGTATAGTCTTTCAACGGATCGTCCATCCGATCACGCCTCTGTTCTTTTTATTATACTTGCTTCTCTGAAAATCTACCATACCTTTTTAAGCTATATCAAAAGCCTGCGCTTCTGCTTGTGGTTTTTGCTTTTCTGTGCTAAAGTGTGTACCATACAACGGTACATATGAAATTTCAGGAAGAAGGATTTTAAGAAATGAGCGAAAAGCATTTATTCAGTAACACAGATATCCGGAAGCTGCTTCTGCCGATCATGGTTGAGCAGCTTCTCGCTTCGCTGATGGGAATGGTCGATAC
>CAKRPI010000111.1 GCA_934376945.1 uncultured Lachnospiraceae bacterium | reverse complement strand
TCAAAGATGGACTCCGGTGTATTGAGCAGCCGCAGCGTCGGTTCTGCTAACAGCACCGAAATGATACTCACCAGAAGCCCCATTCCAAGCATCAGATAAATTGAATTTCCCAGTGCGTCTTTTACACGCTTTTCATTTTTCATGCCGAAATACTGAGACATCAGCACGCCTGCGCCCGTAGCAAAACCGTTGCACAGTGCAAAGTAGAAAAAGGTCAGTGAGGACGTCATTCCGACCGCCGCCAATGCATTTTTTCCCACGTAATTCCCGACCACAATCGAATCCACCATGTTATAGAACTGCTGAAATATATTTCCAAACAGCATTGGCATCGAAAACCGGATCAGAAGGGCCGTTTCATTCCCTGTCGTCATATCACATACAAATTGTTTTGCCATTATTTCTCCATTCTGCCATCCTGCACACAAATGTGTGACCTCGCGCTTTCACAGATGAGGTATTATGCTTCTTCCTTTGATACTTCCGCTTCCATTTTGCTCAGATATTCTCCGAA
This sequence comes from uncultured Lachnospiraceae bacterium, assembly GCA_934376945.1. Classification (GTDB taxonomy): domain Bacteria; phylum Bacillota; class Clostridia; order Lachnospirales; family Lachnospiraceae; genus Choladousia. The sequence continues at coordinate 5,660 of CAKRPI010000111.1, read as the reverse complement.
CACATCAAGCGCATCCTTCACCGGCTGCGGTGAGGACATATCGACTCCGCAGATCTTCAGCAGATCGATCGGATCCATAGAACCACCGCTGCTTAAAAACTTTTTATACTTTTCTACGATGCCCGGCTCGCCTGCCAGAATCTTGCTGCTGATCGCGATTGCCGCTGCAAATCCTGTCGCATACTGATAAACGTAGAATGGTGTATAGAAGTGCGGAATCCGCTCCCACTCATAACCGATCTCCGGATCCACAATCATTGCTTCTCCAAAATAATCACGATTCAGATTCAGATACGTTTCATACAGCCCCTCCGATGTCAGCGTCTCGCCACGTGATACGGCTCCATGTGTCTCACGCTCAAATTCTGCAAACATCGTCTGTCGGTACATCGTTGATTTAAACTGATCCAGAAAATAATTGATCAGATATTTCTTTTCTGTCTCATCCTCCGTGCGTCCAAGCAGGTCGTGGATCAGAAGCGCCTCGTTACAGGTAGAGGCTACTTCTGCAACAAAAATACGGTAAGAAGCATATCGATACGGCTGTGTATGATTTGAATACCACGTGTGCAGCGAATGCCCCATCTCATGTGCCAGTGTAAACACATCGCCCAATGTACCGTGATAATTCAGAAGCACGTACGGATGTGTTCCGTAAGCGCCCCAGGAATATGCTCCCGTACGCTTTCCTTCATTTTCATATACATCGATCCAGCGGTTATCAAAGCCTTCCTGCAGCAAAGCAAGATAATCCTCTCCAAGCGGAGCCAGTCCTCTTTTTACAATTTCCTTTGCTTCCTCAAAGGAGTATGTCTTTTCCGGCATTTCAACGAGCGGTGCATATACATCGTACATATGAAGCTCCGAAAGTCCCATCATTTTTTTGCGAAGCTCCACATAACGGTGCATCAGCGGCAGCCTTTCATGAATTGCCGTGATCAGATTGTCATAGACAGCGACCGGGATCGCATTTGCATCGAGTGCAGCCTCCCTTGCATCACCGTAATGACGCTGCTTTGCAAAAAAATCTGCCTGCTTCGCATTTGCCTGATACATGGCAGAAACGGTATTTTTATACTGCTCATATACGCTGTAAAGACTCTGAAAGGCGGATTTCCGCAAGGTTCGGTCCTTCCCTTCCATGTATGAAATATATCGTCCGACCGTCAGAGGATGTTTTTCCTGATCCTCACCGATGGCATCCGGAAAACGAACATCTGCATTATTGAACATGGAAAAGATATTTGCCGGACCTTCTGCCACCTCTTCCACCTTCGCCAACAATTCTTCTGTTGCCGCATCTAGGATGTGCCTGCGCATCCGCGTCACCTGACTGACCGCTCTGCGGTAGTCTGCAAGCTCCGGCAGCTCCTGAAAATACTGCTCCAGCTTCTGTGCATCCAGCGCCAGAAGCTCCGGCTCCACCCATGCACATGCCTGCGAAAAGCATACGGAAAGTGTCTGCGCTTCTCCTGCAAGCTTCTGATACACTGCATTTCCGGTATCTTCATGGTAACGCTGATTTGAATATACGATCAGCCGGCTCATGATCTCCGCCATCGCATCTCTTTTTTTCATAATCTCAAGCAGCAGCTCCGGCCCTTCACTGATCTTTCCCTGATATCCGGAAAATTCCGCGATCTGCTCCTTCAATGTCTCTACATCTTTGTCATAGGCTTCACCGGAAGCGTAAATATCCTCCAACTTCCAGGTATTTTCGATTTTCTGTTCCTGCCGTTTCATATTTTTTGTTCCTTTCCTGCAAATTCGATTCACTCCGGTAAAGCGGATATTCGCAATCCGCTTTCTTTTTGGGTTTGCGTAATGCCTATTCTAACATACTTTTCTTTTATCGCAAGCGTTATTTTTTCCGTAAAAAAAGTGCCTTTTCTCACTTTTTTGAAGAAAAGACACTTTGCTGTATTTTGCATATTTTCTACCGTTCCTCACGGAAATATGACTGCCCCAGCGATTTCGGCGGCTGGTTCTCGCGTTTGTTGCGCATGCTGGTCAGCACCAGTACCACGAGCGTGACCACATACGGAATCATTTTATAAAGCTCCTGGAGTTCCATATGATCCATTCCGGTCGGAATATAAAGATACAGAATGTACAGGCCACCAAAAAAGATAGAAGAGAAAATGCTTACAACCGGACGCCAGATCGTAAAGATAACCAGCGCGATTGCCAGCCATCCGCGGTCACCGAAGGCATCATTGGACCATACTCCGCAGGCGTAATCCATAACGTAGTAAAGGCCGCCAAGTCCCGCGATCATACAGCCGATGCAGGTCGAAATATATTTATACTTTGTGACATTGATACCGGCTGCATCCGCTGCCGCCGGATCTTCACCGACTGCCCTTAAGTGAAGCCCCACACGTGTATACTTCAGTACGAAGGCACAGATAATCGCAATCAGGATTGCCGCATATGCCAGAAAGCCATAGGAAAGAAATACCTTTCCAAACCAGCCAAGCTTTCCCGCAAATGGCAGGGACTTGCTGAAATAACTGCTCGTTGCCGAAAGTGCGATCGACGGCACATCACTGCCGGAAAGCTTGATCAGTGAACCGCCGAAAAAGTTTCCGAAACCAACACCGAAGGTCGTCATCGCAAGACCGGTCACGTTCTGATTCGCCCGCAGGGTCACCGTAAGAAAGCAGTACAGAATTCCCATCAGGCACGAAGCAACAAGACTGCAAAGGAGTGGAATCAGAATTGCAAGCGCTCCGTTTATGGAGGCCGGATCCGCTACCGACTGCTCATAGCAAAAGGAACCGATGACTCCACTGATTGCTCCAACGTACATGACACCCGGAATTCCCAGATTCAGATTACCGGATTTCTCCGTCAGGATTTCTCCTGTGCTTCCAAAGAGAAGCGGAATGCCCTGTACTACCGCTCTTGGAATAAATGCCGCAAGATTAATCATTGACTTTCACACTCCTTTCTGATTTTTTGCGGAAATGAATCTGATAGGAAATAAAAAATTCACATCCGATAATGAAAAACAGAATAATACCGGTCAGAATATCCGCAAATGACTGATTCAGTCCAAATGTGGTAGAGATCTCACTTGCCCCGCGATTCATGAAAATAATCAGAAAGCTCGTAAAAATCATCGCAAACGGATTAAATTTTGCCATCCATGACACCATAACTGCAGTAAAGCCTTGTCCGTTCGCAATCGTCGTTGTGACCGTGTGATTGATTCCACCGACCAGAAGAAGTCCTGCAAGGCCGCAGAGTCCGCCGGAAATCAGCATGGTCCTGATGATTACCTTTTCAACCTTGATACCGACATAACGAGCCGTCCGTACGCTCTCTCCGACAACGGAAATCTCATAGCCCTGCTTGCTGTATGTAAAATAAATATACAGCAGTACCGTTGCAACCACTGCTACAATGATACTGAGCAGGTACTTGGAACCGAAAATCTCCGGCAGCCAGCCGATATTTGTCTTCTGGTTAATGATGCCGATCTTTCCTGAACCCTTCGGCATCTCCCATACAATCGTAAAAAATGCAACCAGCTGAGTAGCAATATAGTTCATCATCAGCGTGGAAAGTGTCTCGTTTGTATTCCACTTCGCCTTGAAAAAAGCCGGGATCGCGCCCCAAAGCGCACCTGCTCCAATGCTCGTAACGACCATCAAAAGAATCACAAGCGCGTTCGGAAGGCGTCCTGCCAGACAGATCATGCAGGCTGCCGAAACAAGACCACCGATCAGTACCTGTCCCTCACCTCCGATATTCCAGAAACGCATCCGGAATGCCGGTGTCAGCGCAAGCGAGATCAGCAGCAGAATTGCCATATTCTGAAATGTGATCCAGGTCTTCCGTGCCGTACCAAATGCTCCAAGGAAAATTGATTCATATACCTGAATCGGGTTAACACCGGTCAGAATCGTTGTGACGACTGCACAGACAACCAGTGCTGCCAGAATGGCCAGAAGCCGGATTCTAAGTGTCTTCTGCCACGGGAGCGCATCTCTTTTTACGATATTAAAAAGCGGATCCTTCGACTTACTGTTCATCCTTCACACCTCCCACACGCGTCATCATCATACCGACCGTATTTTTATCTGCAGTTCTTCCATCCACGATTCCGCTGACCTCTCCGCCGCACAGCACCAGAATACGGTCCGAAAGCTCCAGCAGCACATCAAGGTCTTCTCCTACAAAAATGACCGCTACGCCTTTTTCTTTCTGCTCGTTGATCAGGTTGTAGATCGTATAGGACGAATTGATATCCAGTCCTCGTACTGCATACGCCGTCATCAGAACCGTCGGATCCGAGGAAATTTCTCTGCCGACCAGTACCTTCTGTACATTTCCGCCGGAAAGTCTGCGCACCGGTGTAGAAAGACCGGGTGTCGATACTTCCAGCTCTTTTACGACTCTTTTTGCCAGCTTTTTCGGTGTCTTACGGTCTGTAAATACTGAATTTCCGCTGCGGAATGACCGAAGCATCATATTGTCGGTCAGATCCATATCTCCGACCAGACCCATGCCAAGACGGTCCTCCGGAACGAACGACAGAGAAACACCCATATCCATAATCCGCTGCGGATCCTTTCCGATCAGTTCCTCTCTCGTGCCGTCCTCTTCAATATACACAACGGAACCACTTTCCGTCGGCTGAAGTCCCGCAATCGCCTCCAACAGCTCCTTCTGACCGCATCCGGAAATTCCTGCGATACCGAGGATCTCACCGCTTCGTGCGGTGAAGGATACATCTTTAAGCTTCACGATTCCTTCCTCACTGCGCACCGTCAGTCCTTTTACTTCCAGACGGGGCTGTGGATTCACCGGCTCCGGTCTCGTGATATTCAGGGTTACCTTATGACCTACCATCATATCCGTCATTTCCTGCGCATTTGTGTCCCTGGTCATCATATCTCCGACAAAACAGCCCCTCCGCAGTACTGCAACGCGATCCGAGAGGCTCTCCACCTCATGCATCTTATGCGTGATGATGACGATCGATTTTCCGTCATTTCTCATGTTTCGAAGCACTGCAAACAGCTTTTCCGTCTCCTGCGGTGTCAGAACCGCCGTCGGCTCATCCAAAATCAGGATATCGGCGCCACGATACAGTACTTTGATGATTTCAACCGTCTGTTTCTGCGAAACAGACATGCTGTAAATTTTCTGTTCCGGATCCACATCAAATCCATACTTGCTGCAGATCGCACGGATCTTTTCCGTTGCCTGCTTCAGATTCAGTCTTCCTGGCATACCAAGCACGATATTCTCTGCCGCACTGAGCACGTCGATCAGCTTAAAATGCTGATGAACCATACCGATTCCCTGCGCAAACGCATCTTTCGGAGAACGGATCACCGTCTCTTTTCCATTAATAAAAATCTGTCCCTCATCCGGAAAATAAATTCCGGAAAGCATATTCATCAGTGTTGTCTTGCCACTGCCATTTTCTCCGAGCAGTGCCAGAATCTCTCCTTTGTAAATATCAAGACATACTTTATCGTTTGCCATAACCGGGCCGAATTTTTTGGTGATATTTTTCAGTGTCACCGCAGCCGTTTTGCCCTCCACGCTTGTTCCTCCTTTTTCTATTTATGTACTCTCGGAGTCTTTCCTGCACTTGCTTTTGTGGCCGATTTTCTGCCAGTTGCACCCGAATTTCATCAACG
>CAKRPI010000110.1 GCA_934376945.1 uncultured Lachnospiraceae bacterium | reverse complement strand
TGAACAAATTGACAAAGGACTGAGAGAACATGGATTTCTGTAGTATTGCCAGCGGAAGCAGCGGAAACTGTATTTTCGTCGGCACAGAAAGAACGAGCCTTCTGATCGATGCCGGGATCAGTGGGAAACGTGTGAAGGAAGGGCTGCACGGAATTGATCGTAAGCCTGAAGAGCTGGATGCCATTTTGATTACACATGAGCATTCAGACCATATCAAAGGCCTTGGCGTACTGGCCAGAAAATACGGGATTCCGATTTATTCCACGACTGGTACCATAAGTGCCATGAAAGAACAGCAGCTTCTTGGAAAGGTAGACGAAGAACTATTCCACACGGTAACACCAGACTGTAGTTTTGAAATCGGAGATCTGGAGGTACAGCCGTTTCGCGTATCGCATGATGCGGCAGAGCCGGTGGCGTACCGGATGTGCAGCAAAGAAAAGTCAGTTGCAGTGGCAACAGACCTTGGGTATTATGATGATTACATTATTGAGCATCTCAAGGGATTGGATGCGGTATTGCTGGAGTCGAATCATGATGTTAATATGCTGCAGGTCGGCGCTTACCCCTATTATCTCAAGCAGAGGATTCTGGGAAGAAAAGGCCATCTTTCCAATGATAATGCCGGCCGTTTGCTTGGAGAGATTTTAAATGATCACATGAAGGCAGTGATGCTTGGACATCTGAGCAGAGAAAATAATTATGAGGCGCTTGCGATGGCAACCGTGTGTACGGAAATTACGCAGGGAGATAACCCATATCAGGCGAAGGATTTTCCGATTGAGATTGCTAAGCGTGATATGCCGTCACGGATGATTGCAGTGTAATTGCCTGCAGAAGGATGTACTGGCAGGACACTGGTATGAAACGAAATCACAGTCTGCATCTTTGTATTCTTACGAAGCCGCAGTCTGCAGATATTGTTCCCGGTTACGGGGCAGAAAAAATACAGGGCAGCTTCAAAGATATTTGAAAAGCCGGAAAGAAGAGGACTCGATGAAAAAGACAATCATTACAGTAGTAGGGAAGGATACCGTTGGTATCATTGCAAAGGTTTGTACGTATCTTGCCGAGAATAATGTAAATATTCTGGACATTTCTCAGACAATTGTGCAGGGCTTTTTCAATATGATGATGGTAACCGATGCGACGCAGTCCCCGAAGGGAACAGATGAGATTGCAGAAGAGCTGGAGCATCTTGGTGAGGAGATCGGGGTTTCTATCCGTTGCCAGCATGAGGATATTTTTAATATGATGCACCGTATCTGATGACCGGAGCCAGAAGGAGACGCTATGATTAATTTATTTGAAGTAAATGAAACAAATAAAATGATTTCACAGGAAAATCTGGATGTGCGGACCATTACACTGGGCATCAGTTTGCTGGACTGTATCACGGATAATCTTGAGCAGCTGAACGAAAATATTTATAATAAAATCACGACGGTTGCGGATAAGCTGGTTTCCACCGGAAAAGAGATAGAAAGAGAATTTGGTATTCCAATCGTTAATAAAAGAATTTCCGTGACCCCGATTGCACTTGTCGGAGGCAGTGCCTGCAAAACACCGGAGGATTTTGTGACGATTGCAAAAACGCTGGATCGGGCAGCCAAAACGGTTGGTGTAAACTTTCTCGGTGGTTATTCCGCTCTTGTATCAAAGGGGATGACGCGTGCGGATGAAAACCTGATCCGTTCCATTCCGCAGGCATTGGCAGAAACAGATTTTGTGTGCAGTTCCGTTAATGTCGGTTCTACAAAATGTGGCATTGATATGGATGCGGTAAGGATTCTTGGGGATGTGATCCTGGAGACAGCAGAACTCACAAAAGAACACGACTCCCTTGGCTGTGCAAAGCTGGTGGTATTTTGTAATGCGCCGGATGACAATCCATTTATGGCAGGTGCGTTCCATGGCGTAACAGAGGCGGATGCGATCATTAATGTTGGTGTCAGTGGTCCTGGTGTTGTAAAGCATGCGCTGGAAGAGGTGCGCGGCGAGAGCTTTGAGGTGCTGTGCGAGACGATTAAGAAGACGGCGTTTAAGGTAACGCGTGTCGGCCAGCTGGTAGCGCAGGAGGCGTCGAAGCGTCTGGGGGTTCCGTTTGGAATCGTGGATCTTTCTCTTGCACCGACTCCGGCGATCGGAGACAGTGTGGCGGATATCCTCTGCGAGATTGGTCTGGAATATGCCGGAGCGCCGGGCACGACAGCTGCACTGGCACTTTTAAACGATCAGGTAAAGAAGGGCGGCGTTATGGCATCATCTTATGTCGGCGGTTTAAGTGGTGCATTCATTCCGGTCAGTGAGGATCAGGGAATGATCGATGCAGTACGCGCAGGTGCACTTACGATTGAAAAGCTGGAGGCGATGACCTGTGTTTGTTCGGTAGGTCTTGATATGATCGCAATTCCGGGAAGTACGAAAGCAACGACCATTTCCGGTATCATCGCGGACGAGATGGCAATTGGTATGGTAAATCAGAAGACGACGGCGGTTCGTCTGATTCCGGTGATTGGAAAAGATGTCGGAGAGACGGTGGAGTTCGGCGGACTGCTTGGCTATGCGCCGATCATGCCGGTCAATAATTATTCCTGTGATGCATTTGTAAACCGCAAGGGACGGATTCCGGCACCGATTCACAGCTTTAAAAATTAAAATTGAGATAGTGGAGCGGATTGCGGATCTCCGCTTTCGTAAAGTAAAAAGAAGCGCTGTTACAGCCCTGGTGGGTGTGACGGCGCTTTGTCATTTTACAGAAAGCAATTTACAAACACGCGGTAAAAACATAAAAGGAACACAAAAATAAAAATATAAAGAAATTATTAAGAAAAAATAAAACATATTGACTATCTAACACAATATTGTTATTATTCTGTTGCATGTTCGAAATATATTCGTAACAAACAAAGAGGATGAGAGCATGTAGAGACTTGATTCAATGTACTTTCGAAGTTTTAAGAGCAGGTGCATGAAAAATTCCGGGAGTATATTTCATCGAAAAGGAGGTAACAAGGATGAAAAGAAGAATCTCTAAGCTGCTTTCACTTGGCATTATGATAAGCAGTATACTGACCGGACTGCAGGCAGTGCCGGCGGCAGCTGCGAAGGAGCAAAGTGATACTGTGGCGGGAACTCAGCTTGCTTTTGCACAGTGTGAGGAATATATCAATATTCGTCAGGATCCCGATACAGACAGTGAGGTAGTAGCCAAAATCTATAATCATGGCGCGGTTGAGATCGAAGAACAGGATGGAGACTGGTACAAGATCCGTTCCGGAAATGCCGAGGGATATGTAAAGGCAGAATATTTTGCTACGGGAGAAGCGGCAGAAGCGATTGCAGAACAGGCTGCTTATCGTGTGGCAGAGGTGTATCCGGAACAGCTGAATGTCCGAACAGCTCCGAGCGAAGACAGTGATGTGGTGACGACAGCATCGCAGGATCAGGAGTTGGAGGTTGTGGCATGGGACGGCGACTGGATGAAGGTAGCGCTTGGAAATGATGTATATGGGTATATTAATGCATATTATGTAGGATATAATGTATACTATCCGCAGGCAGAGACAATCGAAGAGGAACAGGCCCGGCTTGCAGCTGAGCAGCAGGCCGCACAGACCTGGGATGATGTGCCGGAACAGACCGGGGATTCGGGCGAAACAACGCCGGAGACGGAAGCACCGTGGACAGAGCCGGAAACGAGCGCACCTGAGACGGAAGCACCATGGACAGAGCCGGAAACGAGCGCACCGGAGACAGAGGCACCGTGGACAGAGCCGGAAACGAGCGCACCGGAGACAGAGGCACCGTGGACAGAGCCGGAGACGAGCGCACCGGAGACAGAGGCACCGTGGACAGAGCCGGAGACGAGCGCACCGGAAACGGAAGCACCGACCTCAGACGTTGGTCAGCAAATTGCAAATTATGCAGTTCAGTTTGTAGGAAATCCATACGTATGGGGTGGAACCAGCCTGACAGACGGAGCAGACTGCTCCGGATTTTCGATGTCTGTTTTTGCTAATTTTGGAATCGGACTTTCCAGAACCGCAGAATCACAATCTTATGGCGGAACGCCTGTTGATTTTGGAAGCCTGATGCCTGGAGATCTGATTTTCTATAATTCGACGGGAAGCATCGATCATGTGGCGATTTATATCGGCGGCGGCCAGATTGTACATGCAGCCAATTCGAATAAAGGAATCATTATTTCAGATGCGTACTATCAGTCTCCGGTATGCGCGAGAAGGTACTGGTAAGAATCACCGGACTCTTTTGATATTCGGTTTGAAACGGAATCTGATATTTATAAGAAAGAATACTGCGGTAAAGATGAGAGGCCAGAAGATCCTGGCGGAGCATCTGACTGGCATTTGCCATGGTCTGGCTTTCATCTCCCCAGCAGCTTTTTAAAAGAGAAGCAGCCTTCGCTGGTTTTACGATCAGCGGAATCCGGCTGCTTTTTTTGATCTCATGCAGCAGCGGGGATGCGTCGGAGCGGAATCCAAGTACTTTTGCATAATAAATTGTCTGATCCGTCCGAAATGCGCGGAGATCTTCCGACTGAAGATCAAGAATCAGGTGCAGTAGCGCACGCTGAATCCGAACCTGCGTCAGCTGCTTTGTTTTGAGTAACTCCACGATCTCATCATAAGAACGCCCAATGCAGGAAAAACGGTTTTTCATAATACGGTCGGACAGATCGGAAGAGATATCGAGAATTTCGGAGAAGTTGTCGCGTTCCAGAAGCTTTGGCACCAGAAACGGAAGCAGATCATCCGGTGCAACTGGAAGCGTGGCTGCTTTTTCAAAAAGTGGGCGGCAGCTGATGGGAATGTAAGAGAGAAGCTGCGCCGGAAGGCTCTGTATCATTGTTTTTGCCTGCAAAGACCGGACTGAATCAGAAGCATAAGAGAACAACGCCTGTCGCAGCGCCGTTGCAGAGCAGTAAGTCCCATCAAGGGCAGTGCTGTTGTATCCGTTTCCCTCACGCCGGATCGCAAAAGGACGGATTGGGGAGGACAATTTCAGCAGTGCCTTACAGTATTCAGTACCGAGCACGTTGTTTGGCGTGCCAAGCAGGGCAGCGAGGATCGGAGCTTCTGCCTGCAGAGCCTGGGCGCGTGCCTGCGGAAATGTTTTTCCGGAGCGAAGCAGATTCTGAAGGTGCAGACGGTAAGCTTCCGGTTCTTCCAGAAGAAAACGCGCAGCCTGTGAGAAGAGGTTTGTGTCTGTATCGTCAGGCACAGCTTCATTTGCCGGTGCCGCAGAAATGCCGGCAGTTTCATTTTTGACAAAGGGGCAGTTTTTTTCTTGAATTTCGCTTCCAAAGCAAAGCGTATCAATGATACCGGTTCGGTCAAGCAGAGCTACTGCGCCTTCTGCAAAGAATTCTGCACTTCCACAGGCATAGCAGACGGGCAGCTCAAGTACGAGATCAGCGCCGGCACAAAGCGCCATTTCTGCTCGTATATATTTATCAAAAATGGCGGGCGTGCCGCGCTGGACAAAATCAGGACTCATGACGACGACAGCATAGTCAGCACCGGTCTTCTTTTTTGCTTCTTTTAAATGATATTCATGACCGGAATGAAACGGATTATATTCTGCAATAATGCCAACGGTGCGCATGGAATCTCCTTTCTATTTGCCGCTGTTTCAGACGGCACTTTGTTTTCTTTTCAAAACAATGCGGATAAACCCCATTTTATCAGACAAAAAAGGTCTTCGCAATGAAAATTCATCTTGTCCGCTGTAAGAATTTGGGTTATAATCAAACTGGTACATCGTTATCGAAATAACTATACCACTCACTTGTCTGCGAATCCGATTGCACAGATGAAAAAGCCTCAGCGTAGCTCGCTGCGCCTGCGTTTTTTCATCTGCACACTCGAATCCGCATCCTGCGCGATTGATATAGTTATTTACGAAACGATGTACTAGCTGAAACATGATAACTGTATACCTGCGCACAAAATTAGTTACTGTTCAGAGCCGTCATTCAAAATGCCGTGTATTTTTACAGCTGTTTTATGAAATCTTGCTTAGCTCTGAGGAGTAGCCCTCAATGGAGGGAAGCAGAGGTTTTGCCGGGCGTGGGAAAAGGTGGCAGTTACAATACGAAAGGAGTCCATGAGTCATGGCAATTATTGATGTTCTGAAAGAGAAAGCAAAAGCAGACAAAA
>CAKRPI010000109.1 GCA_934376945.1 uncultured Lachnospiraceae bacterium | reverse complement strand
ACCTTCGGCGTTGATTATCCTGAACCTGTAAAGGCTTAATCGAAGTTATTATAAACCATATGGTAGGATTTGAAAACCATAATAATTTTTAAATTGAGTCTACCAAAGCGAACGGTGCGTCAGATCAATGATCCAATGCACCGTTTCTTTTTTCTTTGTCTGCTGTTTTCCCACTTCGTTTTCAGTTTACCATCCCTTTTCGAGACTCATCCTGCATAACATTAACTTCAGTACCATCTCGAGCGTCTATTATAATCAACTGTATCGGCTGATTTACATCATATTCCTCAACCTGCGAGAATACATATACTGGCATCACCTTGTACTGACCATTTTCTGTCAACGTTCGGAAATATGTAAGTCTCACATCATTGAACACTATCTTTGAGTAACCTTTATAGTCTTCAAAATGTTTTGGAATAACTTTTTCAAGACTATCTACTGCATCACTCCATGAAATCAGGTTATCCACCCTTTTAAGCTCACCAACCACTGCCATTGGGAAATAACCATAAAATGAAATAATTCCATTTTCATTAAAAGATAATTCATAATAAGATACCTCTGAATAATAAAAATTGTCTGCCGGTATATTATTTTTCTGATTACTACTCTGTTTTGTTATAGTATCTATAGCCATGGTCAGTGGCTGATATATACAGACTCCATTTACAGAAGCATCAAAGCGAATCTTATACCCATCTTTTTCACTTTGAATCATATTAAAAGCATCATCCTCATAAATTCTGTACAATTCTGTAACTGTCGTTTCTGTTACATCAGCTATCCCTAGCTCGTCTAGATATTCCTGTCCTTTCTTAACCGCCTGTTCCGTATTTAATCCACAAACATTTTCATTAACCTGGTTTTTTTCACTTTCTTCAATTTCATTTAAATCACTATATTCCGTCATATCCTCGGGGTCATAATCGCTATACGTTATCTGGGTTATCTGCTTATCTCTGAGCTCTCCGGACATTTTCTCCTGACACGCCGGAACAATAGCAAAGCCTTCATTGACAAAGCCATCACCATACATAAACCTAACCACATATGGCACATCATCAATCATACCAACAAAATACTCTCCGTTAAAATCCGGCTCCGAATCTCTTTCATCAAATATTTTATCAACCATGTCATTGCTTATATATATGTCATCAAAATATTCCTTCGGGTAATTATGTATTCCACTTCCTTCATCAAATATTGTACTTGTTATTTTTTTCTTGTCCTCAGCCGTCATTGACACCATATTATAGTTTTTTGTATACATACAGTCTTTATCTGGAATAATTATATCCTTATCATCAATTATAATGCTTTTTAGTTCTGTGCCATCAACTGAAAGCTCTCTATTCTCACTTATAGGTATCTGCAGTTGAGTTGCAAGGGCACCTCTGGTATCATACATATTCTTGTCTGCATGATCATTATCTGTCCCACCCACATCATAATTCTTTTTTTCATTACTCTCACAGGCCGATGTCAATGCTGCCACTAAGATCAGTGCAGAAGCAATCCATGTAAGTTTTAATTTTACTATTTTCATATTCTGTCTCCTCTGCTGTTGAACACCTTGAACCTACACTACATCTTTATTCTGAAAATACATAAATCCACATGCGCATGCTACCGCCAGCATCCCCGCTGCAAACACAAACCCACTTAATGGATAAACACCTTCATCAGCTATATATGCAGAGCGAAGCCACATTGTATAATTTCCAACCAAATACCAAACCGTATAATACGCAGAAAAAACATACATTGCACACACGCATGCAAAGCTTATAACCGGTGTCAAAATGAACCCCAATAACATCTGAACTTCACTGACTGCTAAAGTAATCACCATTGGAAGTATTATCGTGAGAAGCAGAACATCTTTTCCATCCAGACTAAACGCAGAAGAAGAATACATATATGTCATCACTGATGCTGATACATTCCAGCCCATATCCGCATTGTAATACACAGCCATAACAGCTATTACACCAACACATACTGCATAGTAAAAAATAACAGCAATACAGCAATAAATAAGCTTACTCATCCACCATTTACCCCTGCTTCTCAATGCTATAAACATGTTTCTTCCATTCATCAAGAAATCATCATATGCGTAATATGCTGTCATGTAAGCAAGCCCTATATAAAAAGCAAGCCAATATATAGGAATTTCAAAGCTATCATTAGGACTAAAACAAAAAACAGCCATTCCCTTCATTACATAAGCAAGGTAATCTGCAAACGTTCCCTGTGCATACAAAACATTTTGAGACACAAGTTTTCCCAAATATGCATGAAATTCCCTTGTCTGCACAAATGAAAATAAGGCAGGAATTAAAAATATGTACCACTTAGTTACTATTCCTTGCCTCACATCACGCCAAAGCAGCCTAAAGGTTTTCATTTTTTTACCACATCGCATCCAGCTATCATGCCTTCCTTTATTTCGTATATAACATCACACATAAATTCCAGTTCCTCTCTATCATGACACGCAATTACAATTACTTTTCCAGCATTCCTAAGCCTGATAAGCTCCGTTTTGATATTAACCACTGTATGCTCATCTAGTGCATTGATAGGCTCATCAAGTATGATAAGATCCGGCTCTCCCATTATTGCATTCGCAATACCGAGTTTCTGCTTCATTCCTAGAGAGTATTTTCGATATGCTTTGTCTTTATCAAGGTTCAGACCAACTCTCTCCATTGCAAACCTGATATCAGAATCACTTATTCCCCCAGTCAGTTTTGCCAGCAATTCAAGATTCTTATACCCTGTGTACCTTGAAAGAAATGAAGGATTCTCTATAAGCACTCCCACACTGCGTGGAAACTTTATATCACGATGCAGTACCTCTCCATCTATTGTAACTGCCCCCTTATCAGGAATAACAAGTCCACATAACGACCTCATGATCATCGTCTTTCCACTACCATTCCGTCCACGCAGACCATATATATTGCCAGATTCTAATATCATATTCACATCTTGCAATATAACTGTTTCTTTTATTTTTTTACTAAGTCCCTCCACAACTATTCTATTCAAATAATATCTCTCCTCCTATGCCATATATATATCATAGTAATTGGCACAACACACAGTGCCACATACATTGTCACAATCTGATAGCCGTATGTCACAACATTCTGAGTAGGGTTAACCATACTCAGAGCAGACCAGGTACCCAATCCATTTCCTTCAAACAACACCCCCGTAAATAAATACAACGCAAACGGTCCCATGATAGCAGAAAATTGGCTGCCACTCCATCTTGCTACGCTCATTGCTACCAGACCCGTCAGTCCTCCAAATACTGAATCAAGTAAAGTAAATATTATACAATACAATGCAGGATGAAGTGCAAACAGCATCGGGAACAAATTACAATCAATAACCCCCGCATACAGAAATGATAATTTGTCAGGCAGCTTATCAGGGCAAAAACCAGCACATATAAAAAGATCTACCAGCAAAGGAATTCCGACTGCTGAAGCTCCTGACGCAAACACTGCCACCGCTTTCGCAGTTACATATCTTAATCTCGATGTCTTTATACATATATTTCGATCATATCCGCTCTTTATGTCAGAAAAACACGTTCCCGCATATGGAAGGCTGGCAATAATTGGAAGCAAAATATAAAAAAGACTGTTGTATGCGAACTGATAATCTGTTCCAATCCACATCTGTATAAGCGCGTTATCATTGTAATTTCTATGCTGTTTTAAGAAAAGAATACAATCTGCAACACAGATCGCAATCCCCATAGCCAGGCTGATTATAAACCATGTATTTACAAATGCTCTTTTCATTTCAAATCTAAATATCTTCATAATAATCTACCTAACATCCAACTTCATCATTATTTGAACAGGTTCAATCATTGGAGAATAATAAAACTCTTCATTTATAATGTCATCCCATGTACTCTTCTTAAAAGAAATATGTGAAAGGCTTGTAACAAACCATATATCCTGCTCTTTCTCAGGCTTAAGTTCATCACTTTTAAAAACGTTAATTTTCTGTGTTGCATACGGATTAGCAGAACTTCCCCATGTAACAGTCTGAAATCCACCAAGCGTCAATTCCATAATTTCATCCCACGATAAGGAAGCTTTGCCTGTATTTTTCACATTCATACAGGCACACAATATCTTATCCTCAGCAGGATACAGTAAAGACACGTTATCAACCCCAAAGCGGGCTTTAAACTCCTCTAAACTATACAAACGCGCCTCTACACATTTAATCTCTATATCAGATATATATACTGTTTCCCCTATATCATACACAATTCTGTTATCCTCATAATTACTATTGACACTATATATCCTGCCACACCAGTAAAACACTATACACAGGCATAATATACATCCAATTTTTCCAAGCTGTTTCTTCACGTCTCGCCTCCATATCAAGCACACACTGCATTATTTATTCGTTATTGGAAGTGCATCAATATCAATAAAGTCTGGAAGCATCTCCGGATCATAAGGGGTATCTCCTGTTACTGGCTCACCATAATAGTACTTTTCATTTTCTGCCTGAGGCACTGCAAGTCCTATTGTGCATTCCATACTCTCATTCCCATCCAGCCTAAAAAAATAATACTTCATATCCCGCTCACTGCCTTCAGTGTATATTGCCTTATCAAAATAGCAGATATCTGCATCATACTCCACTTCGCCCGTGTCCATGGACTTAGCTGAAACATCCAAGGGTAACGTATCTTCTATTACATTTTCACTAAGATTTGTGAGTCTGCATTTTATTAGATATAATTTCTGTGGTTTGTTTATAATATATGTATACTTATTTATAAGCGGTTCATATTTATCTGCTATTTCATTTTCCTCTTCTTCTGTATACTCTCCAAAATCGGCCAAATGAAACTTTTCATACTCAGGAGATTCTTCAAATATTGAATCCCAATCTATCACCTCTGTCATTGTTTGTTTTTCAGGAAGCGTCTTACTTTGAAAATTTTCAACAGGATATGTTTTCTCTTCGCATATCGCATCTCCCTCAAAAATATCTGCTGACAACATCTCCAGCTTTACTGCTCCTATCATCAATATATTATCCCCTACTATGTCACTGTCATCCCTCTCCCCCTTGGCTTCCTCAGTTGCTATAGCTTCTTTATTCATCCGATCAAGTTTGTCTCCTGTTCTCTCTGCAACCGATTCTTTATTCTTCTGTAGCAGATATGCAAAAACAGTCACACCTGTCATCAATATAACGGCAAACACAACCATTATATATTTCCCGTTTTTTTTCATCGCATTATTCTCCGTTTTATTTCTAAGTATGTATATTTTTATGGGCAGAGTTTTACATAAAATATAATCACATCAAACTCTGCCCACGTTTAATTTATTTTCAATGTTTTTTAATGATATACTATATAATTTCTAGTCGAATCAGGACTCCACCAACATATAGAATCTGTATACTGTGCCTTTACTGTTCTTCTTCCTCTTAGTCTGGCATACTTGTTCTTATTTTTTCGTACAGTGTTGTAAAAACTTGCCTCAACTCCCACCGATACCGCATGTTCATTGGATCTGTTTGCAACATGCGCACCACTGGAATTATCAGCTCCCTGCACAGTATATTTTAATACAGGTCCAACCGTAGGATATATGTACACACTTGTTGAATTTGTTTTTCCTCTAAAGCTTGAATATCCTAATGACTTATCATTTCTGAACTGAAACTTACTGTTGCTTGTGTTTCCGCCGGTTGCCGCATTTGCCATGCTTGATGCTCCAATCCCACCTGATAAAACCAATATTCCTGCAACAGCACACATAGCAGCTCTTTTCTTGATATTATTTAATGCTTCTTTTTTCATATGTTATTTACCCTCCTCTACTACTTTTTACTCAATATCTTTTTTCTTTTCATCTTCTTGATATCTAAGACAATCCGGAAGCTCTACCTCACCCCAGCTTTTTCTACAGCCTGTAAGCGCGATAATATTCTCTGCCAAATCCTCTAGAATATCCGACACGATTTTTCTGCCTCTTTCTCTATTCACTTTTCTCCCCTTTCCATTTTTATTCTACAGGTACATCGCATTCCCCATGCTCTCCCTGCGATCTGACATGGTATCCCAGCATAAAAATCTCTGAACACACCACCTCTATAATCTCAAGCAACAA
>CAKRPI010000108.1 GCA_934376945.1 uncultured Lachnospiraceae bacterium | reverse complement strand
AAGAACGGAATCTGAATGCGGACTTGATCCGCTGTGTGGCTGTTTTCAGTGTGGTGTCAGTGCATTTCCTGAAAAATAACGGGTTTTACAGTACGCCGGTAAATGGAGGGGATATGCTTTTTATGTGCATGTACCGTTCCCTTTTCATGGTATGCGTACCGATGTTTATGATGCTGACCGGTTTTCTGATGTGGAAAAAGCAGCTTTCCAGGCAGTATTATAAAGGCATTTTAAAGACGCTGGAAATTTATGTGCTGGTCAGCATCGCAGACCTCATTTTCAAGGCGGCCGTGCTTGGCGAGGAGGTGACGCTCTGGTCAGCAATCCGTGGGATCCTCGCATTTGAGGCGGCAAATTATGCATGGTATATTGAGATGTATATCGGCCTGTTTCTGATGATCCCGTTTTTGAATCTGGCGTACCATGGGCTGAAAGACCGGAAGCAGAAGCAGGTGCTCCTTGCTACGATGTTATTTTTGACGATGATGCCGAAAGTGGTCAACAATTTTAATCTGACGGATCTGTCCTGGTGGGCATCGCCTGGTTCCTCCACGGATTATGACAAACTGGTTCCGTCATTTTTTACCGCGATGTATCCCATCACCTATTATTTTCTCGGCGTATATCTGCGTGAATACGGAAAAGACATGAAATGTGCCTGGTGGAAAAAGCTGATACTTTTGATCTGCTGCGTGATCCTGTTTGGCGGATATAATTATTACCGCAGTGACGGCGCAAAATTTGTCTGGGGCTCCAATAATACGTGGGGAGGAGAAAATCTGATAACAGCGGCGCTCCTGTTTTCATTGCTGCTCGATGTCCGGCTGGAGCGGTGGCCGCAGACGATAAAAAATGCGCTGGTGTACCTGTCGGGAATTTCGCTTGGCGTATATCTGATGTCGTGGATGTTTGACAAGATCGTTTATGATATGTGGTTTCTGCCATATGTTACGGATGTGCACGCACGATTTAAATTTTATCCGGTAGTGGTGCCGGCAGTATTTCTCGGGGCAGTCGGCGGTGCCTCGGTGATTTATGGCATCCGTAATATAGCAGTAAAAATTCTGCGAAAAAGTCCAAAGGTATCGTAGCAAAGGGATTCGGTATACCGTTCGGTTATTGGAATGTAACATAATAATAACAAAAAAATGACGAAACAATAACAAAACAATAAGAAAATGTGTCAGAAAAGTTGACAAAAGATATGAAGTAAGGTATAGTGAGCAAGTAAAGGGTGTGGATTGTGAATATCCGATGAACAGAAATGACAAGATCCGGCTGGACAATAAATCAGAATAATCAGCCGGACGGATGTCAAAAAGGGGGAATCTGGTATTAACGCAAAGTATAAAAAGCTTCTGCCTGTACTGCTTTTCTTTTGTCTGCTGTTTGCCGTACCGGCACACAATACAGAGGCGGCCGGCACGAATGTAGTCACAACGGCAAAAAAGGTGTCTTCCGGAAAATGGGTGAAGAATTCCTCAGGCTGGAAGTATCGTTACAAAAACGGGACCTATGCAAAAAATATCTGGCTGAACATCGGCGGAAGTATTTACCGGTTTGGTGCAAATGGTTATCGGGTGACCGGCTCTTTCCGGTGGGATGGAAGTCTTTATTATATGGACCGTTCAAGTGGAAAGCTTTATGTAAAGCGCTGGATGACGGTAAATGACAAGACGAAGTATTATTACAAGGCGGACGGCACGAGAGCTGAAAATCAGTGGGTGGCGGTCGGCAAGGGCATTTACTTTTTCCAAAAAAGCGGAAAGCTGGCAATGAACCAGATCATTACCTGGAAGGGCAGATATTATTACGTGAATCGTGCCGGGGTACGTCTTACAAACACATGGCTGGTAAAAGGCGGAAAACGGTATTATATTACCGGAAGCGGTATCTTTCTCTGCAAAAGCTGGATGAAGTCAAAGGGCAAATATTATTACCTTGGCGCAGACGGAGCAGTCCTGACAAACCGCTGGATCGGAAATTATTATGTCGGATCAAACGGAGCCAGACTGACAGACTGCGTGAAGGACGGATGGTATCTTGATGAGACCGGAAAAAAATCGTATCAGGTATTTACCGGCAAATATATTTTTGTCGGCGATTCCAGAATGGTTGGCATGGAGAATTACGTACCTTCCACAGATACGCTTTATATTGCGAAGGTAGGCATGGGATATGACTGGCTGATCGATACGGCAGATCAGACATTGCGGCAGCAGCTGAAGGCCAGACCGAATATGAAAGTAGTGTTCGGTTTCGGAGTGAATGATCTTGGAAATGTGGAACAGTATGTGACGTATTACCGTCAGCTGATCCGGGATTTTCCACAGGCAAAGTTTTATTTCCTTTCCGTCAATCCGGTAGATGAAGTAAAAGAGGCAACGCACGGGTATCAGATCAAAAATTCTGCGATTGCAGTATTTAACCGCCGGTTGTCGCTGGCATTTCAGTCAAGATATATCAACAGCTACAGCTATTTGAGAAGCAGCGGCTTTTCTACGGTGGACGGAGTCCATTATACGCAGGAGACATATAAAAAGCTGCGCAGGTTTATTCTTACAAAGATTCGCTGACATGCTTTGACAGCTGCGCTGCGCATTCTCGCGGAGCGTTTCTCCCGATCAGAGATGGGACTCCCGTGGAGACAGAGAGAATTCATTCACCGCTTATAGAAGTGGGGAGCTTTTCGGCTGGGCGCAACACGAGAACAAGAAGAAAAAAGAAGAAAAAAGAAGAAAAGAAGATAAAAAGAAGAAAAAAGAAGGATAAATGACACGGAAGCATGACATTTATCCTTCTTTTTCGTTTTATTCATAGAGCTTATGATTCTTCCCGGAATTCAAAAAGAAGTTTTACGGGAACATTTAACGCATCAGCAATGTCGAAGAGTTTGTCCAAAGAGATGGAGGTGCGTACGTTGGGAGCTTCAATATTGCTGATATGAGTACGGCTCAGGTTGACATCTTCGGCAAGCTGCATCTGAGTGATGCCATGAAGCTTGCGGTAGTAGGCTATTGTAAGGCCGAGCTGACGGTATTGATTTTCACGCTTTGCGGTCATTTCGTCTCCTCCTTTGTCTTACTATAGTTTAGTATGTCATAAGAAAAAACGAAACAAAACGTGACAATGCAAATGCAAACGGATATATTGCTTTAGAAATATAGTATTGGTATAATGTAAATGGAGAATATGCAGATGAAAAAGATCAGTCGGGAAGCTGTTTTTTAAACTGAATAAATTCCAGAACCTCTTTTCGTTTTGGTTTTGACAGATCCGTGTAGCTGCTGAGCAGCTGATCACGTTCCGGGTAGGAAATACATTCTTCGTCACAGGGCAGGACCGGCATGGTATCACGCAGCAGTGAATCCAGTGTGACATGATAAATTCCGGAAAGCGCAATGATAATTTCAATCGGCGGTTCACGCAGTGCATTTTCATAATTTGAGTAAGTCTGGCGCTGAATATTCAGCATACGGCTTACCTTAGCCTGCGTATAACCGGCATTCTTGCGCAGTTGTCGAATTTTAGAAGAAAAAGCAGTTGCTCCCATTGATTACCCTCCAATCGTTGTTCCATTATACCAATAATTTTTTTAAATATCTCTGAGTGCAACAATATGAATACATAAAACGAACAAATGCCACGAATCGTGACGGAAAGGAGCCTTTGATGGATTTACTGGAATATGGAATGAAGTATGAAAGCAGCAGCAATCCTGTTAAGCGTACAGCGGCAAAAGGTGTGCTTGCGGCTGCACGGCTTCAGGCGGATCTGTATGAGCACTATCTGGAGAAGAAAATACCGCTTTCACCGGAATTCGGCGATGATAAGGAGATGCTGGAGCGGATTCTTGCGAATGTGAAAGAAGAGTGTGTGGAAGAGGAATAGACGAAACAAATAAAGCAGAAGAGGAATAGACGAAACAAATAAAATAGATAAAACAGGGAAAGCAGGACAGAAAAAGACTTATGACCGGAGAAC
Organism: uncultured Lachnospiraceae bacterium; assembly: GCA_934376945.1. GTDB lineage: Bacteria > Bacillota > Clostridia > Lachnospirales > Lachnospiraceae > Choladousia. The sequence continues at coordinate 2,272 of CAKRPI010000108.1, read as the reverse complement.
TTACAGGGAAATAGCGGTCATAAGTCTTTTTGCATATCGTGGTTTCAGGCTTTTGGCCCTGGCATCTACATATTATAAGTATAAACGGAAGAATATAGGCGGCAGGGACGATTAAGCGGGTATTTCAGAATACAACCGGACGTCAGACTTGGCTAAGATATGAATTATGATATCGTCCGTCAAAGGTGACATCCTCTCCGAACCAGGAGGGCGGCACAAAACGGTTTGCCTGTTCTTCGCTTTCAAATTCAACCTCAACGATCCGAAGTCCGGCGTGATGCCCCTCGAAAATGTCAAGCTCAGCCTTCAGATTTTCGGTGTCAAGCGGAATAATGTAGCGCCGTTTGGTAATGATACAGCCGTCTGCCTTGGTCAGAAGGTGCTCATAGCTTTTCTTTGTGAGAGGAAGGTTGTACTCCTCACGTGCCATCATACCGCTTCCTTTATAAGTAAGAATAAAATCATCATCCTGTCTGCGGATGCGTACCACAGGAGAGGTGCAAAGATAGGCCTGTTCAATCAGATGACATGGCCTGGAGTCAAGGTCACAGGGCAGGCTGGGAACAAGAAATTTACGTTCAATTTCCATAATAAGACTTCCTTTCTTTTTTCATGCTGAAGGGTGCGGCCTGTGGCAGCACCGTACGATTCTGAATGTTCGCTTTATCCGTAATCAGTATACCCGATTCAGATGAAAAAATCAGCCCCTTTTATTTGACATTGAAGAAGCAGTCTGCTAGACTGTGCTTGGCAGACTGGATTTTGGAAAGTACAGTCAAGCGGATAGTTGCAATTGGAGCAGGAAATTTATTTGATTCGGTTCAATGCAATCGAAGGGAAAGGATCGGGAAAGACCATGGAAAAAGTATACGTATTTCTTGCAGATGGATTTGAAGAGATTGAAGGCCTGACGGTGGTTGATATTCTGCGCAGAGCAGGCGTTTGTGTGGAGACTGTTTCCGTTATGGGTCGAAAGGAGATCACCGGAAGCCACAGGATTCGGGTAGAGGCAGATGAGATATTTGAAGAGACTTGTTTTGAGGACGGCACGTTGTTTGTACTTCCAGGGGGAATGCCGGGGACAAAGCATCTTGGGGCGCATACAGGACTTTGTGAGCTTTTGAAAAAGGCAGATGCACAGGGGAAGAGAATTGCCGCAATCTGTGCCGCGCCGAGCGTACTTGGAAGCCTTGGACTGCTGGAAGGAAAGCATGCAGCCTGCTATCCGGGGTTTGAGGAGTGCTTAAGAGGGGCACAGGTGGAACTTGATCCGGTTGTGACAGATGGAACGATCACTACAAGTCGTGGAATGGGAACAGCAATTCCGTTTGCACTTTCGCTCGCCGCACAGCTGACAGAGGAGAAGAAAGCGGAAGAGCTTGCAAAAGGTATTATTTATAAGTAAAAAAAGCTGGCGTTTTCAGGGCTGTTGTGCTATACTATCAAAATGACTGCATATAGGTGAAGTATGCGGTTTTGACTGACGAAAATAGAAGACTGGTCGTCAGTGGCCGGTTTAGATTTAAGGAGGAATAGGACACAATGAGTGTACAGGTCGAGAAACAGGAAAAAAACATGGCTAAGCTGACGATTGAGGTTTCAGCAGAAGAGTTTGGAGCTGCACTGGAGAAGGCTTATCAGAAGGATAAGAAGAAGATCAATGTTCCGGGCTTCCGCAAGGGCAAAGCACCGAGAAAGATGATCGAGAAAATGTATGGCGCAGGTATCTTTTATGAGGATGCTGCAAATATCGTAATTCCGGAAGCATACTCCAAAGCAGCAAAAGAGTGCGGTGAGGAAATCGTTTCTCAGCCGGAAATCAGCGTAACCCAGATCGAGGAAGGAAAGCCGTTTATTTTCACAGCAGAAGTTGCTCTGAAGCCGGCCGTAACACTTGGCGATTACAAGGGTGTTGAGGTAGAGAAATCTGTAGTTGAGGTTTCTGAAGAGGAAGTAGAGAAGGAAGTAGACAAAGAGCGCGAGAATAATTCCAGAATGATCGACGTAGATGACAGAGCAGTTGAGAAGGGCGATATGATCAAGCTTGATTTCGAAGGTTCTGTAGACGGCGTACCGTTCCAGGGCGGCAAGGCAGAGGATTACTCCCTGACAATCGGTTCCGGCAGCTTTATTCCGGGATTTGAGGATCAGCTGGTTGGCGCTAAGATCGGTGAAGAGCTGGATGTAAACGTTACCTTCCCGGAGGAGTATCATGAGGCAAGCCTGAAGGGCAAGCCGGCTGTATTCAAGTGCACCGTAAAAGAGATCAAGG
>CAKRPI010000107.1 GCA_934376945.1 uncultured Lachnospiraceae bacterium | reverse complement strand
GCCTTATGCATCCGGATAGCTTCCGGATCGTGATTGATTGCAATATCAACGCTGTATCCAGTTGCCAGTTCAATCCCAGTAGAAGCGCCGCCCCCTCCGGCGAAATTATCTACTATCAATTCTCCGTTTATCACCAATCTACACCTCGCTCTCACTTCTCAAATACTTCATATATCCCATTGACTGATTCAGCACGTACACCGATACCGCATTGGTTAATCTGTCTACTATCTCTGCGTCATCCTTATACCTTTCGTATGTATCACTCACTACTTCGCCTATCTGCGCATACTGCGCCTTTCCTTGGCTGTTAATCCATGCAGTGAGGTCTTTTACTGCTCCACATTTTATTTGTGCTTTCAGATATTCAGTCATTTCGATTTGACCATCGCACTGAATCATGGCATCACCTCCGGGAAGTCTGCTTCAAATGACAGTTGGGCATCAGCGTAATTCAACCACAAAATTTCTTCCCTTTTTACTCCCGCTTCCGCCAATGTATCCCTTTTTATTTTTCTCCATCCCTCAAGTATGGAATTATACAGATCATTTTCATATCCGCTTATCATCACTGGTCCCGGATGATCCGCCAACGCTTTTAACATTTCAAGATGATCCGCATCTGTCATCTCATACTTATACAAATATTTTTTTCTGGTGCTGTGTAAATACGGCGGATCTGCATATATAAAAACATCTGATGTGTTATAGCGTTTGATAAGCTCTATCGCCGGGAGATTCTCTATTTGAACACCTTTCAACCGCTTTGATGCCTGAGTAACGACATCCGGATATTCCGCCCATGCTTTTGCTGGATTGGGGCTATTTGTCTGCTGACCGCTTTTGAATCCATTATGGTACAGGTTTGCGCAGCCAAACCCTTGCCAACATCTAACACAAAACCTCCTTGCCCTCTCAACATCTACATCGGATTCCTGATAAGCCAGGTCATACTCTGCTCTGCTGTATGGAGTAAGTTCTATCAGCCGTTTCAATTCATCCGGATCATCCCTAAGAACGCGGAAGAAATTCACCACTTCACCATGCAGGTCGTTCACTGTCTCGATATGACTTCGTTGCTTATTAAAAAGCACCGCCAGACTGCCGCCGAACGGCTCTAAATAGACATCATGTTTCGGTATATATTCGCATATCCACGGTGCAAGGCGATTCTTTGCTCCTGGATATTTCAAAACACTTTTCATTCTTACACTCTCCTCCGCTAAATCTCAGTTTACCTACGCAATCCATGCCTCCGGCGGGAGCGCATCTGTATAGCGTTCAAATTCTCTCCATTCCTTGCTGTACTCTGCATACCGCCCCTGCTCTGCGGCAGCTGCCTCATAAAGTTTCTCGATCTCTTTTACTACCTGCAAGTGCCCTGAATTTTGATCTCGCAAAATGTCAATGGCCGCTTTCAGATTATCGTACCGGCTCCGTAGTCCGACGTAAGCGGAATAAACCTTAAAACACTGTCTGACCGCAGCAATCATTTCGTCCTTTGTCATCTGTTTCAGTTTCTTTTTAGTTTCATCCTCTGCCCAAGAATCAGAACATCCTATTCCGAAGTAGTCCTTTTCGTACTCGTCAAAGCCAAGCAGTCCTCCGTATGTTTCTCCGGCTCCCGCTGTAACAAAGAATATGTCGAAGCAATCCGGAACCCATTCATCTTGGATATCCTCAGACATTCTTTCGCATTCTGCGCAGAGATCAGCAAAAGCCATTCTAAATTCATACGCCTCGTCCTCGTCCCCAGAAAGAGCATTGATAAGACTATCATTCCCATCTTCGGAATCCGTGTACCAATGCACCTCTTCGCAGGCTTCTTGGATGTCCCACAAATCCTGTTGGATGAAATCAAGGTTAAGATTCTTGACAATAGGCTTTTTATATCTCAGTTGTTTTGCCTTAAACCGTTTCGTTTCCTCTGCATCTACCATTTCTCGCTCCTCCACTAAATTTTAATTTTTCTCTGATTATTGCTTAATAACATAATATTCATTCTCTTATTGCCTCCTTCCTCCCGGTGCTACGGCACCGGGCAGTCATGGCTTTTCGTGATACCAACATGAACAGGTTTCTTTCGCCTTCGGCCGGTGTTTCAACCGTATTCTATTCTTTGCTATGCTCAACTGTGTCTACGCAGATCCCATTCACTTCCACTGCTGCTGCCGCCGGGATCATGATCCACTGCTGCCCATCGATCACCTTCGTCTCGATGTTGTCCATAGATTCCGGCTGTACTTTAATTTCTGCCGCATCCGTTTTCAGCTTAAACTTTGCATCCAGGATGTTGTTCAGAACAAAAACCCGATCCTCCGGGTAGTATGTTTCAAATCTTCGCATCTCCTGATCTGATATCTCCGCCAGCGTAAGCGCATGCTTTATCTCTTTTTTCCCGATCTTGACCAGCTCCGGATCGTCCGCGGTCTCGATCTGTACTTCATACAGATTTCGGAAGATCGTTCTCATCGTCTGGTAATCCGGCGTTTTTTCAAACACGTTTCTCAGTATTTTTTCAAATTCTGCTCTTTCTTCCTTTGGCGTTGTCAACTCTGCCTGCCCCGTAAGACTCTCGATCAAATATATTTGCTTCGCTTCCGGGCTTTTCTTATAGATCAGCATATTATCCATGTCCGTTGAGCGATCACTGAACGCTGGCCAGAGGAATCCGTCCACCGGCTCATCCACCCAAAATTCACGTTCCCGGCTCTTGATCTTATTCTGCTCGCTGTCGTATGTAAGGACTGCTGCGCCCGTGTTGACCGGACACAAGCTGCACATGATGTAATCATATACTTCGTCTGATGCGTCAAACATATCATCACCGGCAGTTGATTTTCCCGGAATGTCATAAACACCACGGATCAGCACGATCATATAGTTTTCTGCAAAGCCGTAAGTTTCGATGATTCTTGCGACCAGATCATCCCAAATCATCTCTTTCCGGATCCTGTCCAGCCACATCTTGCATCCGTCTTCAGCAACCGGCACCTGTACAAGATTTTTTCCCAGTCTTCCGGACAATGTTTTTTCGAAAATGTGCATATATTTAAACTGCTCTTTTTCCGGCAGTGTGAGAAACTGGCTTGCACTGCTGCATATAACATTTTTGTTGTAATCGATATATGCCGTGCATATCTCACGAATCGATAAATTGTCCGGTATAAACTGTTTTTTGATCTCAGCAATTTCTTTTTTATTCATCCTGTGCTCCTTTCTCTGCAGCCTGTTTCTTTCTGTATGTGCAAACCTGCACCGCTACCGCGTTCTGCGTCATTCCCATTTCCTCGGCGATACTCTTATTTGTCCATCCTGCATTCTTTAACGCCATGATCTTCCCAATGTCTACTTTCTTCTTTTCCTTTGTTTCCGGCTTTTCTTCCGGCTCGTTCTTCATTTTTATCGCTTCCGGATTCGTTTTAATAAATTTTTCAATTTCGTTCATACAGGTCACGCAAAAATCTTTTTCCTCAAATTTGTTCTGGATCTGCAGATCTCCATTCTTCCGATCCCTGCGGTTTGTTGCTATGTACCCGGCGCTCTTTTCTTTGATCTCTTTCCCACATCTGTCGCAAAAGCATCTATTCATGTTCCTTCACTTCCCCTTTCTTCTGTTTTTTTCGTTCCTCTTCATACCCCAGTGCAAACGGCTTTTCCCGAAACCACCTTTTGGCGTGTTCACTCTGTGGCAGCCGCTCCATTCCGTCGTACCTGTTCTGTTTGTCACTTTTCAGCGTATGCTTATAATCCCTGCTGTTCTGCTTCTCCACTTTTTCATCTCCTATCCAAACTGCCATTTTTTGTATACCAGCGCATCCCGATTCCAGTCCGGATAGATTCTTTTAAGGTAATCTTCCGCAAATTCCAGCATTTCTTCCCGGTATCCTTTATTTCCGTTATCCAGTAGTCCGTGATGATAGCGGCACGCCAGCACCCCGTTCTGCTCCACGCCAAGCCCGCCCTGACTCCGGTTTACTATGTGCGCTATATCAAAGATTGTTTCTTCCCATCCGCGCTGATCCCGCATATGCCGGTTGCCCCGGCAGAAGATACAGCCAACGTCTCTCTGTATGATCCTCTGCCGCGTCTCCGGACTAAATGACGTTGCCTTTGTCCGTTTACTCTTCATCCGCGCCGACCTTCCTTTTCAGTAAAATCAACAATTCTTTGCATTTTTGCACCGCTGTTTCATAGTCAGCTTTCTGTACCAGACCATATACCTCGGATGCCGCCATGGTAAGATCCAGTCTTTTCACCGTATTTTCTTCGTCTTGTGCTCCACTTTTCTCTGGTTCTTCCAAAATCTCCGGCTCTTTTCCCACCGTCTCCGCGGCTTTTTCTGGTTCGTCCTGCGTAAGGGTACTTTTGCCGCTTTCCGGACTTTTTTCCGGCATTATTTCCGGATAATCCTCCACTTCCATCTGCCCCGGTATCTGCGGTTCTGGCTCCACATTCCCCTGTTCTTTTTCCACTGCTGCCGGCGGCTCCTTGGTTTGCGACGTCGCAACAGGCTCTTTTTTCGGCTTTGAAACAGGCTGTGCCACATCTTTTTTTGCTTTTTCTTCTGCCTTTCTCTCCTTTTCCCTCTGCGCCATTGCTTCATATTCCGGCCGCAGGTCGGCGCGGATCCGTTCCAGCAGTTCATTCCACGTCAATTTCAAAGGCGACGCTCCAAATTCTCGGTACATGACGCCATGCTGCATGTCCTGGAGCATCAAAAAGGCTGTCTTATACCGGATGTTATGTACTCCGGTCGGATTCATCTGCTCCTGCAAGATCTCCGGTGTCGCCGTATCATCCAGCATCCGACGGAGCATTCCCATTTCCCGGCTAAAATAATCTTTCAACAGTGCTTTCAGCCCGTCTTCTTTTTCCGGCTCCCCGGATCCTTCCCCGAAGTCCATCTGATCCGGATCCTCTTTGGGCTCCTCCTTCAAAAAATTCTTGTACTCGCGGATCTGTTTGACCGGTGTGTCCGTTCCGATCACCGCGCAGTCCTCCTCAGACATGGTAAGCATTTCCGACAGCTTACTGCTCCCGTATCCCTTAAACTGCTCCCGCAGCTCCGGACCGTATCCGTCCACCGAATATTTTTTATTGATCGCCATAAATCTTGATACCGCTGTTGCGTTCAAACTCAGTTCCCGCTCCGCGAAATCGTAAATATTGGTATATCCCGCATCCGCAAACACTCCTGTGTCCAGGATCTGCCGCAGGCGATATCCTACAAAAACAAAGTTTTCCGCTACCGTATTCAGCTTTTCCTTTATCTCTCTGGTGGCTTCCGCCAGATTTAACTCCAACTGTTCCATTTTCCCCTCCTACGCTGACTTTTTCTGTTCTTTCCGTTTCAACTGCTGCACATATCGTTTCAAAAAGGCATCTACCTGTTTCTGATCCGTCTTGTGGTCGTGCTCTCCGTACCATTGCATGATATGCGTTCCCCGGATCTCGATCGTGATATATGGGATATCCGGTGTTTCTTTCTTCCGCATCAGCAATATGTAGCTGTCTCCGTTGTTGTGCTTCATCAGGTATGTGTCCCCGCCAACACAATGGTGCTGCATACGTCCTTCATCCACCATTTCTGCCGCGTCATGCACCGGCCGTACAATATACTTTTCTGTCTCTATTCCGTATTTTTTATTGATCGCATCATATTTTTTTGCAATGTCGGTATATTTCCGATTGACCTCTTTTTTACGCTCATCCGCCTTATGTTTATTGACTTCCACAACCATCTTGTCATGTGCGGCATACAGATCGTGTGGAAACAGCTTGATCGTATCCGTCATGTCATATCCCATCTGGATACACATACTCAAATAATCGAGGTAGTGTGTTGCTACCTGATAGGTGGTCCAGTTCCTGTGCTCCCGATCCGGATTGTCATGATATTTTTTTACATGATTGCAAAACTTAGTCACTGACAGATAGGATGCCACCTGCTCGTACTCTTTGAGTTTGAACTCTCCAACCGTCTCAAACAGGCATTTTTCCTCTTTCTCTTCCAGATATACTCCAAGCCTTTTCTCCATCTGATACATTTTCAGCCACTTACACTGCTGCCCGTATTTCTGCATGAGATCCCTTAATTTTCTCTTATCAATTTTCAGCACATCCGCCGGCTTTTTTGCTCTTTCATCAAACCAGTCTTTACTGCTGAGATCTGCCAGTTCATACAGCCTCATCTTTACTAACATTTCCTGCTGTGGAAACCTGTTGTACTGTCCGAGATATCCTACATAGTCTATCCGGCGCGCCGCATCAAAGCTCTTTTTCCTCCATGCTACATATTCTTCCAGTCCGCTAT
>CAKRPI010000106.1 GCA_934376945.1 uncultured Lachnospiraceae bacterium | reverse complement strand
TGTCAATTAACGAATAAAAATGAAACTGGAGGACAGCTCATTTATGTATGAATATGACAATCTGGAAAATATTCTGCCGGTAGGACCTTTGAAGATCGCAGCACTGGAAGGCTGCCGTGAATTTGCTGATACGGTCAATCGCTACCTTGTACAGACCCGTCGGGAGGCGGCTGAAGCCAATGCGGCACCAGCAAGACTGCCTGGTTATCTCAAAGATTCCTATCTGCTCGACTGCAAATGTCCGAGATTCGGTTCCGGTGAAGGAAAAGGACAGATCAATGATTCTGTACGTGGAGCAGATTTGTATATCCTGGTGGATGTCTGCAATTACAGCCTTACGTATTCGGTATGCGGATATGAAAATCACATGTCTCCGGATAATCATTTTCAGGATCTGAAGCGTATTATTTCCGCAGCGACAGGAAAGGCAAAAAGAATTAGCGTCGTAATGCCGTTTCTGTATGAAGGCCGTCAGCATAAGCGTACCAAACGGGAATCCTTGGACTGCTCGCTGGCACTGCAGGAGCTGGTAAGCATGGGCGTTTCCAATATTATTACTTTTGATGCACATGATCCACGGGTGCAGAATGCGATTCCTTTGAGTGGTTTTGATTCGTTCATGGCAACGTATCAGTTCTTAAAAGCATTGATAGACACAGTGGATGATTTGCAGATTGATAACGAGCATCTGATGGTAATCAGTCCGGATGAAGGCGCAATGAGCCGTGCCGTTTATTTTTCAAGTATTCTCGGTGTGGATATGGGAATGTTCTACAAACGGAGAGATTATTCAACCGTAGTAAACGGGCGTAATCCAATCGTAGCGCATGAATTTCTTGGCGATTCTGTAAAAGGAAAAGATGTTATCATTGTAGATGATATGATTTCTTCCGGTGACAGTATGCTCGATGTTGCAAAGCAGATCAAGCAGCGCGGCGCAAAGCGCGTGTTTGTATGTACGACCTTTGGACTTTTCACGGATGGTCTGGAGCATTTTGATGAATATTATGAAAAGGGCTACATTACAAAAGTTGTGACAACAAATCTGAATTACCGTATGCCGGAGCTTTTCACAAAGCCGTATTATGCAGAAGCGGATATGACACGTTTCCTGGCAATGATCATTGATCATCTGAATCATGATGTGACCTTAAGCAAGATTGAATCACCGACGGAAAAGATTAACGAACTTCTGAATTCTATGCGGATTCTGAAGCAGAAATAAAGGCTACTGCAAAAGAGGAGCTATGCTGGCTGCACAGCTCCTTTTTGTCGATATACCACGCGGTAAAGTGTTCCGTCTACCGCATGGAACTGGCTGACAAACAATTTATTCTAGATTATATTATTTTATTAAGGAAACGCGAAAAGAATGAAGAAAAAGAATTTTGAGCACAAGATCCGGGCGGTGCTTCCGGGAAGCATTGCACAGGAGCTTGAGCTTGAGCCGGGAGATACACTGCTGGCAGTCAATGATCATGAGATTGAAGACGTGTTTGACTACCACTATTATACGAACGAAGAGTATTTGACTGTTCTTGTGCGCAAGGCAGATGGAGAGGAATGGGAGCTGGAAATCGAGAAGGAATTTGAAGAGGATCTCGGAATCGAATTTGAAAGCTCACTGATGGATGATTATCGCTCCTGCAGAAATCACTGCATTTTCTGTTTTATCGATCAGATGCCGCCGGGAATGAGAGAAACTCTGTATTTTAAAGATGATGATTCCAGACTTTCTTTCCTACAGGGGAATTACGTAACACTTACCAATATGAGTGATCATGATATAGACCGGATCATTCATTATCATCTTGGACCGATCAATATTTCATTTCAGACTACGAATCCGGAGCTTCGCTGCAGGATGCTGCACAATCGTTTTGCAGGAGATGTTTTTCCGAAGATTCGCCGACTGGCAGATGCGGGAATCGAGCTAAACGGTCAGATTGTACTTTGCCGTGGTATCAATGACGGGGCAGAGCTGGAACGCTCCATTTCGGATATGACTTCGTATCTTCCGGCGCTTCGCAGTGTTTCCGTGGTACCGGTCGGCCTTTCGAAGTACCGGGAGGGGCTGTATCCACTTCAGCCGTTTGATGCGCAGTCAGCAGGAGAGGTGATCGATCAGATTGAGGCCTGGCAGAAAAAGCTTTTTCCGAAGTACGGGGTACATTTTATCCATGCATCGGATGAATGGTATCTGCTTGCCGATCGCCCGCTTCCGGAGGAGGAACGGTATGACGGGTATCTTCAGCTGGAGAACGGAGTCGGAATGCTGCGGCTTTTAAAGGAAGAAGTGGCGGAAGCGCTGCGGGAACGGGAAGTACAGCCGGATAAGAAAATGCGGAAAAGGCGCGTTTCACTGGCAACCGGTCGGCTGGCCGGCCCGTTTTTGAAAAAGCTTGGAGCGCAGATTGAGGGAGTATATCCGGGTATTACGCTGCAGGTTTTTGAAATCCGCAATGATTTCTTCGGGGAATCGATTACAGTTTCCGGATTGATTACCGGTCAGGATCTGATTGCGCAGCTGAAGGATCAGGAGCTGGGAGAAGAGCTGCTTCTTCCGACGAATATGATCCGTGCCGGGGAACGGGTATTTTTGGATGATCTGACAATAGAAGAAGTAGAGGCAGCGCTGAATATACCGGTACGTATTGTAGAATCAGACGGACATGATCTGGTGTGTGCAGTGACTGGGGAAGAATAGAAGCAAAGAAGGAGGAAAACCTATGAGCAAACCAATTGTAGCAATTGTGGGCAGACCGAACGTGGGCAAGTCGACATTATTTAATGCGCTTGCCGGAGAAAATATTTCGATTGTAAAAGACACACCCGGTGTGACACGTGACCGTATTTATGCAGATGTAGAGTGGCTGAATGTGAATTTTACACTGATCGATACCGGCGGAATCGAACCGGACAGCAGTGATGTAATTCTCGCTCAGATGAGAGACCAGGCGCAGATCGCGATTGATACAGCAGATGTAATTCTGTTTTTGACAGACTGTAAGCAGGGACTTGTTGATGCAGATGCGAAGGTTGCCGATATGCTTCGCCGCTCTCGCAAGCCGGTCGTGCTTGTTGTAAATAAGGTTGATAATTTTGAAAGAAATATGGCAGATGTATATGAGTTTTATAACCTCGGTATCGGTGATCCGTATCCGATTTCTGCAAGTAATAAGCTTGGTGTTGGCGATATGCTTGATCATGTGATTGAGTGCTTTGAAGAGAAGCAGGATGAGGATGAGCAGGACGAGCGGCCGCGGATTGCAATTGTCGGAAAGCCGAATGTCGGAAAATCTTCGTTGATCAATCGTATTCTTGGGGAAAACCGTCTGATCGTTTCAGATGTTGCAGGTACGACACGTGATGCGGTGGATACAAGTGTAAAGTGGAACGGTAATGAGTATGTTTTTATCGATACAGCAGGACTGCGTCGCAAGAGTAAAATCAAAGAGGAGCTGGAGCGTTACAGTATCATTCGGACTGTAACGGCGGTAGATCGGGCGGATGTTGTGGTCATTCTGATTGATGCAGTGGAAGGTGTAACGGAGCAGGATGCAAAAATTGCGGGAATTGCTCATGACCGTGGTAAGGGAATTGTGATCGCGGTGAATAAATGGGATGCCGTAGAGAAGGACGATAAAACGATTTACAAATATACACAGGAAATACGGCAGGTGCTTTCTTATATGCCGTACGCGGAAATCCTTTTTATTTCTGCTCAGACGGGGCAGCGTGTATCGAGACTGTTTGAAACGATTGATATGGTGCTTGCAAATCAGTCCATGCGTGTGGCGACCGGCGTTCTCAATGAAATCATGGCCGAGGCTGTGGCACTGCAGCAGCCGCCGACGGATAAAGGAAAGAGACTGCGTCTGTTCTATATTACACAGGTTGCTGTGAAGCCTCCGACATTTGTTATTTTTGTCAATGACAAGGCACTGATGCATTTTTCTTATACAAGATATCTGGAAAACAAAATCCGGGATACATTCGGATTCAAGGGAACCTCTTTGAAGTTTATCATCCGGGAACGTAAGGACGGAGAAAAATAAAGGACAAGGACTGGAAAAGAGGAAGAAAAATGGAACGTTTGATCTGTATGGTCATAGGATATGTATTCGGTTTGTTTCAGACAAGCTATATCTATGGAAAGATGCACGGAATTGATATCAGAAAATGTGGAAGTGGAAATGCCGGGACAACAAATATGCTCCGCACGCTTGGAACGAAGGCAGGAGCAATCACACTGCTTGGCGATGCGTTTAAATGTGTGATTGCTGTGCTTGTGGTGCGAACACTGTTTTATGGCCGGTATGCGGAAATCCTGCCGCTTCTGTCGATTTATACGGCAGCAGGTGTGATCCTTGGACATAATTTCCCGTTTTACATGAATTTCCGCGGAGGAAAAGGGATTGCAGCAACGGCAGGCCTGATCATGTCGATGAGCTGGCAGATGACATTGCTTGGAATTGCGGTATTTGGAATTACGGTGGCACTGACTCATTATGTATCACTTGGTTCTTTGCTGGTGTATATTGGGTTTCTGGCAGAACTGGTCTTTTTCGGACAGAAGGGAATGTTCGGAATGACGCAGCGCTATCTGAATGAAATGTATCTGGTGGCGGCTGCGCTTGCGGTGCTTGCATTCTGGATGCATCGTGCCAATATCGTACGTCTGGTACACGGTGAAGAACGTAAGACATACCTGTTTCATAAAAAGCAATAAAGAGTGTCTGCTTTGCCGGATGCGCAGAGCGATACAGTAAATACAGTAAATACAGTAAATACAGTAAATACAGAGGCAGTTGTTGTAGCTGATGATAAAAATGCAGCGGAGGTGATGGAAGGAAATGGAAAAGATAGGTGTGATTGGGGCAGGCAGCTGGGGAACGGCGCTTGCGATGCTTCTGAATGAAAATGGAAATGAAGTGACCTTGTGGTCGCATCGCGAAGAAGAAGCTGAGCGTATGCGGAGGATGAGAGAGTGTTCCAAGCTTCCTGGGATCAGAATCCCGGATGAGGTGAAGATCACGTCGGATCTTGAGCAGGCTGTTTGCGGAAAGAAAGTGCTTGTGATGGTGGTGCCTTCGAAATGTATGCGTGAGACGGCAGAAAAGCTCAAAGAGTATGTGGCACCTGGTACATACGTGATCAGTGCGGCAAAAGGGATTGAAGAAGAGACACTTTTTACGATGACGGATATTCTGGAGCAGGTACTTGTGCAGGCTGATGCAGCTGTTCTTTCCGGGCCAAGTCACGCAGAGGAAGTGGCTAGGCTGCTCCCAACAACGTGTGTGATCGGTGCGCATACGGAAAAAACAGCACGTTTTTTGCAGGAACTGTTTATGGGACCGATGTTCCGTGTTTATATCAGTTCGGATATGCTTGGAATTGAGCTGGGCGGTGCTCTTAAGAATGTAATTGCACTTGCGGCGGGTATTGCAGACGGAATGGGATACGGAGATAATGCAAAAGCGGCGCTTATTACGCGGGGAATTGTTGAGATTGGAAGACTTGGAATTCGTATGGGCGGAAATCCGCAGACCTTTTCCGGCCTGACAGGGATCGGCGACCTGATCGTAACGTGTGCGAGCATGCACAGCCGTAACCGCCGTGCCGGGATTTTGCTTGGCAGGGGTTATACGATGGAAGAGGCCATGAAAGAAGTGAATATGGTTGTGGAGGGCGTTTATTCTGCGAAAGCAGCGATGACGCTTGCAAAAAAATATGATACAGAGCTTCCTATCATTGAGCAGGTAAACCAGATTTTGTTTGAGGGAAAAGATCCGAAAAAAGTAGTGGCAGACCTGATGCTGCGTGACAGTAAGACGGAGAATTCACTGATTCCATGGTAGGTTTTGGCACTGCAGGGATGTAGAATTTTTAACGAATAACGTAATTTATGCAGATTGCATGAAGATGGTTTTTAAACAAAATTAGTGGGAGTAAACCTGCACGGGAAAAGCCGTGCGGGTTTTTTCTTTTTATGTGTAAAGTTTCTGTATAAAGTTTTCAAAAAAGTACATTGCAGTTGTTGAGAAGAAAAAAGTAATATGTTATAATACAGCCAAATGCAAAAGAATATTCGGGAATGTCAAAAAATTAACAAAAAGAAAAAACGTTCATGAACAAACAGCAATGCGGATTGCGAATGAATGCGTTACAAAGGTTTCTGCGGTTCCGGAATATTCAGAAGGAATTGAAGAGGCATTCAGAAAGGAGAACGGATATGCATATTATTCATGACGAAAATGGCAATCCGATTGCACATGGCCATGACCATGAGCACGCTCATACACACAGCCACGAGCATACGCACAGCCATGAACATGGCTGCGCATCCGATAACTGTGGCAGCTGCAATGACTGCGGAGATAAGACAGCGGCGCTGCTTGATTACATGCTCAAGCACAATGAGCATCATGCAG
>CAKRPI010000105.1 GCA_934376945.1 uncultured Lachnospiraceae bacterium | reverse complement strand
TGGCATTTGGTGAGATCATCAAAAACTTTTTGAATATTCTGTACGTTGGAAAGGACAGTCACGGTCTTCACGTATCAATCAAGGATTCCATGTCGCTTGGAATGGAACCGGATGGAGTAGTTATCATCAAGGGACCGCAGGGAATTACAGGAACCTCAAGAGATGCAACGTTCACGATCGGCATTGTTCTGCTTCTGATCGCGCTGTTTATCGTGCTGCGCCTGATCCAGTCAAGAGACGGCCGTGCAATCAAGGCGATTCGCGATAACCGTATTGCAGCGGAGTCGATCGGAATCCATATCACAAGATATAAGCTGATGGCATTTACAATCTCGGCGGCGATTGCCGGAATGGGCGGCGCACTGTATGCGCATAATTATTCATCTCTTGCAGCAACAAGTGCGAAATTTGGTTATAATATGTCGATCATGTTCCTCGTATACGTCGTGCTTGGCGGCATCGGAAACATCCGTGGTTCTGTGATTGCAGCGTCTGTTTTGTATATCCTTCCGGAGCTGCTCCGTTCCATGCAGAAGTATCGTATGCTGATCTATGCGATCGTACTGATTGCTGTCATGCTCTTTAGCTGGAGTCCTGCAGCACAGCAGTTCCGCGAGCGTTACTCACTGAAACGCCTTTTCAAAAAGAACACAGAAAAGGAGGATGCATAAAATGGCAATGCTCGAAGTAAAAAATCTTGGAATTTCATTCGGCGGTCTTCGTGCCGTAAACGGATTTGACATTAAGATCGAAAAAGGAGAGCTTTACGGTCTGATCGGACCGAACGGAGCCGGAAAAACAACAGTATTTAATCTGCTCACCGGTGTTTATAAGCCGGATACGGGAAGTGTTGTTTTGGACGGTACGGAGCTGACGGGAAAAAGCACAATCGAGATCAGTAAGGCCGGGATTGCACGTACGTTCCAGAATATCCGTCTTTTTAAGGATATGTCAGTGCTCGATAACGTAAAGGTAGGTCTCCACAATAAACATGAATATTCATTCCTGGCAGGAATTTTTCATACGCCTGCCTATCACAAGGTAGAAAAACAGATGAACGAGCAGGCCATGGAGCTTCTGCGTGTGTTTGAGCTGGAGAATGAGGCGGATACGCTGGCTTCCAATCTTCCTTATGGTAAGCAGCGTAAGCTGGAGATTGCGCGTGCAATGGCGACTGAGCCGAAGCTTCTGCTTCTGGATGAGCCGGCAGCCGGCATGAACCCGAATGAAACGCAGGCGTTGATGGATATGATCCGGTTTGTGCGGGATCATTTCAATATGACCGTTCTGCTGATTGAGCACGATATGCGTCTCGTTTCCGGAATTTGTGAAGAACTGACGGTGCTGAATTTCGGTGAAGTGCTTGCACAGGGGAAAACAGCAGACGTACTGCATAATCCGCAGGTTATCACGGCATATCTTGGTGAGTAAGGAGGGAATGGACAAATGGCAATGCTTGAAGTAAAGGACCTGCAGGTATACTATGGAATGATTCAGGCGATCAAGGGAATTTCCTTCGAGGTAAACGAGGGAGAAACAGTTGCGCTGATCGGAGCAAACGGCGCAGGCAAAACGACGATCCTCCACACGGTTACCGGATTGCTTTCCCCGAAGAAGGGCAGTGTGGTTTTTGAGGGAAAAGAAATCACAAAGGTTCCGGCGCATAAGATCGTAAGCCTTGGAATGGCACATGTTCCGGAAGGCCGTCGTGTATTTGCGCAGCTGTCCGTTTACCAGAATCTGAAAATGGGTGCTTACACGAGAAAAGACAAGGCGGAGATCGATGAAATGCTGGAGATGGTATACAAGCGCTTCCCACGTCTGAAAGAGCGTCAGAATCAGATGGCCGGTACACTTTCGGGCGGTGAGCAGCAGATGCTTGCGATGGGCCGCGCTCTGATGTCAAAGCCGAAAATCGTGCTGCTTGACGAGCCGTCGATGGGACTTTCTCCGATTCTTGTAAATGAAATTTTTGATATTATTCAGAGCCTGAACAAGTCAGGTACAACCGTACTTCTTGTTGAGCAGAATGCAAAAAAAGCGCTCTCGATCGCAGATCGTGCGTATGTGCTGGAAACCGGAAGAATTGTACAGTCCGGTGATGCACAGGTGCTGATGAACGATGAATCAATAAAGAAGGCGTATCTTGGTGAGTAAGGGCAGACGGAATGTTCCGTACTTTGTACTCTCACAATCCTGCATCATAAGATTAAAGTAAAAGGGGCGAGACTATGAAAAACGTAGTAATTACAATTGCCAGACATTTTGGAAGCGGAGGAAAAACCATCGGGAAGATGCTGTCAGAGGATCTCGGAATTGGATTTTATGAGCACGAGATCATCAAAATGGCGTCAGAAGACAGTGGAATCGCAGAGGAGCTGTTTAATCAGGCAGATGAAAAGCTGAAGCGTACACCGCTCTTTTTTGGAAAGGTTCATGGCGAGTATAGAGGAAAGCTTATTGCACCAGGCAGTGATGAGTTTGTCAGTGATCATAACCTGTTTAATTATCAGGCAAAGATTATCCGGGAGCTTGCGCAGCGTGAGTCCTGCGTAATTATCGGACGTGCGGCAGATTATGTGCTGAAGGATTATGATAATGTAGTCAGTGTCTTTGTACATGCTTCCAAAGAGTATTGTGTCAGACAGGCAGTTGAGCGCCGTGCTTACATCGGAAAGGATGTCGAAAAATTTGTAGAACGGACCGACAAGTATCGCAGTGATTTTTATCGTTACTATACAGGACAGGAGTGGACAGATGCCCGCAACTACGATTTGTGCCTCAACAGTGAACGACTTGGATTTGAAGGAACGATGGAAGCAATCGAGGAATATATCAAGGTGCGGTTCGGTGCTCTTCCGGGAGAAAAAAAGTAACAGTATTCATAAATGAATCTTTTGTTCATTATTATCAAAGGATAAAAGAGAAGATAAAACAGTGAAAAAACAGAGGTAAATCAGATACCGGATGGCTGAATCATGCTATCCGGTATTTTAGTGACAGAAAATGGGACACCGTGAGATTGCATAACAGATAATAATTGACATTATTCATACAATATGATATTTTAAAAACAAGGGGAAGGAAACGAAAAAACGGATCAGAAGGTGAAGAAAAGCAGGAGGGAAACAGAGCACGCGGCGGGAGAACAGGGATGAGAATATGACAGCGTATAAAAATGCAGGGGGAAAATATGAAAAGAACAGCAAAGACTGGCAGAGCAGTCCGTATTTGATTGCGTGTGATGAGGAGGAGCGGGAACGCCGCAAAGAGTTTTTGTATGAGGTGCTCGGACCGGTATTTTTCGGAGAAAAGGAAGCGGCCAATACAGAAGAGCTGAAGCGGCTGTTTCAGAAAAAATATGGAATTGACGTACAGAATGATTTTGTAGAGGGGGATGAGCATTACGAAGAATATCTGGAGGCACAGCAGGCCATCGCGGAGGGGATGAGTATTTACGGAGGAGAAATCTGCTTTGGGGACAGTACGCTGGCAGAGCTTGCCGAGCAGGTATGGGCATGGATGGAAGAAAAGGACCGTAGCGGTTTTCGCAGGATCAACACAATGCTCGAAGAATGAATATAAAAAAATGCTTGCATTTTTATACGATAAGGTATAATATACTTGCATAAATATACAAGATGTCATGAGAGATATTGAGAATGACATGCATAGAAATGCGAGGAGGAATGCATTATGAAAAAAATAGCCGCAATCTGTATGACACTGACAATGGTGATTAGCCTGAGTGCAGGATTTACTTCTCTGGCAGATGATCAGACTGCTCTGGAACGTGTTCTGGAAAAAGGAAAGCTGGTAGTGGCAACGGATGCTGCATGGCCGCCGTTTGAATATATGGAAGGCGAAAATGTAGTAGGGGTTGACCTGGATATCGCAAAGGACATTGCGGATGGTCTTGGAGTGGAACTGGAGGTTATTAATGTATCCTTTGATTCCCTTTCCATGTATCTGGAGAACGGCGAGGCAGATCTGGCACTGGCAGCAATTACAGTGACAGAGGACCGGGCAGAAGCGATGGAATTTTCTGTGCCGTACTGTGAGTCCAGCCAGTACATCGTTGTAAAAGATGACAACGAGGACGTAAAGAGTATTGATGATCTGGTAGGCTATACGGTAGGTGTTCATCTTGGCACGACAGGTGATTTCCTGATTTCCGATGAGGTAAACATGGGCGTTCTGGCAGGAAGCGGCGCTTCTGTGCAGCAGTACAAGGATCTGACTATTGCTGCAATGGGATTGAATGCAGGTGATGTACAGGCAGTTGTCTGCGACAGACAGCTGGCAGAAAATCTCTGTACGGTAAACGAAGGACTGAAATGCTTTGAGGCAGTGTATGCAAACGGAAATTCAACTCAGGAGGAATATGCAGTAGCCGCAGCAAAGGGTGAGACAGATCTGATCGAGAAGGTGAATGAAATCGTTGTTCCGCTGAAGGAGAATGGAACGATCGACCAGTACATTATAGATGAAAGCGCAAAATCCTCTGCATTAAATGAAGAATCAGAAGCTGCTTCCGAAGCAGATACAGAAGCTGCAAGTGAGGAAGCAACAGAAGCAGCAACAGAAGCAGCAACAGAAGCAGTGACAGAGTAAAAAGACAGAATAGTTGTTTATGAGCAGGAAGCGAAGCGGATGCGAGTGTCCGTTGCAGTGAAATGAGTGAAGCGGATCAGAGGTATCCGCTTCACTGCTGATTTACGTACTTGTATGGCGCTGTATCGGGAGCAGGAGTGGCGGATTAAAATGTCCGCTTCATAAGAAAGGCAGGATTATGGGCTGGATGGATGAGATCAAAGCGGAGTTTGTAAAAACATTTATCCGTGATGACCGTTATAAGGTATTTTTAACAGGCTTTGAGAATACAATCCTGATCACGCTGGTATCGATTGTGGTCGGACTTATATTTGGGATTGTGATTGCCATGCTTCGGTATGGGTATGTGCAGGTCAAAAAGAGAAAGCCGGTTACAGCAGTTAAAAAAGCAGGATATGTGCTGTATTTTATTATTGATAAGATACTTGCACTTTATGTGGCGGTCGTGCGTGGCGTGCCGCTTGTGGTACAGCTGCTGATCATGGCATTTGTCATTATGGCAGGTTTTCCGAATAAAATAGTAGTCTGCTGCATTGCAATGGGGCTGAACTCGGCGGCTTACGTATCAGAGGTCGTGCGCGGAGGTATCAATTCCGTAGATGCAGGACAGATGGAAGCAGGACGTTCCCTTGGTGTGGGCGCATTTGATACAATTCTCTACATTATTCTTCCGCAGGCTTTCAAATCAGCATTGCCGGCGCTTTGCAATGAGGGAATTGCTGTGCTCAAAGAGACATCAATCGTTGGGTATATCGCAGTAGTCGATCTGACGCGTGCATCGGATCTTGTGAGAAGCCGGACTATGGCGCCGATGATGCCGTTGTTTTTTATTGCCGCTGTCTACTTTGCATGTGTTATGATCCTGTCTTTCGGAGTAAGCTTTCTGGAGAGGAGGTTGAAGCAGGGTGATCGAGGTTAAGGGATTAAAAAAAGAATTTAATGGACTGAAAGTATTAAACGGTATTAATTATACGATCAATCAGGGCGAAAAAATTGTAGTGATCGGGCCAAGCGGTTCCGGAAAAAGTACCTTTTTGCGCTGCCTGAACCTTTTGGAGGAGCCGACCGGAGGTGAGATCTGGTTTGACGGAACCAATATTACCGATCCGCAGAATGATATTAACAAAATGCGTCAGAAGATGGGAATGGTATTTCAGCATTTTAACCTCTTTCCGCATATGACGGTACTGGACAACATTACATTTGCCCCGGTTCGCTTAAAGATGCAGACGAAGGCAGAGGCAAAAGAAAATGCACTGCGCCTGCTGCGCAGGATTGGACTGGAGGATAAGGCGGATGAGTATCCGAACCGACTTTCCGGAGGTCAGAAGCAGAGAATTGCAATTGTACGTGCACTTGCAATGAATCCGGAGGTAATGCTGTTTGATGAGCCGACCTCAGCGCTTGATCCGGAAATGGTCGGAGAAGTACTGGATTTGATCCGCGAACTGGCAGATGAGGGGATGACGATGGTGATCGTTACGCATGAGATGGGATTTGCCAGGGAGGTCGGAACGAAGATTCTTTTTGTGGATGAGGGACTGATCAAAGAAGAAAATACGCCTGAGGAATTTTTTTCTCATCCGAGAAATGAGCGTCTCAGGGAATTCCTGTCAAAGGTATTGTAAGTGATACGGATATTTGTGAAGAAACAGTACAAATAATTGCCGAAGTATAGTATTATAGATCTGCAACAAAGAAGTCTTATGTGTGTTCGGCGTGAACTCTGTGAAAAAACGGCAGAAAAGAAAGCGAAGACAGAAGAACGCGAAGAGACAGAAAAGGCCGACAAGACAGAAAAGGCAAAAGAGACAAAAGAGACAGAAAAGATAACAAAGACGGAAGAGTCAGCCCGCAGCAAGGCCGGGCAGAATGGAGAAAAATTATGTTTAAAAATGTTATCGTAAAAAGACCATGCAGCAAGATTACGGAAGGAAT
>CAKRPI010000104.1 GCA_934376945.1 uncultured Lachnospiraceae bacterium | reverse complement strand
ATCAATTGCATCCTGTACGAGATTTCGGATCTGATCTCCGGCCTCATACCAGTCTTTCTTCGTCATAAAAATCTCCCTAAAATCAAAGGAATCAAAGAACAGCTGCCAAAAAACCCCTTCATTGACAGCTGTTTTCTGTGTTGCTTCGAGTATAGCACCATACCACGTGGCGCGCAACAAAAAGCCACCCTCAAAAATGTTATAAATACCGCTCCTTCAATTCAAGCGGCGTGCATCCCGCATGCTTTTTGAAGGTCGCATAGAAATACTGCAGGTTCGGATAACCACACCGGCCCGCGATTTCCTTAATTGGAAGATCCTCATAAATCAGAAGCCGCTCCGCTTCCCCGATCTTCAGGTGTACGATATACTGATTGATCGTAAAACCGGTCAACTCATGAAACTTCCGGGACAGATAATAGGCGCTGATGTCAAACAGCGATGCGAGCTCGTCCAGGGTCGGATTTTCGAAATAATGCTCCGTCAGATAACGAGCTGCCTCGCGCACTTTCTGTTCTGTCACCGTATATAGCTTTTCGCTTCCGCGAAGTCCCGGCAGCTTTTCATGCAACATCGCAAACAATACACCCGTCAGCTGTCCAAGCAGTTCGCCGCGGCATGCACTTTCTCCCTCGAAGACACGCTGTACATAGCAAAACAGCTGCTCAAGAAATGGAAATTCTTCGCCGACGGAAAGAACCGGCGAAAGATCCTCCCGATGCATATATTCCCTAAAAAACGGAAGAACCTCACTGCCGCTTACCAGAATCGTAATCTGAGAAAGCGGATTCTTCTCGTCGGTATATTCCGAATATAGTGTGCCTGGTACTTTGATCTTCAAATCCCCTCGTTTTACCTGCCACTCCTGCTCATCGCGGTGAAAAATCCCTTTACCGCTTCGTACAAGCGTCAGCTCAACACACGATCTGTGCTTATGAAGCGGAAATGACCACCATCCGAATTTTCCGGTATCGATCGAGTGAACACGTACAATCTGCGGCGTTTGGGGCGAGCCGCCGAAACAGCTCTCCGCCCTTTTTTCTTCTGATAAACGGTTTGTATAATCCATAAGATGCCTCTTTCAAAATGTAGTAATAATAACAAATTTCCGCAATCAAAACGCAGGATTTCAAACAATCCCCTAACGGTCCTTCTTTTGCCCGCAAACCGTTTCCTCTGAATTATATCATATTTCCTGCAAAAAAACGAACCGGTTTCTCCCTTTTCTCTTTCGCTCTGAGCGCAATTTTTCAAAATACGATGTCAGAATCTGAGAATTGCGCTTTTCCATTCCGCCCACTATAATGAGTGATAGAAAAATTGCAGTGCCGGATGCCGGATACAAAAAATGCACGACATCCGGAGAATAGAGAACCGTGTGAAAATCACGGGCGGAACCGCCGCTGTAAGTGCAGAGAAGTTTTCATGATGAAAATCAGTCATTGGGCAACTGCCTGAGAAGGCTGTAAACTTCGCGATTTTTTCAGATGCACGAGCCAGAAGACCTGCTGCATAAAATTTTCGTCGTGTTACCACGGCGTTTCTCTGTTGTGTAAAAACGGCCATAACAGCGCATTTTTGCCTGTTTGGACCGTTTTATTTTTTATTTTCAGGAGGAAACTTTTATGAAAACACGTTGGAAAAAACTTTCCGTACTGCTCCTGGCAGCAGTAACACTTACCAGCACGACCGCATTTGCAGAATCTGCGGATACTTCAGCAAAACACTATACCGTAGGCGTAACCTACCTTCCGGACGGTGTGGACGCTGCCAACGGCTGGGCACTGACCGGCGACGGCATCGCAGAGACTGTTTACATGCAGGATGCCAACGGAGATCTTTATTCCCGCTTTGTAGATACTGCAACGCGTGAAGATGACACAACCTGGAAGCTGACACTGAAACAGGGCGTCAAATTCTCCGACGGTTCAGAGGTGGATGCATATGCGCTCGCTGACTGCATGAATGAGGGTCAGGAGACCAACGGCGGCACCTCTACCTGCGGTAAGATCACATCCACCGCAGACGACACTTATGAACTGACCATGACAACCGAGCGTCCTACTCCGGTACTGCAGTCTGCACTGTGCGAGATGAACAGCTTCGTCTATAAGACACTGGATGACGGTACTGCCGTTTACACCGGCCCGTGGATGCCGACTGCAGTTGAGGCCGGCTACTCCATTGATGCCACCCCAAACCCGTATTACGATGACCAGGCTGCAAACCGCCCGGACATCACTCTTCTGCAGTTCTCAGATTCCACTTCCATGCAGCAGGCATTTGAGAGCGGCGAGCTCGACATGGCCTATGCACTGACTCCGGAAGCTTCCAATCAGCTGAAGGAGGAAGGCTATCACGTACTTGATTTTGACGGTGGCTACCAGTACTTCGCCATCCTGAACGAGCAGAGAGTTCCGCTTGACGACCTGAATGTCCGCAAGGCAATCAGCCTCGTTATGGATCGCAGCGAGATGGTAGACGCACTGTATGGCTGTCTTCCGGCAACCGGATTCTTCGGCCACAAATTTGCATTCAATGCAGACATCGATTTTCAGACGGATGTCGAGCAGGCAAAACAGTATCTCGCAGATGCCGGATACACTGACACAGACGGAGACGGCTACGTAGACAAGGACGGCAAAAATCTTTCCTTTGAAATCACAACCTACAACATGCACCCGGAGCTTCCGTCCATGATGCTGATCATGGCTTCCGAGCTTGAAAAAGCAGGTATCCAGACGACAACCAACATCCTTGACGGAGGAATGGACAAATTTGCGGGCGAAGGCAATTATGATCTCATCCTTTACGGCGGATACACCGGAAACACCAGTGATCCGGCCACAAAGCTGAACGCATTCTTCAAGACCGGCGGAAGCACCAACTACAACGGTTACAGTAACCCGGATGTGGACGCAATGCTTGAGAAACTTGACAACTGCCCGGTTGGCGACGAGAGAAATCAGATCGCAATCGACATCCAGGAAAAGGTTGCTGAGGATGTTCCGGTCATCTACCTGATCGACTCCCAGTTCCATGCCGCTGTGATCGACGAACTTGCAAATTATGCACCTTACGGCGGAGACTATTACATCATCAACGATCAGTTCGGCCTGAACTAATTCCGAACTGTCAGATTTCCGGAGTATCAAAATGAAAAATGCGGTAAATTTTTTACTCAGATGGTTGTTCATTTTCTTAGCCGGATCTGTCATTGCATTTCTCATAGTAAGAGCCATGCCTGTCAGCCCTGTAGATTATATGCTGGAAGCGCATAAACTTCCCCGTACTGAGGAAAACATCGCTTTCTTTGCACATAAACTTGGGCTCGACAGGCCTTTGTGGTTTCAGTATGTGATCTGGATGAAAGATTTCCTGCAGGGAGACTGGGGCGTCACGCTCTCAACCGGTCTTGACATCAAGGCGCAGTTTCTGCGGAAAATGCCGTGGTCTTTCTGCATCGGCGGCGTCGGCATCATCCTCAGCTCCATCCTCTCGTTCTTCTGCGGATACCGGGCTGCGCTCCGACCGCGCGGAATGTGTGACCGGATCAGTTCCGCGCTCGCGGTTCTCTCCCAGTCGGTTCCGAATTTTATCACAACCATCGTTATCATTTATTTTTTTGGCGTCAAATTCAGACTGGTCCGTTTCTTTACCGGAAACGGCATCTTTTCCCTCCTCATGGCAATTGCCCTGACAACGCTTTATTCTGTCGGCGGACTGACGCGTATCGTGCGCAGAGCTTTCCGCGAAGAAATGGATAAAAGCTACGTGCGTTTCGCAGTATCCCGCGGTTTTTCAAAGGAAGAGGTCCTTTTTCATCACGCATCCCGACCCGTGATCTGCCGCCTCATTTCCGCCGTTTCCAGCAATTTTGCATTTCTCTTCGGCGGAAGCACCGTCCTCGAATTCGCCTTTGCGATTCCGGGTGTCAGTTACTTTCTTGTGGACAGTATGAATTCCAGGGATTACACCGTGATGCAGTCCTACATTCTGGTCGTAATTCTGTGGATGTTTTTTGTACACCTTATCCTGAACCTGCTCCTGCAGCTCATCGATGTAAGGAGGCGCTGAATGAAAAAACAAAAAAATCGAAAGGGCGTCCGCAGATTTCTGCTTATCGCACTCGCTTTGTTTATTCTCTTTTTTCTCGTCGGACCAAAGTACAGCATAAAATCAGTGGATCTCTCCGCCAAATTTCTCTCTCCTGACAGTGAACACTGGCTTGGAACGGACAATCTCGGACGTGACGTCTACTCTCTGCTTGCATCCGGCGGGCTTCGAACCCTGGAAGTGACATTTCTCGGCGTAGCGATCTCCTTTTTTCTCGGCGTATCGCTCGGTCTTGTCAGCGCATTCTGCAACCGCTTCTGGCATACCGTCATTCAGCTGGCTGCCGACCTCTCTCTCATCCTTCCTTCGTTCATCCTTGCACTTGTCTTTTCTGCCATTTTCGGATTCAGCCCCATGCTGATCGGTATCGTCCTCGGACTTGGCAACATGGGCGATTACATCATCCAGTCCCACGACCTTGCCTGCGGCATCAAAAAACAGGAATTTATTGAAGCGGAACGGATTGTCGGCCTGACCGACACTGGCCTTATTTTCTTTCATATTTTTCCGAATATCAGACGACAGCTGCTTGTTCTTCTGGGCAACCGCATCGGCGGAATGATCATCCAGTACGCCGGACTTGCCTACATTGGCCTTGGTACTGATTACTCGAATCCGGACTGGGGTAGCATCCTATATCAATACCGCTCGTTCCTGATTCCGCATCCGTATCTGATCCTGGCTCCGGCCGCCGCAATTTGCTTCATCACTGTATGCGCGCACGGAATCTTCGACAGCGGTGAACATTCTGACAGGGAGATGACCATTTATGACTGAAAAAAACGCTCTCGATCTCTTAAAGCTGAAAAATGTAACGCTGAAGCTCTCCGTAGACGGTCAGGAACATTTCATTCTCGACAGCCTTTCACTTACCATCCCAAAAGGCTGCCATCTCGGAATTGCCGGTGAATCCGGTGCCGGAAAAAGTATGCTCATCAACGTCCTCACCGCGCTGCTCCCGGAAAAAAAGGCAACCATCTCCGGTCAGGTACTCTTCCTCAATCCCGACGGTTCGTATACGGATCTTTACTCCCTTCCTGCCTCCAAAAGATACCGTTACTGCGCCAACCGCATCAGTCTGATCCAACAGGACTCCATCAATGCTCTTAACCCGTTCGAGACGGTACAAAAGCAGTGGTATGATACCATCCATCTCCACAATCCGGCGCTTTCCAGAGATCAGGCCAATGCGCACATGCTTGAACAGCTTGATTATTTCCGTCTGAGCGGCGGCATGCAGGTTCTGAAAAAATATCCGCACCAGCTCTCCGGCGGCATGAAACAGAGAATTGCAGTCGCCATGGCTCTTGAATCAAATGCTCCATTCCTGATTGCGGATGAGCCGACCACCTCTCTTGACTCTGTAAACCAGAAAAAGATCATAGAACTCATTGACCGGATCTGTAGTGAACGCCATCTCACGCTTCTGTATGTCAGTCATAACCTTGCACTGATCCAGCGCATCTGCTCACGCGCCGCCATCCTTCTCGACGGCCGTATCATAGAAGGGGGAACGACCGATACCGTTTTTCATACTCCCTCACAGCCCTATACCAGACAGCTGATCGATGGCACAAAAGCCCTTTATACATTTTAAGGAGAATGACAAAACGATGAATTCGATTTTATTGAAAGCAGAAAATCTTTCAAAATCCTTTCCCGACACCGCCCATTTCACCCGCACTGACACCCCTGTGCTGGATCACCTCTCATTTGAAATACGCAGGGGGGAAATCCTTGGCCTGCTCGGCGAATCCGGTTGCGGCAAGACCACACTTGCCCGGATTCTCATGGGGACGGAACGTGCGGATCACGGAAGCATCTGGTTTCACAATACTGATCTTTGCACGCTGCCACCCAGAAAATTTCGCACCTACCGAAAGCAGATGCAGATGATCTTTCAGAACCCGTTTGCAAGCTTCGATCCCTGTATGGAAATCGGCCGTTCCCTTGCAGAACCGCTCCGCCTGTGGAATCGCAGCCTTAACAGGGCAGAACGGCAGGCTGTGATCGCTGAAATCTGTCAGGACTGCAGCATCGACCCGGACAGTCTTTTCAAAAAACCGGGCGAATTTTCCGGCGGGCAGCTGCAGCGCATCTCCATCGCACGCTCCCTCATCACCCACCCGGAGTTTCTGATCGCCGATGAAGTCGTATCCGCGCTCGATGTTCCCCGCCAGGAACAGATTCTCGCTCTGCTTTTGAAAATGCGGGAAAAGTACGGACTGACCATTCTTTTTATCACGCACGATCTCGCCGTCATGAAAAAAGTCTCTGACCGCATCATGGTCATGCAAGGCGGCAGAATCATTCAAAGCGCCTCCCCCTCTGAGCTGTTCGACTGCGCGGACCCGTACGTGGCGGAGCTCAAAGATGCAGTTTATACGTTTTAACCAGTGTCAGGCAGCAAAGCGGATTGCGAATATCCGCGTTGACATGAGCAGGACAAAAGGAAGCGGCACCCAGGTTTTTCTTCCTGCGTGCCGCTTCCTTTTGGGTTTTGGTTTGTTTGGTTTGTTTGGGTTTTGGTTTTTTGGTTGGTTTGTATATTACCAATATCTCCTTGCACTGCACGGTGTACGATAACCGT
>CAKRPI010000103.1 GCA_934376945.1 uncultured Lachnospiraceae bacterium | reverse complement strand
AGAATCAGGATCAGGCAGCCATGATGAAAATGAACGAAGAGACACAGGCTGTCTATCAGAAATACGGTGTAAACCCAATGGGAAGCTGTCTGCAGATGGTTATCCAGATGCCGATCCTGTTTGCGCTGTACCGCGTAATCTGGAATATTCCGGCTTACGTAACATCTGTAAAGAATTATTTTGTTCCGCTGGCAGATGCGTTGCTTAAAACAAACGGAGCGCAGGATTTTATGGCGGAAATTGCAAAGACGAATGCGGTTACGTTTAATGACATGACACAGCTGACGCTGATCGATGTACTTTACAAATTCAAGCCGGATAACTGGTCTGCGCTTTTAGAGCAGTTCCCGGATCTGTCTTCACTTATTACAAGTACTCAGAAGGATGTAGACCGCATGAACTACTTCTTGGGACTGAATATCGCTGACTCACCGGCGTCTATTTTCCAGAGTGCGCTCGCAGCAGGCTCTGTTGCACTGATTATTGCGGCGATTCTTGTTCCGCTTCTTTCTGCACTGACACAGTGGCTGAATACAAAGCTGATGTCCACGCAGAATGACAATGCAACAAGCGGAAACGCGCAGGCAGATACCATGGCCAGCACGATGAAGACGATGAACGTTATGATGCCGCTGATGTCTGCAGTATTCTGCTTCACACTGCCGGTAGGTATGGGTATCTACTGGATTGCCGGTGCGGTGGTACGTTCCATCCAGCAGCTGATCGTCAACAAACAGATTGACAAGATGGATCTCGATGATATTATGAAAAAGAACATTGAGAAAGCCAATAAGAAGCGTGAGAAGCAGGGCCTTCCGCCTCAGAAGATCACGAATACGGCAAAGCTTAACACACGGGCGATCGAAAAGCCTGTAAAGCCGGAGCTGACACAGGAAGAAAAGGATCAGAAGATCCAGAATGCTACAGAATATTATAAGAGCACAACAAAAGCAAAACCGGGAAGTATTGCTGCGAAGGCTCAGATGGTGCAGCAGTATAACGAGAAGCATGCGAAGAAGAAATAGGGGGATTACAGGGTTATGGATTCTATTCGTGTAGAAGCAAAAACAGTTGCTGATGCAGTTACGGAAGCCTCTATCCAGCTCGGTACGAGCAGCGACAACATTGAATATACCGTGATCAGTGAAGGGTCGCGGGGATTCTTCGGAATCGGCGGAAAAAAGGCAGTAATTGAAGCGAAGAAGAAATTCACAGATGATGATCTGATGAAGGAAGTCTTCGGAGGCAATGAAAAACCGGAAAAGGCCAAAAAAGAGCCGAAAAAAGAAATTCGAAAAGAAAACCGTAAAGAGGAAGTCCGCAAAGAAGTAAGAAAAGATTTCAAAAAGGAATCAAAAAAAGAAGTAAAAGCGGAAGAGCCAAAGCCGGAAAAGAAAGAGTCGGCATCGGAGAAGTCTGCTGAGGGAAAGAAAGAAGACTTCAGAGAGCCGAAGAAGGAATTTAAAAAAGAAAAGCATGAATTCCGGGAGAATATCCAGGAACCAAAACCGGAAGTGGCTTCAGAACAGGAAGAGAACGAGCCGAAGGCACCGCGCATACCGGCTGATCCGGAGGAAGCAAAACGCAGAGCCATTGATTTCCTCAAAGAAATGTTCCGCGTAATGGAAATGAATGTAGAAATTCGTGCCGAGTTTGCAGAGGATACACTTTCTGTTGAAATTGAAGGTGAGGACATGGGACTCCTGATCGGTAAGAGAGGACAGACACTGGATTCTCTTCAGTACCTGACGAGTCTTGTGGTAAACAAAGGCAAGGCCTCTTATGTTCGGGTAAAGCTTGATACCGAGGATTATCGCAGCCGCAGAAAAGCGACGCTGGAAAATCTGGCAAAAAATATTGCCATGAAGGTAAAGAAGACGAGAAGACCGGTATTCTTAGAGCCGATGAATCCGTATGAGAGAAGGATCATCCATTCGGCACTTCAGAATGATCCGTACGTAACAACGCATTCTGAGGGAGACGAGCCGAATCGTCGCGTTGTTGTGACACCAAAGAAGGGTCGCAGCGAAGGAAAACCGGAGCACAGCGGATATCGTCCGAGAAGACCGCG
This sequence comes from uncultured Lachnospiraceae bacterium, assembly GCA_934376945.1. Lineage (GTDB taxonomy): Bacteria > Bacillota > Clostridia > Lachnospirales > Lachnospiraceae > Choladousia. Next base: position 4,756 of record CAKRPI010000103.1, on the reverse strand, counting down.
TCCGGAGGGCGGCTACCGTACGAGAAAAGAGCATGAAGCTTTTCCTCAGCCGCAGGAGGCTGTGGCAGACAAGCCACAGGAGTAGGCATTATAAAGTTAAGTTGACAATGTAAGAGAGAGTGTTGCATAATTGATTGAATGGATTGTGCAGCACTCTTTTTTCTTTGCGGGAAGCTGCGTTTCTGTAAAGTAAAAAACGTTTTGTGGGGACGTGCCGGGGTATATTCTTTTTCTGACACCGGGAATAAAAAGCGAAGAGGCTTGAATAGATCTATTTTATAAACGGAGATAACAGCATGGAATACAACATGGAAAATGATACAATAGCAGCGATCTCGACAGCAGTATCAGGTGCGGGGATCGGAATTATACGGATCAGCGGAACGGATGCAGTTAAAGTGGCAGATCGCGTCTACCGCTCAAAGGGAGGCAGAAAGCATCTGGAAGAGCAGGAATCGCATACGATTCATTACGGGTACATTGTGGACAACGGTGAGGTGGTCGATGAAGTGCTTGTGATGCTGATGAGAGGTCCGAGAAGCTTTACAGCGGAGGATACCGTAGAGATCAACTGCCACGGCGGTGTTTATGCCGTTGGGCGCGTACTGGAGACTGTTCTGAAAAATGGTGCACGCCCGGCACAGCCGGGTGAATTTACGAAACGTGCATTTTTAAACGGACGGATCGATCTGTCCCAGGCGGAAGCAGTGATTGATGTAATTCAGGCGAAAAATGAATATGCGCTGAAAAGCTCAGTCAGTCAGTTAAAAGGCGCGGTACACAAAGCGGTACAGAAAATACGGGAGCGAATTCTGTATCAGATCGCTTTTATCGAGTCTGCGCTGGACGATCCGGAGCACATTTCGCTGGATGGCTATCCGAATCGGCTGAAAAAGGAAGCGCAGGAGCTTGAAAAAGAAATCAGCCACCTGATTGACTCATCAGATAATGGGCGGATCCTGAAAGAGGGAATCCAGACAGTAATTCTCGGAAGACCGAATGCAGGGAAATCTTCACTTCTGAATGCGATGCTCGGTGAAGAACGCGCAATTGTTACAGAGATCGCAGGAACAACACGGGATGTACTTGAAGAAAGCATTTCATTAAATGGAATCACACTGAATATGATCGATACCGCAGGAATCCGGGATACAAAGGATGTCGTGGAAAAGATCGGAGTGGAGCGTGCGCGGGAAAAGGCACAGCAGGCAGATTTGATTTTGTATGTGGCAGATTCATCGCAGAAGCTGGATGAAAATGACAGGGAGATTCTGCAGTCACTCGGAGGAAAAAAAGCGATTCTGATCCTGAATAAATCAGATCTTCCATCGGTGGTAAGTGCGGATGAGCTAAAAGAGATGACGGGGGATCAGTATCCGGTTCTTGCAGTATCGGCACGGGAAGGCAACGGAATTACGGTTCTGGAGCAGATGATCCGCGAGATGTTTTACCGTGGAGAGGTTTCTTTTAATGATGAAGTGTATATTACGAATGCCAGACAGAAGGCAGATCTTGTAAATGCCCGTGAGAGCGTTTTAAAGGTGCTTGAGAGCATTTCATATGGATTGCCGGAGGATTTCTACTCTATTGATTTAATGAGCGCGTATGAGGCGCTTGGCGCGATTCTGGGCGAATCCGTCGGAGAGGATCTTGTAAACGAGATATTCAGCCGGTTCTGTATGGGAAAATAAGCGGCGATATATAAAAAAGATGTAACTGTTCGTTGATTGTGTTACGGGATGGACCAGGAGAAAGAGGAAGGATATATATGAGTAAAGTAGAAGAGTATGTAGATGTCGTGGTTGTCGGAGCCGGTCATGCAGGCTGTGAAGCGGCTCTGGCATGTGCAAGGCTTGGTATGCAGACGGTTTTGTTTACGGTAAGCGTTGACAGTATTGCGCTGATGCCGTGTAATCCGAATATCGGCGGCAGTTCCAAAGGACATCTGGTCAGAGAGATCGATGCGCTTGGAGGTGAGATGGGAAAAAATATTGACCGGACATTTATTCAGTCAAAAATGCTGAATAAATCAAAAGGTCCGGCTGTCCACTCTCTGCGGGCACAGGCAGATAAATCAGATTATTCGCGGAGCATGCGCAAGGTGCTGGAGGAGACGGACAATCTGATGATCCGGCAGATGGAAGTGACAGAGCTGATTGTGGAAGATGGTGTTTTAACCGGTATCAAAACGTATTCAGGTGCGGTATACCACTGCAAAGCGGCAATTCTTTGCACCGGAACGTATCTGAAGGCCAGGTGCATTTATGGGGATGTGAGCGTATATACAGGACCGAACGGATTGCAGGCAGCTAATTATCTTACAGATTCCCTTAAGACCAATCATGTGGAGCTGCGGCGTTTCAAAACCGGCACTCCGGCCCGTATTGCGAAAAAATCAATTGATTTTTCAAAAATGGAGGAACAAAAGGGGGATGAGCGGATCGTTCCGTTTTCCTTTACAACAGATCCGGAGACAATTCAAAAGGAACAGGTTTCCTGTTGGCTGACGTATACAAATTCAAAAACCCATGAGATAATCCGGAATAATCTGGATCGCTCGCCGCTTTACTCAGGGATGATCGAAGGAACCGGCCCGCGTTACTGTCCGTCGATTGAGGATAAGGTGGTACGTTTTGCAGATAAGGAACGGCATCAGGTATTTATTGAGCCGGAGGGAATTCATACAGATGAAATGTATATAGGCGGTATGTCGAGTTCGCTTCCGGAGGATGTGCAGATTGCGATGTACCGTTCTGTACCGGGGCTGGAGCATGCACAGATTGTAAGAAATGCGTATGCGATTGAATATGACTGTATTGATGCAAGAGCACTTTCCCTGTCTTTGGAATTTAAAAACATTTCCGGTCTGTTCAGTGCCGGACAGTTTAACGGAAGTTCCGGCTATGAGGAAGCAGCAGCGCAGGGACTTGTAGCAGGCATCAATGCTGCGAGAAAGATTCAGGGAAAAGATCCCTTAATCCTGGATCGCTCTGAGGCTTATATTGGTGTGCTGATCGACGACCTTGTGACAAAGGAAAACCGAGAACCGTACCGGATGATGACATCCCGGGCAGAATACCGTCTTCTGCTGCGACAGGATAATGCGGATATGAGACTGACAAAAAAGGGCTATGAGATTGGTCTGATCGATAAAGAACGATATCAAAAGCTGCTGGAAAAAGAAAGGCAGATCGAGGAAGAAATAAAGCGTGTGGAGCAGGTGCATATCGGCGCCAGCCAGGAGGTGCAGCGGTGTCTGGAAGCACATGGAAGTACTGCATTAAAAACCTCTGCGACACTGGCAGAGCTGATCCGCAGGCCGGAGCTGACGTATGAAATGCTTGCGGAAATTGATCCGCAGCGTCCGTTGCTTGGTGCAGATGTAGGCGAAGAAGTCAATATTAATATTAAATATCGTGGATACCTGGAAAGACAGGAAAAGCAGGTAGAGCAGTTCAAAAAAATGGAGCGCAGAAAGCTTCCGGCAGATATGGATTACGATGCGGTGCCGAGTCTGCGCACTGAGGCCAGACAGAAGCTGAAACAATACCGTCCGGAGTCGATCGGACAGGCATCCCGGCTTGCAGGAGTTTCTCCGGCAGACGTTTCAGTACTGCTTGTATATCTGACCGGAGGAATGCACAGAAAACAGGGAGAAAAGGAATGATAAAGATGAGTGCAGGAGAGGACCTTTTAAAACGTTATGATGTACAGCTGCTGGAAAAGCGTTTCCTTGAGCTTGGCATCAAGCTAACGGAATTGCAGAAAATTCAGTTTTTACAGTATTACGAATATCTGGTAGAAAAAAATAAGGTGATGAATCTGACTGCGATTACAGAGTATGAAGAAGTCGTAGAAAAGCATTTTGCAGATAGTCTGGCAGCCTCAGCCGTGTATGACATCAATAAAGCACATAAGGTAATTGATGTCGGAACAGGAGCCGGATTTCCGGGAATTCCATTGAAAATCGTGTATCCGCATCTTCACATAGTTTTGTTGGATTCCCTGAATAAGAGGGTACAGTTCTTAAATGAAGTGATTCAGCTGCTGCAGCTTACAGATGCACAGGCTGTTCATGGGAGAGCAGAAGACTATGCGAAAAAAGAATTGTATAGAGAACAGTTTGATCTTTGCGTATCAAGAGCGGTGGCGAATTTATCGACGCTTTCCGAATATTGCATACCATTTATAAAAATCGATGGATTATTTATTTCATACAAATCGACAAAAATAGATAAAGAAGTGGAGGATGCGAAAGAAGCGATTGCAGTTCTTGGAGGAAAAATCAAAGAAAAAAAAGAACTGATTCTGCCAGGCAGTGACATTCCAAGAAGTTTTATTTTGATTAAAAAAGAGCGTCCGACACCTGCAAAATTTCCACGAAAGGCAGGAATGCCATCAAAAGAACCGCTGTCAGAGAAAACAAGACCGGGGGAAAAGAAAGAGAAAAAGAGGGAGAATAAGCAGGATCACAAACAGGAGAATAAGAAGAAATATAACAGAGAAAATAAGTGGCAGACGATAAAAAAGTAAATGGTGAAGAGCAAGTGATAAAAAGTAAGTGGTAAAGAGCAAGTGATAAAAAGTAAGCGGTGAAGAGCAAGTGATAAAAAGTAAGTGGTAAAAAGTAAGCGGTAAAAAGTAAGCGGTAAAAAGTAAGCGGTAAAAGGGTTCTTTCCACACTTAGTTGAAATTGATGTGTTAAAGTTATATAATACATTCAAAATATATTTACCAAGAGGGATATTTATATGGA
>CAKRPI010000102.1 GCA_934376945.1 uncultured Lachnospiraceae bacterium | reverse complement strand
CATCCTCGCGGAGCGTTTATCTCAGTCGGAGATTGGACTCCCACTGAGACAAATTTGCTATTACTCACCACCTGAAGAGGTGGGAGTCTTCTCGACTGAGATAAAATCCTGTCCTCTGATCAGGCTCACCATGTTCCTCCGATTCTCTTATCATGTACTCTCGAAGTCTTTCCTGCACTTGCTTTTGTGAGAGTACATTTATCTTCTTCTGCGTCAGAGTGTGCTGCAGTTACTTAGTTTCTTAATCTCTTAGTTGCTTAGTTAGTTACTTAATCTCTTAGTTGCTTAGTTACTTAGTTACTTAGTTTCTTAGTCTCTTGGTTAGCTGTATCTAACTGCTATTTACAAAAACAGGGATGCTGCAAAACACAAAGCCAGACCGTATTTTCTGGTTTTACAGCATCCCATCGCTCCTGATGTTTTCTACTGCTTCTACTGTTCTTTTTTAATAGTTATATCTAACTGAAATTACTATACACTAACTCTTTTTATCTGTCAAGGTGATTATTGAGAATCATTTCTCAATATTTTTGTCTCAATATGGCGAAAAAGCGTCATTTTCTGCTGCCTGTCTATTGGTCTGATTCTGCGATAACCGCATCTCTTAGCTGGTCCAGTGCCTGCTTCAGCGTTGCACGCGGGCAGGCGATATTGATTCGCTCAAATCCCTCACCATCCACACCGAACATTGCACCGCTGTCGAGCCAGAGATGCGCTTTTTTTTCGATCAGATCTGTCCTCTGTGCCTCTGTCATGCCTAATGCACGGAAATCCAGCCACAAAAGGTACGTGCCTTCCGGCTCGATCAGATGAATCTGCGGCAGATTTCTCAGCAGATAGCTGCGCACAAAATCAAGATTGCCCTGCAGGTATTCCTTCAGCTGCTTCAGCCATTCCTCTCCTGTCTCATAGGCCGCCTGACAGCCGATCAGTCCCATCAGATTCAGCTGGCTGTAGCCTGCTGCATCGACTGCTTTTTTAAACTGACTGCGCAGCTGCGGATTTGGAATAAAAATATTCGATACCTGTAGACCTGCCAGATTAAATGTTTTGCTCGGCGCCGTGCAGATCACAGAATTCTCTGCATATGCCTCTCCGAGCGAGGCGAACACAATCTGTCTGTAACCAGGGTACGTAAAATCGCCGTGTATCTCATCGCTGACGATTTTTACACCGTGTGTCAGACAGATATCCCCCATTCGCCGCAGCTCCTCCTCCTTCCAGACACGCCCCACCGGGTTGTGCGGGCTGCACAGCAAAAACAGTCTGACGTTCTGCTCCACAATCTTTCGCTCAAAATCTGCAAAATCCACCTCGTAACGGCCATCCTTCAGCTTCAGCGGACTGTTCACCAGCACGCGCCCGTTATCGGTGATTGCCTCGCCAAATGGGTAGTAAACCGGCTGCTGGATCAAAACACCTTCCCCCGGCTTCGTGAATGCCCGGATTGCCGCTGCAATTGCAAAAACCACTCCTGGCGTCTTGATCAGCCACTTTTCTTTCGGATTCCATGAAAAATATTTTTCATACCAACTGCGGATTGCTTCAAAGTAATCCTCTTTTGCCTCACTGTAGCCGTAAATTCCGTGAAGCGCTGCCTCTGCAAGGCGTTTTGATACCTCTGGAACCGTCCGGAAATCCATGTCTGCCACCCATAACGGTAAAATATTCTCGTCTCTTCCGCGCTCCTTTGCAAAGTCATATTTCAGGCTTTTGGTACCGCGTCGGTCGATAACTGTGTCAAAATCGTATTTCATGTCGTTTTCCTCCGGAGTTTCCTGCTTTTTTCATCAGTGCCTGTCAAATCAAAGCGGATATTCGCAATCCGCTTCGCTACTTGTAGAATCATAAGGAATCCTCCCGCAAGCGGGCCCCTCCTTGTGATTTTTCATGCGAGTGCCTGATCCAGATCTGCAATCAGGTCATCCACATCTTCAATGCCGACAGACAGACGCAGGAAATCATTCGTGATGCCAAGCCGTTCTTTCACTTCCATCGGCACATCGCCATGCGTCTGCAGTGTCGGATACGTCAGCAGTGTCTCCACACCGCCAAGGCTCTCTGCAAACGAGATCAAACGTACCCGCTCCAGTGCCCGCTTCGCAGTGGCCTCATCACTTACCCGGAATGAAATCATTGCACCCGGACCTTTGGCCTGCGACTTGTTTACCTCATAACCCGGATGTTCTAAAAGCCCTGTGTAGTAAACCTGCTTCACATTTTTCTGCTCTTTCAGCCATTGTGCGATTTTCTGCGCATTGCTTTGCTGACGATCCATGCGTACCGGAAGCGTCTTGATACCACGCAGAATCAGAAAGCTGTCAAATGGGGAGAGACAGCAGCCGTTTGTCTTAAAGTAAAAGCGTGCCGTCTCAGAAAGCTCCTGTGTCTTTACGCACAGAAAACCGGCCAGCGTATCGTTGTGTCCGCCCAGATACTTTGTACCGCTGTGAATCACCATATCTGCACCAAAATCAATCGGCTTTTGCAGATACGGAGTTAAAAACGTATTATCCACAATCAGGTACAGACCATAGCGGTCTGCCAGCCTCCGCATTGCTCTAAGGTCGGTGACACGCATCGTCGGATTGCTCGGTGTCTCGACGTAGATTGCCTTTGTATGCTCCGTGATCTGCTGCTCGACAAGCGCTTCATCCGAAGTATCAACATAAGTAAAGCTCAGGTCTCTTTGCTTTTTTGCATTATCAAACATACGGACAGAGCCGCCATAGAGATCCTCCGTGCAGATAATATGATCTCCCGGAAAGAAAAATTCCAGGCACAGCCCGATCGCCGCCATCCCGTTTGTACAGGCCATTGTATCGCAGGCATGTTCCAGTGAGGAAACAATCTTTTCAAGTTCATCTCTCGTTGGATTATTTACGCGTGTATAATCGTAGCCCGTCGACTGTCCCAGGCCCGGGTGAATAAAGGTTGCTGTCTGGAAAATCGGAGTGGAAACGGCACCGTACGGATGGTCCTTGTCCAGGCATCGGTCGCCATGAATACATCGTGTTTCAAAATGGTAAGTCATCGTCTTCTCCTTTTCTTCTGCTGTGTAAAGCGGACATTTAGAATCGCTTCGTTTTCTGCTCATGGTCTGAATGTATTATTCCTATTGGTTTTGTATGATTAATTCAGAAAATAGTACCACAGAGAAAAAGCTGTGTCAACACATGATGTGACCAACCTGAACATGCTTGATATCTTTTATAGCTATAACCGGTTATCCACGCTTGACAGCCGTCTGCTGCAACTGCTACACTGAAAGTCAGAAAGCTGTCAGACTTGCAGGAAAGGATCTCTTTTATCATGATACTCGACACACAAAAGCTTGCCAGACTTGGCCTGTTTACCGCGCTTGCTTCCATTCTCGGTTATATTGAATCGCTTCTGCCTGTCTTTCCCGGTATTCCGGGCATCAAGCTTGGGCTTGCCAATCTCGCGGTTCTTTTTCTTTTACTTCGCTATACATGGAAAGAGGCTGCCGTTGTATCGGCAGCCCGTATTTTAATCATTGGTTTTCTGTTCGGAAATCTCTTTGGAATTATCTACAGCTTCGCAGGTGCCGCGCTCAGCCTGTGTGCCATGACCCTTCTTCAGAAAAAGACCGGTCTCTCACCTGTAATGCTCAGTATCCTTGGCGGTGTTTTTCACAACATCGGACAGCTGACCGCCGCGATGGTGGTCGTAGAGAGCCTTTCCCTGATTTATTACGCACCTGCGCTGCTTACTGCCGGGGTCATAACCGGCACAGCAGTCGGCATTGTCACCGCAGAGGTGGCGCGACGCATTTAGTCTTCCTCAATATGCTCCTGTCCCTGTGCGATAATCGCACGGACGTGATCATCTGCCAGAGAATAAAAAATAGATTTCCCTTCCCTGCGGCTTTTCACCAGACGGCTCTGCTTGAGAATCCGCAGCTGATGTGAGATCGCAGACTGCGTCATACTGAGCGCCTCCGCAAGATCACAAACGCACACCTCAGCCTCAAAGAGGACAAACAGGATTCGTATTCTCGTAGAATCTCCAAACACCTTAAACAGCTCTGCGAGATCGTAAAGCTCCGTCTCTTCCGGCATGGTACTCTTTACGATCTCCAGAAGATTCTGATGCACCTCACACTCATCGCAGCATTCCTGATCCTTTTCTGTTCTTTCTCTTCTTTCTGTTTCTGTTCTTTCTTTTTCTGTTTTTTCTTTTTCTGTCATGCTTTTCTTCCCTTATTACAGTTTCTTAACAAACAGCGCACGGATCGCGTTCAGCACCGCAATGATCATAACTCCGACATCTGCAAAAATTGCCATCCACATATTTGCAATTCCAAGCGCGCCAAGCGCCAGACAGATCAGCTTGATTCCAATTGCAAAATAGATATTCTCATAAACGATACGAATGCATTTTCTGGAAATCTTGATGGCTTTTGCAATCTTCAGCGGATCATCATCCATCAATACAACGTCAGCCGCCTCAATCGCCGCATCTGATCCCATTGCTCCCATTGCGATTCCGATATCAGCACGAGAAAGCACCGGTGCATCGTTGATACCATCGCCAACAAAGGCAAGCTTTTCATTTTCTTTCTTCTCGTCAAGCAGACGCTCTACCTGTGATACCTTATCTGCCGGAAGCAGCTCACTGTGTACCTCGTCAATTCCGAGCTCCTGTGCGACCTGATCCGCAACCCGTTTCATATCGCCTGTCAGCATAACTGTCTTTTTGACTCCGGCATGCTTCAGGCTCTGAATTGCCTCTTTTGCATGCGGCTTTATCTGGTCAGAAATCAGGATATGGCCTGCATATGCTCCATTAACAGCTATATGCACAACCGTTCCCACATGATGGCATTCCTGATACGGAACTCCGAGACGGTCCATCAGTTTTCCATTTCCTGCTGCAATTTTGACACCATCCACAACTGCCGTCACGCCGTTTCCGCTGATCTCTTCAATATCTGAGACTCTGCTCCGGTCTATTTCCTTTCCATATGCCTTCTGAATACTTCTGCTGATCGGATGAGAGGATGCACTTTCTGCAAGTGCTGCATATTCAATCAGCTTCTCCTCTTCCATAGAGGAATGGTGCACGCCGCTCACCGCAAAAACGCCTTTTGTCATCGTTCCGGTCTTGTCAAATACCACATACTTTGTCTGGGAAAGTGTTTCAAGATAATTGGAGCCTTTTACCAGCACGCCCTCCTTGCTCGCCCCTCCGATTCCTGCAAAAAAGCTGAGTGGAATACTGATGACCAGTGCACACGGACAGCTGATTACAAGAAAGGTAAGCGCACGGTAAATCCAGTCGCCCCATTCCGGAGAAAGCTCCATGAAAAGCAGTCGTACCAGCGGCGGCAAAAATGCGAGTGCCAGCGCTCCGTAGCAGACAGCCGGTGTATACACACGTGCAAATTTTGAAATAAAGTTTTCAGAACGGGATTTACGGGAACTGGAATTTTCCACAAGCTCCAGAATCTTAGATACGGTCGACTCGCCAAACTCCTTCGTGGTACGGATACGGAGGACTCCTGTCATATTGATGCAGCCACTGATAACCTCTTCTCCTTCATATACATCCCGCGGAATACTTTCTCCGGTCAGTGCACTCGTATTCAGTGATGATTTTCCCTCTATAATAATACCGTCGATCGGTACCTTTTCACCTGGCTGAACAACAATGATGCTTCCGATCTCAACCTCATCCGGATCCACCTGCTCCAGCTTTCCGTCATGCTCTACATTTGCATAATCCGGCCGGATATCCATCAGCTCACTGATATTTCTCCTGCTCTTTCCGACTGCATAGCTCTGGAACAGCTCTCCGATCTGATAAAACAGCATAACAGCTACGCCTTCCTTGTAGTCACCAAGCAAAATTGCGCCGATTGTTGCAACCGCCATCAGAAAATTTTCATCAAACACCTGCCTGTTGCAGATACCTTTCCATGCTTTTTTCAGAATATCGTATCCGATCACCAGATACGGAACCATAAATAATGCAAATTGCAGCCAGCCTTCCACCGGAAGTACAGACAGCAGAACAATCAGCACTGCTGCTATAAGGATGCGTATAAGCATTTTTTTCTGCTTCTTATTCATGACCTATCCTCCTGCTCTTAGAGTAAAAAATATCAGATATCTTTTCTGTCCGGTAAAGCGAACCCCGGGGATTTTCTTTTTGTATACCTGTTTTCATCGGATACCAGAACCTGCAAAACACCGCTTTTTGCGTAAAGCGGACATAAGCATTCCCCTTACCCACCGCTTAATGCTCCGCGCACTTAAGCGGGGGAATGCTTATCTTCGTTCAACATCCTGTGTATACATGTATACAGAAAAGTAAAAATTCACCCGGGGCAGATTTCGTTTCGTACTTACCGCCTGCAGAGGCGGAGTCCTATCACGTCATATTATTTTTACAGATAAATCTCGCAATCGTCCTCAACCTTCTTGCAGTTCTTCAGAACATCCTGCATTACGGCCTTCGGATCCTGTCCTTCTTCGAATTCAACGATCATCTTCAGTGTCATGAAGTTTACCGTTGCGTCCTTTACTCCTGCTGTATTCTTTGCAGCCTCTTCCATTTTATTTGCACAGTTTGCACAGTCTACTTCGATCTTGTAAGTCTTTTTCATGTCTGTTCCTTCCTTTTCTTTATTATGTACTTTTTTTATTATGTACGTTTCTTTGTGCGGTATCCGCTCTTTTTGCTTTTACATATGAACAATTATTCATATGTTTGTTTTTATTATACTGCGCCTTTTTAATTTGTCAAGTCTTTCTTTCCTTTATTTAACCGAGTCAAGCAAGTCCCCTGCTTCAATTGCGCGGAGCAATAAGCAGTGGGTAGGGACTTGCTTGTATCA
>CAKRPI010000101.1 GCA_934376945.1 uncultured Lachnospiraceae bacterium | reverse complement strand
CCCGTCTGCTTCGCTGCGTACGGATAATCCGGCAGAAACTTTGTGAAATCCGCATCGTTCTGGTCTTTATCGCTGACTGCATTCCACATTTCCAGAAATGTCACCGTAAGTGAACGGACTGCATCGCCCTCCAGCCGGATACCGGTGTCTTTCCACTGCCCATACGGATGAGTCAGATTAAAGTATTCATTTGCGAGATTGTAACCGCCGGTAAACCCAACCCTTCCGTCAATCACCGTGATTTTGCGGTGATCCCGATTGTTCAAAAAGAAATTCAGGCCCGGCGCAAGCGGATTGAAAACGCGGCAGCGAATGCCAAGCGCTTCCATCCTTTTGATGAAATCCGTATTGATAAACCAGATGGAACCCATGTCATCGTAAAACACGCGCACCTCGACGCCGGCCTTCGCCCGCTCCTCCAGCACACGCTGGATCCGCTGCCACGCCTCAGCATCCTCGATCGCATGGTATTCCATAAAAATAAAGTGCTGTGCCTTTGAAAGGTCCTCCAGCTGTGCTTCCAGCCCCTTCTCCGCCTCATCGTAATACGTCACGTCCGTATTCTGGTACACCGGATACAATGCATTTCTCTTAATATAGGCTGAAATATTTGCTGCACGCGGGATTTTCTTCTCCAGCGCTTCCCTCTCTTTTTCATTTTCCGGAAGCAATGGCAGCAGCTGAGCATCGATCTCCTCATAGCGTTTCCGCATTTTTCCGGTGCCACCGTTTAATCCGACCATAAGATACAGAGTAAGCCCCATCACCGGAAATACCAGGATCAGAAGAATCCAGGGCATCTTTATCGTTGCTGTCATCGGCGATGCATACATATGTAAAATAATGCTCAGGCCGAGCACCCGCGTAAACAGATTGATCGCTTCTGCATAGCGGTTCAGCCGCGTAAACAGCAAAAGAATGAACACGACTTCCAGCAAAATACACAGTACCGAAAAGATCAGCCTTGTAATTCCGTTTTTTGTTTTTTCTCTTCCCTCTACAGTCGTTGGCTTCATAATCGTTTTCTCTCCATTTTTCTGATTTGTAACTGTTCAGAGCCAAGCAAAATTTCATAAAACAGGCGGAAAATGTTTGCATTTTTAAGCCTGTTTTTGAAATTTTATTTGGCGGATACGCCACACCGACGAAATGCGTAGCATTTTGGAGGTTGGCTCTGAACAGTTGCTCTGATTTTATCATTGTGTGCTGATTATATGCCCTGTTTTCCCCTTTTGCAAGCCCCTGTATCCATCTTCTTTTCCGCAGCCAGATCATCGATCCTCTGCTTTACAAAGCGCATTGAAAATGTTACGATACGTTTGGTATGAAAGCTTTGCAAGACAGGACAAAAAATGCAGTCAGACGTGCAGTTATTCTGCAATGATATGAATTAAGGAGATTACTATGGAGAATTATCAGAATTATAAAATGGGAACAAAATGTGTACAGGCCGGCTATACCCCAGGCAACGGCGAGCCGCGTCAGATCCCGATCGTACAGTCCACCACATTTAAATACAGCACCAGCGAGGACATGGGAAAATTGTTTGACCTTGAGGCTTCCGGCTACTTCTATTCCAGGCTTCAGAACCCGACAAACGACCTTGTCGCAGCCAAGATTGCAGCAATGGAGGGCGGAGCCGCCGCCATGCTCACCTCCTCCGGTCAGGCAGCCAATTTTCTGGCTCTGTTCAATATCTGCGAATGCGGTGATCACATCGTAGCCTCTTCCTCGATCTACGGCGGCACCTTCAATCTGATCTCGGTGACTCTGGCAAAAATGGGCATTACCGCCACCTTCGTTTCTCCGGATGCCACAGAGGAAGAATTAAATGCCGCATTCCGGCCAAACACAAAAGTCATGTTCGGAGAGACCATTGCAAATCCGGCGCTCACCGTGCTCGACATCGAGCTGTTCGCAAAGGTTGCGCATGCTCACGGTGTTCCGCTCATGGTCGATAATACCTTCCCCACACCGGTCAACTGCCGCCCGTTTGAATGGGGTGCAGACATTGTCACACACTCAACAACAAAATATATGGATGGTCACGGCGCTGCACTTGGCGGAGCGATCGTGGACAGCGGACGCTTCGACTGGATGGCGCATGCCGACAAATATCCGGGACTTTGCACACCGGATGAAAGCTATCACGGTATTACCTACGCAGAGAAATTCGGAAAAGAGGGGGCTTTCATCACAAAATGCACCTCTCAGCTGATGCGTGATCTTGGCTGTATGCAGTCCCCGCAGAATGCATTCATTCTGAATCTTGGCCTTGAATCTCTTCATGTGCGCATGCCAAAGCACGTAGAAAACGGACAGGCAGTTGCGGAATTTCTGGAGTCGCATCCGAAGGTGGCCTACGTCAATTATTCCGGACTTCCGTCCAGCAAATATTATGAAAGAGCACAGAAATATCTGCCAAACGGCGGCTGCGGCGTCGTATCCTTTGGCCTGAAGGGCGGACGTGAAGCTGCTTCCGTCTTTATGCAGAACTTAAAGCTCGGCGCGATTGAAACTCACGTAGCCGACGCAAGAACCTGTTGTTTAAATCCGGCCACCTCCACTCATCGTCAGATGACCGATGAGCAGCTGATCGAAGCCGGTGTTCCGGCAGAGCTGATCCGTATCAGTCTCGGCCTGGAAGACAAGGAAGACCTGATCGCAGATATCGCACAGGCACTTGATGCGATTTAACCGAACAGCGAAGCGGATTGCGAATATCCGCTTTGGCCCGAGTCAGCCATATTTCACATAAGAGCATAAACATTTCCTTAGATTTGAAAGGCCGTTAACTCATGAATATGAAAAAGAAAGAGCCCGTCTATATCACCGGGCATCGCCACCCGGACACTGACTCGATTGCTTCTGCAATCGCTTATGCATTCTTCAAAAAATCAATGGGGCAGCCGGCCACGCCGTGCCGCCTCGGTGCGCTCAATGCAGAGACCTCTTACCTGCTTGACCGTTTCGGTTTTCAGCCTCCGCAGCTTCTGCAGGACGCGCGGATGAAGCTTTCTGAAATTGTCATGGATCCGCCTGTTTCCATCACACCGGATACAACGATCCACGAAACCATGCAGATCATGCAGCAGGAAAACATGGCATACTGCGGAGTGGTGGACAATGAAAAGCACCTGCTTGGAATGGTCACCAAATCAGATTTTTCCGTTGTCGGCCTCGATGATACCGCAAGATCCATCGATATTCTGGCACATACACCGGTTGAAAACATCCGCAAAACGATCAGCGGAACCATTGTCTATGATGATCCCCTTGTATCCGTAAACGGCAAGGTCAGCATCATCGCTATGACCCTCCCGGAGCATCTTGACCGTTATGAGGTGGAAAAGCGGATCGTCATCGTCGGTGCAGACAGTAATGCACAGAAAAAATGCATTCAGCTCGGTGCCGGAATGCTGATCATCGTATGGGCAGATACGGTCGACGACAGCGTGCTGGGGGAAGCCAAAAAACACCACTGTCCAATTCTTCTCTCCGGACACGGTACGATGAATACCTCCCGTTATCTCTACTTTGCGCCGTCCGTCGAGCGAATCATGAAAAAAAGCCCCGTCCTTTTCCATACCAATGAACTGGCAGAGGACGTGGCCATAAAAATGCTGCGAAACCGTTATCGCGCCTACCCGGTCGTCGATGCAAATGAACAGCTTGTCGGATACGTTTCGAGATATCATATCATGAATGCTCCGAAACGCAGTCTGATCCTCGTCGACCACAATGAATTTTCACAGTCCGTAAATGCAATTGAAAAATCAACGGTGCTTGAGGTCATCGATCACCATCGGATCAACGATTTCTCAACCTCACAGCCGGTGGCCTTCCGAAATGAGATCGTCGGCTCCACCGCCACAATCGTTGCCACCATCTTTCGGGAAAACCAGATTCCGATTCCTCCGGCGCTTGCCGGACTTCTGCTTGGCGCCGTCTTATCCGACACCATGGATTTCCATTCACCGACCACCACGGACCGCGATATCCAGACAGCCAACATTCTGGCGGCGATCGCAGACCTCGACATTGATACCTTTGCCGAAGAAATGTTCCGCATTACCTCAAACCAGGAAAAAATGAGCTTCAGTGATATGCTCAATCAGGATCTTAAGATCTACGATCTTTTCTCCTGCAAGCTCTCCATCTCTCAGGTAATCGTACCCTCTGCAAAAGAAACGCGCACCGACTCAAGAGAGATCCTGGCTGCACTTGACCGCTTCGCCCAGAAAAAGCGGATCGATCTTGCCGTTCTCGTCTTTACGAGCATTCTGGAAAACGGCTCCGTCATCTATGCCGGCGGCAGCCGTGCACCGTGGGCCGCAGAAGCCTTTCCAAATGCCGATGGCGAGGACCATTCCTTCCAGGAAAACCTGCTTTCCAGAAAGCAGCAGATCCTGCCGGCACTGACCGGTGTGATCACGGAGTATATCGGAGGGTAAAGCACAGCGGCATCTGCACTTTGCTTTTGCTTGCAGACACATGGCAAAGCTGGCTGTATTCCACATAACCGGAGTATTGAACGGATAAAACCCCTGGGATTATTTTGCGGTAATCCCAGGGGTTTTGTAATATTTACGTAACTGTTCAGAGCCAACCTCCAAAATGCTACGCATTTCTTTCAAGGCGCTTAACTCCTCTTGTATTTCCGGCTCATGCAGAATGGCTTTACGCTCGGCATCCAGCAGCATATTTTTTCAGATCGCTTTTTATCTTCCGGTAACTGCCGAAATTGTGATTTTCTTTTCCTCATCACACAAATCAAAGCTGCCCCCGTCTTCCACGGTCACATGTACTTCATACAGTGTCTCTTCATTCAGTGTTTCCGGTATATTTCCATTCTCCTCCTGAATATGCCAGAGTTCCAGCGGCACCTCCTGCAATGCTCCATCTGCACCGTATGCATATAACTTCAGTGTATCCGCATCCCCGGAGAGTCCATTCATGCGCAGTGCTACCGTTGTATTCGGATGCACATTTTCAACTGTAACCGTATCAAGCCATCCTGCCACAGCTCCGACTCCGCCGTCTGTCTCAAATCTTTCCTGTTCAAGTACTGTCCGCTCTGCCTGGTCCAGATCCACCTCCCGGTACGGCATTTCCGGCAAATAAACAAATCGATCCTGAAGTCTTAGTACTTCCAGATATCCCGTCGGACAATAAAGCGCATTGCCGCTGTTTCCTGCATACATGCCGATTGCCATATTGTTATAGCCGTATTTGTTCGCCACATCCATGGAAAATACGGTCTCACCGGTTTCGAAATCCAGTATAATATACTGCCACATGCCGGTATTGAGATCCTGTACGTATCCATAGATATAACCGGTTGCCGTAGACAGCTTCAGGATCGACGTATCCCTCAGATCCTCTCTGCACCAGATACTCTTCATCTCGTATCCACTCTCTGTCTTAATCGTGTCTACGCGCTCAACCCCCGGCATAATCCGACTGTTCCCCTGGCTCAGCCAGCCGATGTCATAAATATTTGCATAACTCTGAATTGAAGAATCGCTGTCCGCTTTTGCCAGATCCGCGCTTCCTGCTCCAAACCAGTTGCAGACGATCGTGCTGACCGTACCCTCTCCATCATCATATACAATTGCCGAATTCTCAACCGATACCTGCATTCCGTCCGGAAGTTCGTCGAGCACAGGAAGACTTGCCACCTTCTCACCGGTTTTTATATCCAATGCGATCAGATTTACCGTTTCCTGGTTATCCGTAAACATTACCAGATTCTTTGTCAGAGACGGGGAACATCCACCGCCCCAGGCAAGTCCTCCGCCAGTCGTCTCATCACCCTCCTTGCTGTCTTTCGCCCCTGCACTTTCATACGGTGTTTCCCATACCTTTTTCACCGCATCCTCAGCCCGGAACAGGTAACAATTCTGATTGGTCAGAATAATTGCCCCTTCCTTCGCTGACGCAATACCATTTTCAGCCCCTTCGCCCGGCTCCAGTTCATATACAAATACTGCATCTGACAGTTCCGTATCCTCGCCGTTCAAAATTGCCTGAATTGCAGTGTGCGAAATATAACCGACCGCTCCCTGCTGCTTCCGCTCCGGATAGATCCGAAAGCCTCCCGTCGCAAACCAAAGATTTCCATCATAATCGAACACCACCGACAAAAGATTCTGATCAAGTGTTTTACCAAGCTTTTCCTCTGCTGCCGCTTTGATATCAATATCAAGCACTTTTTCAAATTCCGGCAATACATTTCCTTCTTCATCCATTGTTTTCAGAATCAGGATATGATTATTGCTCGTCGGACACACGAGGCGGTCGCTCTCATCTACAAATGAGTACGAGCTCTGAATCATATAGCCGCCTCCATCATGCTGTGTCGGTGAAAAGTAACCGATTGTCTGCGTTTCCTCTGCGTTGATATCCCGGATGGCAAGTCCTCCAAGCAACGGTACAACCGCATGACCGCGCGAATCAAAAAAGATGGCCGGAGATGCATTTGCATTTATTTTTTCATAGGAAACATTAATCTCCGGATAAATACCAAGCGGCAGTACCGCATCTGTCGTGTCCGTATTATAGCAGTCATGATGTATATTCGTATCACCCTTCGCCATAAATGGATTTTCATCAACAGATTTCTCTGTAAGCTTCTTTACCGGCAGTACTGACACACTGCTGCCTGCTTCATTCTGACTTTCCTGCTCCGCATTTACTGAAAAGCTTCCTACCGTCATAATCGCACAAAAAAATATTGTTGCTATCACTTCATTTCTCTTCTTCATATTTTTCTTCCTTTCTTAGATTAAGACAGCTATTCCCGTCTGCTGTTTTTACCCCAGCTGATACAACCGGACTTTTTTCTGCGCTCCAGCCAGATCGAAAGTCCCTCTCGAAATTTTTCATCTTCCACAGGTTCCATAAAAAA
>CAKRPI010000100.1 GCA_934376945.1 uncultured Lachnospiraceae bacterium | reverse complement strand
ATGGGATACTAGCTCAGGTGGTAGAGCACTTGACTTTTAATCAAGTTGTCCCGGGTTCGAGTCCCGGGTGTCTCATGGAAGAGAAGAAGATCATGATGGGTGATCTTCTTTTTTTGTATTACGAAATAACATCAGATGTGAACAGCGATTATGAAAAATGTGAGGTGAGCATGTGAAGATAGCGGTTGTAGATGATAATGAGAGCGAACGGACAAAGCTTTGCACTCTTTTGCGGGAATGGGGAGAAAAGCGAAAGTATGAGATGGTATGTAACGAATTTACGGATGGCGAAGATTTTTTAAAAGCTTCTGGAACGTATCAGGCGGTATTTCTGGACATCTATATGGAGAAGCTGAATGGAATTGATACCGCCAGAATGCTTCGGAAATATGATAAAAATTGTAAAATTATTTTTATGACAATCAGTGAGGATCATCGGGCAGAGGCATTTGAGGTTCATGCATATGATTATCTGGAGAAGCCGGTTACTGCGCTGCAAATTGAGCGGGTGCTGGCAGATCTTTTGGAAACTCAGACAGAAGATCAAAGCTATCTGGTACTTTCAGCTGGCAGGAGTCAGGTTCCGGTGATTCTTTCAGAGCTCCGGTTTGTTGTATCAGACGCCAATTATTGTGTGATACAGACTGATCAGAAACAGCGTGTGCGTATTGTTTTTTCGGAACTGGAACGGATGCTCTCCTGCGAGCGGAGGTTTTTGAAGATTAACAGAGGAATTCTTGTAAATCTTGATTTTGTGAGCAGTATGGAAAATAGAATCTGCATGATGCGAAACGGGGAACAGTTTCCGATGAATTCAAGACGTGCAGATATACTTCGGCAGGAATTGGTATACTATCGTTTTGAAAAGAGAAACAGACAGCTGTCGCGAAAGGCAGAAACCGGGAAAATACAGGAGCATTTTGTGAAAAAGGAGGCAGGCCGGGTACAGACAATGGAAATAAGACCGGAGAGACCGGCACAATGCCTGCCTGGAAAACGGATATGAATGGGGCGATGATGCAGGAATTGCTGATTGCGGTTGGAGAATGGTTCTTTTTTTATATTCCGGCAGCAATAATTGCAATAGCACCGGTGATAAAATGGATGCACGAGCCGGCAAAAAGAATGTTTCCCTTCATAATGGGAATTTTGTGTGCTGTCTGTGTGGTATGCCCAATGCTAAGTGTTTTTATTGATAAGCATCCTATTTATGGTCTAATTGATGTATCGTTTGTTACAGTATTGCTGTTATTTTATTTGCTGCTTATCGATCTGGAAAAGGTAAAGCTGCTGTATCTGATCATTTGTGATATGACGTTGATGTCTTTTGGCGGGCTGGTCTATCATATTACAGCGGCGGTATTTCATCCGGAAGGAACGATGCAGGATTCATCAGGCTGGGGGCTGCTTGCACAGATAACTGTAAATTTATTAATCGTTCTGTTTTTCTGTGCGGTAGTCCGAAAAAAGCTGACGTGGGTGATCGAAAATTTTCATAATACGACAGTATGGGCTATTGCGGGAGTGATCCCTGCGATTATTTTATTTTGTAATTATATGATGGTTCCAAGGTATTATAGTACGATCAAGTTTCGGCGTATTTTTCGAATTTCAGTTGTATTAATTGTTACATTGTTTGTGCTTTTTGTTACACTGCAGATTATGTTGTATCTTATTATTCGTTACCTGGTTGAGAAGTACGAAATGGATCGTTCTGCTTATATGCTTCAGATGCAGGCAGAACAGTATAAGGTGCTGAAACGACATCTGGAGGAGACGAGGCGGATGCGTCACGATTTCAGGCAGATGATTTATTCCATCAGGGAGCTTGCAGAACGGAAGGATTTTGAGCGGCTGCAGGCTTATATCGGCTCATTCTGTAAGGAGTACGCAGGTAATGCAGGGCGTTTTGACTTTTGCAGAAATACGGCCTTAAATGCGCTTCTGGCACATTATGCAGCGAGGGCAGAAGAGCTGCAGATAGATATAGGAGGGTGGAGTTTTGAGATTGCGGAATCTGAGCGTATTTCGGATATTGATCTGTGTGTGATTTTTGGCAATATTGTTGAAAATGCAATTGAGGCGTGTGAAAAGGTAAGAATTGGCGAGCGCTATATTCAGTTGTCTGCGGATCGCGAAGAGGGTCAGTGTCTGTATATTACAATGGTGAACAGCTCGGATGGATGTAGTATAAAGAAAAAAGAAGTGTTCTTATCAAGCAAAAAGGAAAAAAGTGGGATTGGACTTTCTTCGGTGAAAATGCTTGCAGAAAAGTATGGAGGACTTGCAGAATTTCATGAAGAAGGAAATGAATTTTATTCGAATATCATGCTGAAGCTGTAAGTGAAGTAGTAAATAGAATAACTTAGATCCAGAACAGAATTTTTTATTCCAGAAAAAGAATAACTTAGAGCCAGAACAGAGTTTTTATCCCAGAAAATGATACTTCCTCCCAACTTAATTGCAATTGGAAAAAATTTCCTATATACTTTGGAATATCTTCGGGAATACAAAGAGAGATCAGAAAAAGAAAGGCTGATCAGTCGGTAGACCTGCAGGCAGAGTAAAAGAAAGATTATGTGGAGGTAAGATTTATGAAGAAGAAACTTTTTGCATTACTGATAGCTGGTGTCATGGCAATGTCTGTGAACGCTTTTGCTGCAGAGACAGAACTGACAGAAGAAATGACAACTGAGAGTGCGGCAGATACCAGTACAGTAGTACTTCAGGGGCTGGATGATAATGGAATTACATGGACGCTTGCGCTGAATGCGGAGAATGCTATGGGATGTGTTGCGCTGACACCGGAAGGTGATGAGACAACATATATTACAGGAGCGCTTGCATTTGGTGATGGCACATTTACAATCACAGATGAGGAAGACGGACAGGATTACGAATTTGGATATCAGGATGTTTCACAGACAGAAACGATCCTGACGTATGAGCCAACTGATTCTGAAGTAAAGCTTGCAGTGGTTGATCAGAACATAGTAAACGAGAATCCGAACTATTCTGTTTATGCGGGGATTGAACCGGACGGTACACAGATTACAATGGGATTCGACTGGGACAATCTGGAAATGGCAATTGATGAGAGAAGTGAAGAAGGACAAAATGCATTAAGCGGCACATTTACGGTAGGTGAAGATAGACAGACCGTAACCTTTACGACTACGGAAGGCGCTGAGGTTTCCTTTACTGTTGTAGATGTGGAAGGTGTGGACAATCAGATCGATGTAACGCTGAATGATACTGTAATTCGTCTTTCTCTGGTGGATATGAATACATTGCAGTAAGACTGCGTGAGCAGAAAGAGCTGCAAAAAAGAGATTGTAAAAAAAGATTAAGAAGAAATCTAAGATGTACTGGTGTCACAGCAAATTCAGAGGGTATGCCGAAAAAAGGCATGCCCTTTTGTGCGTTTTGTGGATTCTGTGAAAATGGATTGACATTTTATATACCGTTCGGTACAATACGAATAGAATCAATAAGAATGACTGATAAAAGTGAAAACGGATGAGAAAGGAGTACGCCTGTGGAAAATAGAGAAATGATCATGCAGTGTGCAAAGACACTGTTTTATGCAAAGGGATACGATGCCGTGGGCGTGCAGGAAATAGTGGATAAAGCAGGGGTCACGAAGCCGACGCTGTATTATTATTTTGGCAGTAAGCTTGGACTCTTAAAGACTTTGATTGAAGAAACTTTTCAGGAGTTTCGAATGATTCTGCATGAAGCTGCAGATATGGAGCAGCGGATTGAAGAGACTTTGTATCAGGTGGCGTACAGATATTGTATGTTTTTTGAAAGCGATCGTGAGTTTTATATGCTGTTTATGGCGCTGTTCTATTCAGCAAGAGAAAACGAAGCCTATCAGGCAGTAAAGCCTTATGTGGCGGAGTTTTATGATATGATTGTTGATGTATTTGGCCGGGCAGCGGATCAGCTTGGAAATATGAATGGACGTCAGCGTCAGTTTGCGATCGGGTTCATCGGAACGATCAATCATTATCTGATTCTTCGATTTGAAGAGGGAGAGGAAAATGGCGGGAAAATTCAGGAAGAAGAGATCGATGCGGTAGTGCGCCAGTTTATGTATGGAATTTTTTCGTAAAGGAAAGGCAGATGCTTCGGGCAGAGCTGCCGCAGGAAATATAATAACAGGCAGGAAATAAATATAATAACGTGCAGGAAATAAATATAATAACGGACAGGAAATAAGTATAATAACAGGAGAAATGAAAATGAGCAAATGGTATGACAATACAGTATTTTATCATATGTATCCGCTTGGAATGAGTGGTGCACCGTTTGAAAATCGCGAGGAGAAGACGGTACACCGTTTTCAGGAGCTGGAAAAATGGCTTCCACACATAGCAAAGCTTGGATGTGGTGCCGTGTATATCGGACCGCTTTTTGAATCGACTACACACGGCTATGATACAAAAGATTATAAAATGGTAGACAGGCGGCTGGGGGATAATGAAGATTTTAAACGATTTGTAAAAGAGGCACATTCACTGGGACTTCGGATTGTGGTAGATGGTGTATTCAACCATACCGGCCGGGAATTTTTTGCATTCCGGGATATTCAGCTGAACCGGGAGAACTCTCGTTATTGCGGATGGTACAAGGGGATTAATTTTGGATGGAATAATCCATATAATGACGGGTTTGGTTATGAAGCGTGGCGCAACTGCTTTGAACTGGTTAATCTTAATCTGCAGAACCGCGAGGTAAAGGATTATCTGTTTGATGTGATTCGGTTTTGGATCCATGAATTTGATATTGATGGTATTCGCCTGGACTGTGCAGATTGTCTGGATTTTGATTTTATGAAAGAAATGCGGTGGATGACCGGTCAGGAAAAAGAGGATTTCTGGCTGATGGGTGAAGTAATTCACGGCGATTATGCAAGGTGGGCAAACCAGGAGATGCTGCACTCGGTCACAAATTATGAGCTGCACAAGGGATTATATTCCGGACATAACGATCATAATTATTTCGAGATTGCACATACGATCCGCCGTCAGTTCGATGAAAACGGAGGCATTTACAGGGGACGCGTACTGTATTCCTTCGTGGACAATCATGATGTGGATCGGATTTATTCCAAGTTAAATGATAAACGCCATTTAAAGCCGGTATACACGCTTTTGTATACGCTTCCGGGTGTGCCGTCCATTTATTACGGTTCCGAGTGGGGAATCGAAGGGAAAAAGGCAAATGGAGGCGATCCGGCGCTGCGTCCACATCTTGTGCTTGAGGAAATGGAGCGTCATCCGAATGTGCCGGGACTTGCAGAATTTCTTGCATTTCTTGGAAAATGCAGAAAGGAAAATCCGGTGATTGCAGAGGGAAAATATCGTGAACTTCTGCTGACGAACCGGCAGTATGCATTTGCAAGAATCACAGATAATAAGGCAGTGATCGTGGCAGTTAATAATGATGAAAATCCTGCAGAGCTTTACGTTCCGATTCCGGTTGCGGCAGAGAAAATTACAGATCTTGAATCAGGACAGGCTGTAAATGCAGAAAACGGAAAGGTGAAGATTCATCTGGAAGCAGGAGAAAGTGCGCTGCTGAAAGTAAATTAGAATGTACGCTTTACTAAGAAAAGAAGATAAAGGAATCCAAATGGATAAAGTGGCAAAATAATGCAGAGGAGAGGGTAATTATGGCAGGCAGAGCAAAGGCAGCAACGGAAGGTACGAAAAAGACGGCTGCAGCAAAAGCAGCATCTACAAAAACAGCGGCAAGAGGAGTGGCAAAATCAAATACAGCAGGAAAAAAGGCGGCAAAAGCTCCGGTGCAGGAGGAGTATCTGATCACAGAGCTGGATCAGTATCTGTTTGGGCAGGGAACTCACTATGATATTTTCCGCAAGCTGGGTGCACATCCGATGACCTGGAAGGGGAAAAAGGGAACTGCGTTTGCTGTATGGGCTCCAAATGCAAAGAGTGTGCATGTGATCGGTACGTTTAATGGCTGGGATGAAACATCTCATGAAATGGAACGCAGAGAGCCACTTGGTATTTATGAGCTGTTTGTTCCGGGGATCGGAGAGGGAGAGTTGTATAAATTCCTGATCGAAACTCCGGACGGAAGAAAGCTTTATAAGGCAGATCCGTTTGCGAATTCGGCAGAGCTGCGTCCGGGCACGGCATCAAAAATTGCAGATATTTCCAAAATTAAATGGTCAGATTCTGCCTGGCTGGCTGCACGGGAAAAATTTGTGCAGGATGAAAGTCCGGTATCAATTTATGAAGTACATCCGGGCAGCTGGAAAAAGCATCCGCATGGCGATGACGAACCGGGATACTATAATTATCGTGAGCTGGCCCCGGAGCTGACACAGTATGTGAAGGATATGGGATATACACATGTCGAGCTGATGGGAATTGCGGAGCATCCGTTTGACGGATCCTGGGGCTATCAGGTGACTGGATATTATGCACCAACCTCCCGTTATGGCACACCTGAGGATTTTGCGTATTTTGTAAATTATCTGCATAAAAATAAGATAGGCATTATTCTTGACTGGGTACCGGCGCATTTCCCGCGAGATGAGCAGGGGCTGGCAACGTTTGACGGAACATGCCTGTACGAGTACGCAGACCCGCGCAAGGGTGAGCATCCGGACTGGGGAACTAAGGTATTTGATTATGGCAAAAATGAAGTGAAAAATTTCCTGATCGGAAATGCGATTTACTGGATTGAACAGTTTCATATCGATGGACTGCGTGTAGATGCGGTGGCATCCATGCTGTACCTGGATTATGGAAGAGAGAACGGACAGTGGGTACCGAACAAGTATGGCGGAAATAAAAACCTGGAGGCTATTGAATTTTTCAAGCATTTAAACAGCTTGATGGTAGGGCGTTATCCGGGATTGATGATGATTGCAGAGGAGTCTACGGCATGGCCGAAGGTGACCGGAAAGGCAGAAGACGACGGACTTGGTTTTACAATGAAATGGAACATGGGCTGGATGCACGATTTCCTCGAGTACATGAAGCTGGATCCGTATTTCCGTCAGTACAACCATAATAAGATGAC
>CAKRPI010000099.1 GCA_934376945.1 uncultured Lachnospiraceae bacterium | reverse complement strand
CGGCGTTTCTTTAGTCCTGGCGTCCCTGCTTGCTCTGCTGCTTGTTTTCATACATATATTTATCTGCTTTGTCAAACAGCGTGCGGAGCGTACATTCGTTGTAATCGGTGGAAAGTGCCCAGCCGTGGGAATAGCTGATGCGGAACTGGGTTCCGTAGCTGTTGAGCTGTTCGACTTCGTTCTGAAGCTCTGTGAGGATTTCTGTGATGCTTTCGCGGGTTGCATCATAGATGACCGCCATAATTCATCGCCGCCGTATCTTCCTACAAAATGCTTCGCGGGAATCGAGTTTCGCAGCAGCCGGGCAAAGTTCAGAATCAGCTGGTCGCCGATGGAGTGGCCGAGGCTGTCGTTGACGCGTTTCAGGTTGTTCATGTCAAAGACGATACAGGCGGTAGGAGTTTTGATGAATTCCACATTGTGGAACAGCTCTTCGCACTTGCTCTTGTTCGGCAGTCCCGTGTGAAGGTCGATGTAGGCTTTCTGTTCCAGCTGGCGGTTGGCACGGGAAACTTTGACTGCGGCAACCGTTTCATCTGCCATCTGGAAATACGTCTCTCTCATGTCTACCAGATCCGCCGTTCCGTTTTCTCCGGATCTGACCTTCTGAATTTCATTTTTCAGTTTATCCCAGCAGGCAATCTGGACATCCAGTTTTTTCTGATAATCCTTGTCGGAAAGACTCACGAGATCGTAGTGGCCGTCCTCGTATTTCAGTCCGCTTAAGATATCGTCCAGGTCTATCTCAAATCCGGAAAGATCCCAGACTTCAATACTCTTTTTTCCCTTCCTGAAGCTCCTTTTTCTCCCCTCGTCCCGCTGAAACATGCTTTCCGCATCCTGAAACAGAAGCCTTCTTTCATCTTTCAGACGGATTACCGTTTCTAAACCGCATTCTTTCAAAGTATTGATAAACGGGGCATTCAGGTACAGTGCATCCGCCACAATCACATCTGCGAAATGACCATGCCTTTTCTTTAAACGCCGGATGAGCCTTTTCGCTCCTGTCAGTCCCCCTTCATCTTTTTCTGAACCATCTCTGGGTTTCAGCATTTCCTGCCCAAAGATCACATGCGGCGATTTTCCTACCGTCATACATACCACACTTCGATGAAAGTATTTTGTCTTCCCCGTCCCGTTCTTCCGGCTCAGGCAGTCTGGACAGGACTTTTTTGTACTGCTGAATAATTCCATCCCATCAATACCTGCCGCAACATATCCGCCTATGGTTCCTTCCCGAAATACGCGGTTGCGTTTCAGAACATCAATCGTCTGCGCGTGAATTTCCTCGATTTCTTTTGGATCAATCCGGGAAAGAAGATCCCTGACTGCATCAACTTTTGGGATTTTTCCACGGATACAGTTTTTCAGTCGTTTCTCCATGCTTTCCGGCGCTGAAAAAATGGTGTGAAAACTTTCATACTGAAGCATCAGGAAAATCAGCACTGGCATAACGATATTAAACAACGGGATGGATTTTCTTTTTCTTTCATCGGATAAACCCTTGATTTTTTGTGGAATTTTGTATACACTTTTCATATAAGTTAGCAGTTTCTTCAATGCTAATTTTTCATTAAGGACACCTTCTTTCGTATGTTTGTGGGGTAACATAATTATACAATAAAAGGTGTCCTTTTTGATTGTTTATGTCTACAATTGGAAGCGAGGTGAAGCATTTGGAAAAAGAAAAACAGAAAACAGAGAGAAAAGAACATATTCTGGTCTGTCTGTCATTTTCGCCGTCCAATGAAAAAATTATCCGGACTGCGGCACAGATGGCCCGGGCATTTGGTGCTAATTTTACAGCACTGTATGTGCAGACCGCGGAACCGGCAGAGAAAACGCCGGAGGATCAGGCAAGGCTGCAGAAGCATATCCGCCTGGTAGAACAGAGCGGGGCGGAGATTGTAACGACGCACAGCGAGGACATTGCCCTGCAGATTGCAGAATATGCGAGAATTTCCGAAGTAACGCGGATTGTCATTGGAAAAAGCATGATGGATCAGGGATTTTTTCGAAAGAGAAGGGGATGGACCGAACGGCTGACCGATCTGGTGCCGGATTTGGAAATCCATATCATTCCGGATTCCAATATCATTACCATATATCTGGTCGGCGTTATGATGACGTCCATTCTGACCAGCGGTTATACCTGCAGCGTAATCAGTTCTGTGATCAGTGTAGTGCTGTTTAACTACTTCCTGACAGAACCGCGTCTGCCACTATACGCGTACGGTTCCGGTTATCCGGTGACCTTTGCCATCATGCTGGGCATTTCCATTCTGACAGGTACGCTTGCATCAAAATTAAAAGAGAATGCAAAGCTGTCTGCGCGGGATGCGTTCCGGACGAAAATTCTTTTCAATACCAGCCAGCTTCTGCAGAAAGCAGAGGATGCGTCGGAGATTTTTGATATTACAGCGACAAAGCTTGTAAAACTGCTGGGAAGGGATCTGACGGCCGCACCGGCAGGGGCACAGGAGAGCAGAATTGTCCGCGGAACACTTTACAGCGCGCAGACAGGAGGAAAGACGGAAAAAATCTTTGACCCAAGGGAACAGGAAATCATTCAGTGGGTTCTCGACAGCCAGAAAAGAGGAGAAAAATGTCTGGATCGCGGTGGAGGACAACGGCCCCGGGATTCCAAAAGAGTCCAGAGAGCATGTGTTTGAGATGTTCTATTCCGGGAAAAATAAAGTAAGCGACAGCCGCAGAAGCCTTGGCCTTGGACTGGCACTCTGCCGTTCGATTGTAAATGCGCACGGCGGGGAGATAGCACTTTATGACTGCGATCCACAGGGCTGCTGCTTTCGGTTTAACCTGCCGCTCAGTGAGGTGAATTTGAATGAATAAGACATTAATTCTGGTTGTGGAAGATGATACGCCGGTTCACAACCTGATTACTACGACGTTAAAAACACACGATTATAAGTATATTTCTGCAAAGAACGGTGCGGGTGCCATTATGGAGGCATCCACACATAATCCCGACATTGTTCTGCTCGACCTTGGCCTGCCGGATATTGATGGCGTAGAGGTGATTGAAAAGATTCGAAGCTGGTCGAATATGCCGATTATCGTAATCAGTGCAAGAAGTGAGGACAGCGATAAAATCGAGGCATTGGACGCAGGAGCGGATGATTATCTGACGAAACCGTTTTCTGTGGAGGAACTGCTGGCCCGCCTTCGAGTCACACAGCGCCGTCTGTCCCAGATGCAGGCAGAAAATGGAGTCCAGTCGGCTGTCTTTGAAAATGGCGCACTGCGGATCGAGTACGCAGCGGGGTGCGCATATCTTGACGGAGAGGAACTTCATCTGACACCAATCGAATACAAGCTGCTCTGCCTGCTGTCGCAGAATGCAGGGAAGGTGCTGACGCATACGTTTATCACACAGAAAATCTGGGGAAGCAGCTGGGAGAATGATATCGCTTCCCTCCGTGTTTTCATGGCGACGCTTCGGAAAAAGCTGGAAAAGAACGGAGAGCAGACGCAGTATATCCAGACGCATATCGGGGTTGGCTACCGGATGCTGAAGGTAGAGTAAAAGAAGAAAAAATTTGACTTTACAGGCCTAAAATGATAGCATAAAGGACAGAGAACGCAGTTTTGGGAGGACGAAAAAACGGATGATGAAAAACCTCGAAGTACTGGAGGAAATAAAAAAACAGGGAAAAAACCTGATTGGGACAAAACGGGATGAATTTGTAAAGCAGAATCTTTTATCGGATGAGTTTATTGAGATGATGCAGAAGAACAAAAAGCCGTTCGATCTTCTGATGTCGTATTATCAGTGCGCCATTATGGAAATCGAGACAAAGTTCCGCGTGCTGAATCAGGAATACTCGCTTTCCTATGACCAGAACCCGATCGAAGGAATCAAAACAAGGGTCAAATCGTATGAGAGCATTATGCGGAAAATCCGCGTGAAAGACATCCCGGTCACACTGGAGTCTATCGAGAAAAATATCCGCGATATCGCCGGTGTGCGCGTGATCTGTTCTTTTCCAAGCGATATTTATAAGCTGGCAGACAGTTTTCTGAAACAGGATGACATTACGCTGATTGAGCGGAAGGACTATATTCAGCATCCGAAGGAGAGCGGCTACCGCAGTCTTCATCTGATCGTTCAGGTGCCGATCTTTTTACAGGATACAAAGAAACTGGTTTACGTGGAAGTACAGTTCCGTACGATCGCGATGGATTTCTGGGCGAGTCTGGAGCACAAGATGCGCTACAAGAAAAATATTCCCGAAAATCATGTCAAATATCTGCAGGATGAACTCTACGACTGCGCAAGACAGAGCGCGGAGCTGGATAACCGTATGCAGAATATCCGGAATCTGATTGCAGAGGAAGCAGAAGAGGAAGAGCGCGATACGCTTGCAATGCTGTCGATGAAATAGAGAACGGATTTGGGAGTTGGAGAAAAAGAGCATAAAAATACGCCGCAGGTCTAGTGATCAGATCTGCGGCGTATTTTTGCTCATGCTTCTTTCAAATAATGAATATGCTGCAATTTCCATTTCTCGTCCTCTTTGACGGCGACCTGTGTCTCGAGTCCGCGGATGCCGTACGAAGTGCCATCCTCACGGCGGATGCATTCGGTGTGGTAAGAGAAAAGGATGAGAGCTGTGTTTTCGTTGATCAGACGCGGTTCAATTTTATCTGTGCGGAACAGGATGGAAAAATCAAGCGAAGGTTCATAAGCGGCTTGCGCGGCTCGATTCGGTTAAAAAATCAGCTCCTGTTCCCGAAAGAGCGAATCAACGGCCTCTTCATACTCGGCAAGGCGATTTGCTTTTTTGATCTTTTTCAGATACTTCTGGGGATTCGTAAACGATGTTCCGAGGTAAATCCACAGTGCCTTTAATTTAAACAGCACATTTTTATCCCCGGAAATAACGCGCGCATAGCCGGCACAGAGATCTTCGCAGAATGCGCGCAGCAGCTCCTTATCTGCCGGAGCTAAATTTTCACTGCTGGCAGGATCTGTACTGCGCAGCATCCCGATCAACCAGGGGTTCTGCAGCACCCCGCGGCCGAGCATGACCTTTTCCGTCAAGGGAAAATCATGGCAGAGCTTCTGAAAATCAGCGGTTGAGAAAAGATCCCCATTGTAGCAGAGCGAATGGCGGCTCGTTTCATATGCTGTCCGATAACACTCCATGCGCGGCGTATATTTGTAGAAATCTTTCTGAATCCGCGGATGAATAATCAGCTCTTCCAGCGGATATTTGTCATAAATCGCAAGCAGCGTCTCCCACTCATCGGTGTCGGTTGTGCCAAGTCTTGTCTTGATGGAAATCCGGCAGTCGCAGGACGAAAAGATTTCATCGAGAAATGCATCGAGTGTATGCGGCCACGCAAGCAGTCCGGAGCCGCGCCGCTTGGCGACAACCGTGCCGGACGGACAGCCAAGGTTCAGATTGACGGTATCGTAGCTGTACTCCTTCAGTTCTTTTGTCAGAGAAAGAAAGTCCTCCGCCTGGTTTGTGAGAATCTGCGGGATCACCGTCATCCCTTCGTTATGCTCCGGGAGAATGTCATTGCGCTCGCGGGAGCTCATCTTTTTATTTGTAATAAATGGCGTGAAATAACGGTCAGCCGCCGGAAAATATTTGTGGTAGGCGCTCCGGTACACATATCCGGTCAGCCCTTCCATCGGGGCGAGATAAAATTGCATGATGATAAAATCCTTTCAAAAAAATCGGTTTTCCAATACGAAAAGTGTATCATAAAACTGCCGGAAGGGACAGAAAAAATGAAAGAAAAATAATATCTATTAAACAAGTAGGGAAAATAGAAAAATGTGGAAAAGGTCTTGACATTAAAGTGTACTTGAATGATACACTGATTCCAGAAAGAAACAAAGGGAGGAATCAAGAAGATGGAAAAAGTGAAAAAAGTAACCCTTTCCGGCATGCTCTTTGCAATTGGTCTGATTCTGCCGCTCTTCATCGGCCAGATTCCGGCAGTCGGAAAAATGCTCCTGCCAATGCACATCCCGGTGCTGATCTGCGGCCTGATTCTCGGCTGGCAGTACGGTCTTGCCGTCGGTTTTCTGCTGCCGCTCGTGCGCAGTGTGCTGTTCGGCATGCCGGTTCTCTACCCGAATGCCATTGCCATGGCATTTGAGATGGGTACATATGGTCTCGTGGCAGGCTGGCTGTATGGTCACGCAAAGTGGCAGTGCACGAAAACACTGTACCGTTCTCTTGTCGGAGCTATGATTTCCGGCCGTGTGGTATGGGCGTTTGCAGAAGTGATTCTGCTTGGCATGACCGGCACGATGTTTACATGGGAAATGTTTCTTGCAGGTGCGTTTTTAAATGCTATCCCGGGCATTATCCTGCAGCTTGCGCTGATTCCGGTGCTGATGGTGGCACTGAACAAGGCAAAGGTTGTGCCGTTCCGAAAACCGGAAAAAGAGGTGGAAACGGCAGATGCAAGAGGTTAAAAGAGGAAGCCGTGCCGCGTCAATATCGTGGAGGGAACGTACTCCTGCCATGAACGGCTGGAAGCATACTACGATCTGAAGGTCTTCCTCACGATCGATCCGGTCGAGCAGATCCAGAGAATTGAAAAGCGGAACGGGAGTGAAAAGGCGGTGGAATTTCAGAAGAAATGGATTCCGCTCGAGGAGCTGTATTTTGAAAAATGCCGCACCAGAAGCCGGTGCGACGTCTGTTTTACAATGTGTGATGAGATGTAGAAAAAATCCGATACAGAATCTTTTTTGAGGGGTCCTCAAAGATTTCTGTACCGGATTTTTCTAATTCTGCATATGAATCTGCTCGCCCGTCACCGACGCAAAGCAGCGAAGCGTTTCGCCATCGAGATTCTCGCGGTGCATATCAACCGCAGAAATCTGATGATTGTCATACGTCGTATAATAGTAAATTCCCTGCGTCGCATTGCAGCAGGAAGTATAGAGCGTGATCTCATACTTTCCGTCCGCCACCTCGCAGCATCCTCTCTGCTGGTCAACAGAATTTAAAATATGGAAAAACTGGCTGACACTCTCCGCTTCGCTGTTTCCCGAGATCGAGTTCTGCTTTACAAACGCCACGCGTGCAAAGCGGGAAGCAGACGAGAGGTCGCCCGGCAGTCCAAGACCGCCCATGCCACGGCTGTACGTAGAAAGATCGAGCTGGTTGGAAAACGTGTTGGCCGGCTGTTTCGGTGACAGATGCAGGTAATTGTTCAGTGAGAACATCTGCATTGGAAACGGCGGATTGTTTGTCAGAACGCCGACCGGATTGTCGTAGACATGCAGACCGTCCGCCGTGGATTCCACGGTGATGGCACCCGATGCATCTGCGATGATCCAGTGAAGCTGTGCGAGCGGAAGATTCTTTTTAAAAGGTGTGCTGATGAGATTGATACGGGAGAGGGATTCTTTTGCTTCCGCAAGCGAAGCACATGTACCGAGAATCCACGGGATCAGCTCGAACTGCGCGATATTGTCTTTCTCCGGTTTCGGATCGAAATAAACGGCATTTCCTACAAAATTAAGGCCGGCGATACCAAGCCCTTTTTCATTGAACGCCTCATAATAGAGCGGGTAATCATCCATCACACACGCCATGCCGATCATTGCATAGTGATGGGAAAG
>CAKRPI010000098.1 GCA_934376945.1 uncultured Lachnospiraceae bacterium | reverse complement strand
CTCATAGCCCTTCAGACGGTACACTCTTCCCTGATTCGTAAAGAACATCAGATAGTGATGCGTGCTCGTCATCAGCAGCTCCTCTATGTAGTCATCCTCCAGCGTCTGCATTCCCTTGATTCCCTTGCCGCCTCGGTTCTGACTCTTGAAATTATCCGGTGTCATACGCTTGATATAGCCAAGCTTCGTCATCGTTATAACCACATTCTCATCCGGAATCAGATCCTCTGTGGTCAGATCAAATACATCATGCTCAATGCTCGTTCTGCGGTCATCACCGTACTTATCACTGATAATCTGAATTTCTTTTTTGATTACGCCAAGAAGCAGCTTTTCATCCGACAGAATTGCACGATACTCCTCGATTTTCTTCAGAAGCTCCTGATATTCTGCCTCAAGCTTCTCACGTTCCAGACCGGTCAGCGTACGCAGACGCATATCTACGATTGCCTGTGCCTGAGCATCACTTAAACCAAACCGTTCGATCAGTCCCGCCTTTGCAGCCGGTGTATTTGCAGATCCGCGGATGATTTTGATGACTTCATCGATATTGTCAAGCGCGATCAGCAGTCCCTGCAGGATGTGAGCACGCTCTTCTGCTTTGTTCAGCTCATATTTTGTTCTTCTCGTAACCACATCCTCCTGATGGCGGATATAGTACGTCAGCATCTCCTTCAGGTTCAGCGTCTTTGGCTGGTTATTGACAAGCGCAAGCATGATCACACCGAAGGTATCCTGCAGCTGTGTATGCTTATAAAGCTGATTGAGCACCACATTTGCATTTGCATCCCTGCGCAGCTCAATATTGATCCGCATACCCTCGCGGTTCGACTCATCCGTAATTCCCGTAATTCCGTCAATTTTTTTGTCCCTTACAAGATCAGCCATCTTCTCGATCAGACGTGCTTTATTTACCATGTACGGAATCTCGGTCACAATGATCCGGCTCTTGCCGTTTGGCATGGACTCAATATTTGTCACGGCGCGCACCCGGATTTTTCCTTTTCCGGTACGATATGCCTCTTCAATGCCGCGTCTTCCAAGGATCTGTGCTCCCGTTGGAAAATCAGGTCCCTTGATGATCTCCAGAATCTCCTCAATCGAAGTCTCCCGATCCTCTTCAATGCGGTTATCAATCATCTTTACAACTGCTCCAATTACCTCCCGAAGATTATGCGGCGGGATATTCGTTGCCATACCTACCGCAATTCCATTCGTTCCATTTACCAGAAGATTCGGAAAGCGTGCCGGAAGCACGGTCGGTTCCTTCTCTGTTTCATCAAAGTTTGGTACGAAGTCCACGGTATCCTTTCCGATATCCGCCAGCATCTCCATCGAAATTTTGCTCAGTCTCGCCTCTGTATAACGCATGGCAGCCGCGCCGTCTCCATCGACGGAGCCAAAGTTTCCGTGTCCGTCAACAAGCGGGTAACGCGTCGACCATTCCTGCGCCATATTCACAAGTGCGCCGTAAATAGAGCTGTCTCCATGCGGATGATATTTACCCATTGTATCACCGACAATACGCGCACATTTTCTGTGTGGCTTGTCCGGCCCATTATTCAGCTCGATCATGGAATAAAGCACACGGCGCTGTACCGGCTTCAGTCCGTCTCTTACATCCGGGAGGGCTCGCTGTGAGATAACGCTCATCGCATAATCAATATACGACTCCTCCATCGTTTTTTTCAGGTCAACCTCATGGACCTGGTCAAATATTGTATCTTCCACGGATTTACCTCCTGTTTCGTGAACTTACACATCCAGATTCTTTACATTCTTCGCATTTTCTTCAATAAACTCACGCCGCGGCTCTACCTGATCCCCCATCAGCGTCGTAAAAGTAAGATCAATCTCCGAGGACTGTGCCTCATCCATCGTTACCTTCCGAAGGATCCGCTTTGCCGGATCCATTGTTGTCTCCCAGAGCTGCTCAGCATCCATCTCTCCAAGACCTTTGTAGCGCTGGATCTTGTTGTTCTGGTCTCTTCCGACCTCATCAAGGATCTTCTGCAGCTGCTCATCACTGTATGCATACCATACCTTCTTGTTTTTCTCCAGCTTAAAAAGCGGCGGCTGTGCCAGATATACGTATCCCTGCTTGATCAGCTCCGGCATAAAGCGATACAGGAAGGTAAGCAGCAGCGTTGCAATGTGCGCACCATCGACATCGGCATCCGTCATGATAATGATCTTATGGTAACGCAGCTTCGAAATATCAAAATCCTCATGAATTCCCGTTCCGAATGCCGTGATCATCGCTTTGATCTCCGCATTGCCGTAGATACGGTCCAGTCTTGCCTTTTCCACATTCAGAATCTTTCCGCGCAGTGGAAGGATCGCCTGCGTTGCACGGCTTCTTGCCGTCTTTGCCGAACCGCCCGCAGAATCACCCTCTACGATATAGATTTCACATTTTGACGGATCCTTATCCGAACAGTCTGCCAGCTTGCCGGGCAGTGACAATCCATCCAGAGCCGATTTTCTTCTTGTCAGCTCGCGTGCCTTACGTGCAGCCTCTCTTGCCCGCTGAGACATAACAGATTTTTCCACGATGATCTTTGCCACCTGCGGATGCTGCTCAAGAAATACCGTCAGCTGCTCTGTCACAACGCTCTCTACCGCTCCTCTTGCCTCACTGTTACCCAGCTTCTGCTTCGTCTGTCCTTCAAACTGAGGCTCTTCGATCTTGATGCTCACGATTGCGGTCAGACCCTCTCTGATATCGTCTCCGGTCAGATTCTGATCCGAATCCTTTACCAGCTTATTCGCCCTTGCATAATCATTAAATGTCTTGGTCAGTGCATTCTTAAAACCAGTCAGATGTGTACCACCCTCCGGTGTCGTAATATTATTGACAAAGCTGTAGCTTCCCTCTGTGTAGGAATCATTATGCTGCATTGCCACTTCAACGTAAACACCGTCTCTCATGCCTTCGCAGTAAATAATATCCTCATAAAGCGGTGTCTTTCCCTTGTTCAGATACGTTACAAATTCCTTGATTCCGCCTTCATAGTGGAAAATCTTCTCTCTTGTATTTTCATCGTCCCGCTCATCCCGCAGCACGATACGGATATTTTTCGTCAGAAATGCCATCTCACGTAAACGCTGCTTCAGTACATCAAAATCATATACCGTATCTTCGAAGATCTCTGCATCCGGCTGAAATGTTACCGTTGTTCCGGTTTTTTCCGGAGCACATTCTCCGACCACCGTCAGCTTCTCCACTACTTTTCCCCGTTCGTATCTCTGCTGATAAATCTTGCCCTCATGACAGATTTCCACTTCCAGCCACTTTGAAAGTGCATTTACTACAGATGCGCCTACGCCATGAAGACCGCCGGATACCTTGTATCCTCCGCCGCCGAATTTTCCGCCCGCATGCAGTACAGTAAAAACAACCTCAACTGCAGGGAGCCCGGCTTTTTTGTTGATTCCAACCGGAATTCCGCGGCCGTCATCCACAACTGTCACAGAATCCCCTTTATTGATCGTGACAATGATGTTATGACAGAATCCTGCCAGTGCCTCATCCACTGCATTATCCACTATCTCATAAACCAGGTGATGGAGACCTCTCGACGAGGTACTTCCAATGTACATACCAGGCCTCTTTCTAACCGCCTCAAGTCCCTCAAGTATCTGGATCTGATCTGCACCGTACTCTGCGCTCATGAAAAACCTCCTGTTAATTCTTCTGACTGACCGTTCCGTCTGTTACCTGGAACAATCGGTTTATTTTAAAGTTATTTTCTACAAAATCATCCACACCGGTACCGGTGATCATCGTCTGGATATCATGAATACTTTCCAGAAGATATCTCTGCCGCCTGCTGTCAAGCTCGGAAAGCACATCGTCAAGCAGCAGTACCGGTGTATCTTTTACGCTCTGCTTTACGATCTCAATCTCCGCAAGCTTTAAAGACAGCGCTGCGGTGCGCTGCTGTCCCTGCGACCCAAACCGCCGGATATCCACCTCTCGAATCGAAAAACACAGATCGTCGCGGTGCGGCCCGCAATTCGTCATTTTGGAACGAATGTCCCGCTCCCGGTTTTGCTTCAGCTTTTCAGCAAACTGCTCCGGCAGTGTATCTTTTTCATACGTCACTTCAAGTATTTCCCTGTTTCCGGAAAGATTTCCGTGAATCCTTCCGATGATCCCGGCAAGCTCCCGGACAAACTTTTCTCTTGCCTGTATGATCATTGTACCATACTGTACAAGCTGTTCATCCATAATATCAAGCATCACACCTGCTTCCGGATATCCCGCATAATCCTTCAGAAGCCGGTTGCGCTGTACCAGCAGCTTATTGTAATCAGACAGCTGATGCAGATAAATGCGATCCAGCTGACACAGCTCCATATCCAGAAAACGTCTCCGTTCTGCGGGTCCGTTTTTAATAATATTCAGATCCTCCGGTGAGAAAAAAACAAAATTTCCAAGTCCGACCAGTTCGCTGGCCTTCCGTACCGGCACACCGTTGATCGCAATTCCCTTGGAACGGTTTTTCTTCAGGTGCATATCAATACGGTACGGCACATCTCCCTTTCGGATCCGCATGCAAATATGTGCTTCCTCATGTCCGAACCGAAGCATCTCCCGATCCTTGCCGGCCCGGTGAGATCTTGTTGTCCCGCACAGGTATACCGCTTCCAGAATATTCGTCTTTCCCTGTGCATTATCTCCATAAAACAGATTTGTCCCTCTGTCAAAGTCCAGCTCCAGCGTTTCATAATTGCGGAACTGATTCAGCTTTACCGACTCAACAATCATGCTCGCTCACTGCTCATTCTACAACTTTTACGGTAATATTTCCACATACGACTACATCTCCTGCGAAAAGTTTTTTTCCGCGCTGCAGCTCCGTCTTTCCGTTTACCAGCACCGTGCCGTCCTGAATCCGGTATTTTGCATCCACACCCGACTCGGCAATTCCGGCTGCTTTCAGTGCCTGTCCCAGTTTAATATACTCATCTCTAAGCTTAATTTCTACTGTTTCCATTTCTTCTCCTGTCCTTTTGACACCGATCTGTCTTTCGCTTCCATATTTCCGGCTGCTTTCATAAGCAGACGGAAACTGCAGTTTTCGAATGTCTGTTTTAATTATGTGTCTATAATGATGTCTATTATATCGTGCATAAATATGCGTTTTTATTCAACATTTTTCCGGTTTGTTTTTATGCCTCTGTTATGCATTTGTTATGCGTCTTGCTTTAACTGCTGCGTTTATGTCCTTTGTCTGCATACAAAAGACAGTGTTATATGTGATATGTTTCTTATTATAATGTTTGTTTTTCTGTCTTTGTGCTACGGACACACCAATCTTCGTCCGCCTTATCTGCTGACTAAGCATCCCATTACCCGCCGCTTAGTGCTCCGCACACCTGAAGCGGGGGAATGCTTATCTGCGGTAAAGCGGACATTCGCAATCCGCTTCGCGATCTGCGTTCAAAATATCAGTCGTTATCAATAAAATTTACCGGCAGAATCAGATAAATATAGCTTTGCTCATCGTCCCGGATAAAACATGGAGCTTTCGGATTCATATAATAAATATTAATTTTTTCATCATCGATCACACGAAGTGCATCAATCAGCAGCTTCGGGTTGAATCCGATCTTGATATTTTTTCCTTCCAGTTCGATATCAATCAATTCATCCATCGATCCGATCTGAGAAGAAATCTTCAGCTCCATCACATCCTCTGCAATATTTAAAATGATCGGACGCTTATCGCCTTCTTTTATCATCAAAGTTGCACGGTCAATACAGTCCAGGAATTCCTTTTTGTTAATCGTTACCTTCGTCTCATAATCATTTGTCAGCATCTGATCTACCCGGAAATAATTTCCTTCGATCAATCTGGAAACAACGACTGTATTTTCGAACTCAAACAAGATATGGTTGTTTGTAAAATAAATATCCACAAGATCTTCTGTTCCGCCGGTTAAAATTTTAGAAACTTCCGTTAATGTTTTTCCCGGAACAATCACTTTTTTCGGTTCATATTCCGATTTCAGAAGAATTTTCCGGATGGAAATACGGTGACCGTCAAGTGAAACAACCCGCATTTCACCGCCGTTTATATCAAATAATTCACCAGTCATGATCTTATTGCTGTCATTTGCCGCGATTGAAAAAATCGTCTGACGGATTACTTCTTTCAACGTAAACTGAGAAATGGTAATCTGATAATCTTTTTCCACATAAGGCAGGTATGGAAAATCTTCTCCGCTTTGCCCCATAATAGAAAATTTCGCTTTTTCACAGGTGATTTGTGTACTGTTGTTTGTATCAGACGTAATAATAACATCATTTTCGGGAAGTTTTCGGACAATTTCAGAAAAAAGCTTTGCATCAAGTGCAACCATTCCTTTTTCCTGAACCGTTCCTTCTACGATGGTATCGATTCCAAGTTCCATGTCATTTGCAGTAAAATGAATTTCTGCTGCAGATGCATTAATAAGAATTGTTTCAAGAATCGGCATGGTTGTTTTTGATGAAACAGCTTTTGCT
This sequence comes from uncultured Lachnospiraceae bacterium, assembly GCA_934376945.1. Classification (GTDB taxonomy): domain Bacteria; phylum Bacillota; class Clostridia; order Lachnospirales; family Lachnospiraceae; genus Choladousia. The sequence continues at coordinate 1,113 of CAKRPI010000098.1, read as the reverse complement.
ACAATACTGATACTTTTTTGTAAATCTGATTTTTTACAGATAATTTTCATAAATAAGTACTCCTTTCCGGATGCGGATCCATCGGTTTGAAAGCGGACAGTAAGTATTCGTTTTTCAACAGGAGCCTCAGATTCTGGCGGCGGAAATTCACCGTGAAGCTTTGGGATCCGAATAGATAGATAAAAAAAGAAAAAAAATCCGCAGTATTCGCATTAGGGGATGTGGATATGTGTAAAACTGCAAAAAGAGCTGTGTTTACGCATAAAAGCAAACGGAATAACCGTGTGTATGCCACCGTGATACCAGCAGGATAACCATGCAGTTATGCACATCTTTGCAGCAGAGTCCGCAGTTTGTCTGGAAAAAAAAGAAAAGTTGTGAACAGACGTAAACAGTCTGCCCACACACATTTCTGATAGATATCCTGTGGATAAGTGGATAACTTTGTGGATAACTTTCAGCTCGGATTAATTTTTTTCTGAAGGATTTCGATCGTTTTCCGCATGTCATCTGAAGTCTTTAATTCATCGGAAATCTTTTTTGAACCATGCAGAACCGTTGAATGATCACGTCCGCCGATTTCACTGCCGATTTTTTTCAGTCCGACGCTGGTCATGGTATTGCACAGATACATAGCGATCTGGCGTGGTACGACAATTTCGTTATTTCGTTTGTTGCTGCGGATATCATCGACACTTACGTGGAAATGTTCGGCTACCGTATTGACGATCAGTGCCGGAGTTACTTCCTTTTTTTCATCCGGAGAAACGATATCTTTCAGTGCTTCTTCGGCCAGTTCGACGGTGATTTCTCGTTTTTCGAGGTTGCTAAGAGCAACGAGCTTGTTCAGCGCGCCTTCCAGCTCACGGATATTCGATTTGATATGCATGGCAATATATTTGATTACTTCGTTATCAATATTGTAGCCGTCATTTTCTTCTTTTTTATGAAGAATTGCCATTCTGGTCTCAAAATCCGGAGACGAAATATCTGCAATCAGCCCCCATTCGAAACGGGAGCGGAGTCTTGCTTCAAGAGTTACGATATCTTTCGGCGGTTTATCGGAGGAGATGATGATCTGCTTTTTATTGCCATGGAGATCATTAAAGGTAT
>CAKRPI010000097.1 GCA_934376945.1 uncultured Lachnospiraceae bacterium | reverse complement strand
CCAAAATGACTCCATCAACAGATGCGATTCCAAGTCTGTCGAGTTCTCGTTTGATATTGCAGTAATTACTGCGTACTATCGTCACCCGGTCCTTGAATCGCTCCAAGCGCCTCGTAGCTGCCTCGATTGCCGCTTCATCCTGATCGATTCCAATCAATCTTCCTTTATCTGAAAGGTGAGTGCAGATTTCATAGGAATGGCCGCCTCCACCGAGTGTCCCATCTACATAAATACCATCCGGTTTTATCTGTAAAGCGTCAATGCTTTCCTCCAAAAGTACAGATTTGTGTCTGAATTCCATACAATCCTCCCCAGGTTATATGCCTAAACCTAAATCCGTCATTTGTTCGGCGATATCATCCATATCATCATAAGCATTGTTATCCATCCAATTTGCTTTTGACCAGATCTCGACCCGATTCAGGTTTCCCGAAAGTACCACATCCTTTTCAAGCTGTGCAAACTCCCGCAATGTCTGCGGCAGAAGAATTCTCCCCTGTTTGTCCAGTTCACACTCTGTGGCACCCGCTACAAAGAAACGCGTGAATTTTCTGGCGCTCTTCTGCGTAAGCGGCAGAGTACGCAGCTTCTGTTCGAAGATCTCCCATTCGTTCATAGGAAACACAAACAGGCATCCATCCAATCCCTTTGTCACAACAAACTCGCTTCCAAGCTGTTCGCGAAACTTTGCCGGGATGATCAGTCTGCCTTTGGTGTCAATCGTATGATTATATTCGCCCATAAACATCATGATGCACCTTCTTCTGGCTGCTATCTGGTGTCCCTCTCGCTGTAGATCATCTAAAAAGGAAGTTTCCCTCCATCTTCCTTCCACTGTCTCCCACAGCTCACCACTTTCTACCACTTGCGTATTAATAATAGCTTAATTTGTTTAAAAAAACAAGTCCTATTTCAGAATTGTGTTCATTTTTTTCAAAAAAGAAAAATGCAGAAAAGGGTGTCCTCTTCTGCATTCTCTTTTTTATCGCAAATCCATATATTGTTCGATTAATTGATCCAAGATCAGGCTCTGTGCATACGCCTGTGCCGCATTCATTCCCTGTGCGACCAGAAGGTTGAGTTTTTTGCGCTCTTCTTCAATTTTGCATTTCAAAAGTTCTTTCTGATTCATCTTCCTTCGTCCTCTCCTCTGCCTGCCACATGAATCCTCTTATTTCTGCTTCTGACGTTTTTTTCGTTTTTCGTCATCCTTCCTGCCATAAATAACAAACATAATAATAAGAAGAAACAGTGTCAATGCTGCCAGCACTCCTGAGAGAAGCTGCGAAACCGGAATCTGTGTTCCCGGCAGCAGCAGCTGATCCGTTCGAAGTCCTTCGATCCAGAAACGTCCGATTCCATACAGCAGCAGATAATTCAAAAATACCATTCCGTCCCGTTTTCTTTTAAACCGAAACGTCAGAAAAAGCAGCACCAGCAAAACGCCGATATTCCACAAAGACTCATAGAGAAACGCAGGATGTACCTGTATATACTCTGCGCCTCCAATGGTTTTTACATTTTCCCACATCTCGGCCGTAATCTCTCCGGAACGCACATCCGATACTGGAAGCTGCATCGCAAGCAAACCATCCGTATATCCACCGAATGCTTCCCTGTTAAAAAAATTTCCCCACCGGCCAAGCGCCTGTCCCCAGACAAGCCCAAGAGCCGCCGTATCCGCCGTCTTTAAAAACTTTATCCTTCGTACTTTGCAAAACAACGCAGCAGAAATTATTCCGCCAATCACTCCACCGTAAATTGCCAGACCGCCTTCCCGGATATTTATGATCTCTTCCGGATGGCAGCTGTAATAATCCCAGGAAAATACCACATAATAAATGCGGGCACAGATTACGGAAACAACGATCGCGATCATTCCAAGATCAAAATAATCGTCTCCTCTTTGCCCGGTACGGTCTGCAACCTTCATCACAAGCAAAAGCCCTGTCACCATCGCCGCAGCCAGCACTATGCCATAGCACGCAACCTCCAGTCCCCCGACTGTAAAGCCCTTTATCACATGATCCAGCGTAATGCCAAGATGTGGAAAACGAATGGTTCCGTTTGCAGGAATCACAGCATTTACAAATCCCATACATCATTCTCCCGGTGTTTTACTTCTGTGTTACTTCTGTTTTACTTCTTTTCAGACATTAAAACGGAACAGAATCACATCTCCGTCCTGAACAACATAATCCTTTCCTTCCAGTCTTACAAGTCCTTTCTCTTTTGCAGCAGAATATGCTCCGCAATCCAGAAGATCCTGATAATTCACTACCTCCGCACGAATAAAACCACGTTCAAAATCTGAATGGATCTTTCCGGCAGCCTGAGGAGCTTTTGTTCCCCTGCGAATCGTCCATGCACGTGTCTCTGTCTCTCCTGCCGTCAAATAGCTTAAAAGTCCAAGCAGGCTGTAGCTTGCCTTTATCAGTTTTTCCAAACCGGATTCTTTTAATCCAAGGTCTTCAAGAAACATCTGTTTCTCATCATCTTCAAGCTCGGAAATTTCTTCCTCGATCTGTGCACAGATTACGAACACCTCGCTGTTTGTTTCTTTTGCGTATTCTCTTACCCGTGCCACATGCTCATTGGAAGCGCCGTCATCTGCCAGATCCTCTTCTCCGACATTAGCCGCAAAAATAACCGGTTTTGCGGTGAGAAGATTGTACTCCGCCAGCCAGGCCAGCTCCTCTTCATCCTCAGTACGATAGGTAATTGCAAGCTTGCCATCTTCCAGATGTGCTTTCAGAGCCTGCAAAAGCTCCAGTTCCTTTGCAAGCTTTTTATCATTTCTGGCTCCTCGTACCGTTTTTGCAATTCGGCGCTCCAGAATCTCAAGATCGGAGAAAATCAGTTCCAGATTGATCGTTTCGATATCACGAATCGGATCCACACTGCCATCCACATGAATAACGTTTGAATCTTCAAAGCAGCGCACTACGTGCACGATCGCATCTACTTCACGGATATTGGCCAGAAACTGGTTGCCAAGACCTTCTCCTTTGGAAGCTCCCTTTACCAGACCTGCGATATCCACGAATTCAATGACTGCCGGTGTGATCTTCGCCGAATGGTACAGATCTCCAAGCAGCTTCAGCCTCTCATCCGGCACCGGAACAACTCCAACGTTCGGATCAATTGTACAGAACGGGTAATTGGCCGATTCCGCACCTGCTTTCGTTAAGGAATTAAATAAAGTACTTTTTCCGACATTCGGCAATCCTACGATTCCAAGTTTCATGTTTGCTTCTCTCCATTTCTGCGTCTGTTCTCTTGTGTCTTTTCACTTATCTTTTGTATTTTCACAGGTTTTTCAACCTTTTTTATCAGCATGTCACAGTTTAGCACATAAACCGACATTGTACAATACCTTCTGCCAGAAACCTGTCGACACTTTTTACCACGTATACTCGCTCATCACTTTCAGCAGTTTCGTTACATTATTTTGACGGTCTCCCTTGAACACGCCTGAACCGGCCACAATTACATCTGCCCCCGCATCCAGAACCGTCCGGATCGTTGTATCGTTGATTCCTCCATCCACTTCGATTTTCAAAGGAAGTCCAAGTCCCTGTGCTCTTTCCCTCAGAGCACGGATCTTCTCTGTCATCTGCCCAATATATTTCTGTCCGCCAAAGCCTGGATTTACAGTCATAATAAGTACCATATCCAGATCTTCAAGCACGTAGTCCAACACGGACAGCGGTGTGGACGGATTTAATGCAACCGCAGCCTTCAAGCCATGATCCTTTATCGTCTGTACGGTCCGGTGCAGATGACGTGTTGCCTCCGCATGAACCGTAATTCCATTCGCTCCGCACGCAGCAAACTCATTGATATAGCGCTCCGGCTGTTCTACCATAAGATGCACATCAAAAAAACAATCTCTTCCGGAGCGGATCGCCTGAATTACCGGCATTCCAAAAGAAATGCTCGGAACAAACATTCCATCCATCACATCAATATGCAGATATCTGGCACCTGCAGAAGTAACTGCATCAATCTCATCTCCGAGACGATTAAAATCTGCCGCAAGAATTGACGGTGCGAGGATATTTTCCCTCCGTCTGTTTTCCAATTCTGCACAGTCTGCAGCTGCTCCTCTGACTGCTTTTGCTGCCGTCATAGTATTCATATCCAATCTCCCATCTGTCAATACTTTTTTGCATGCTTCAGTTCCCCTGCAAGCAATACATAATTTTCATATCGCGAACGACTGATTTCCCCTTTTTCAAGCGCAGCCTTAACCGCACAGTCCGGCTCACTCAGGTGTAGACACCCCTGGAACCTGCAATGCGGTTCATATGCAGCAAATTCCGGAAAATACTGCCGCAGATCCTCATACGCAATTCCCTGCAGATACAGAGAACTAAACCCAGGCGTATCCAGAAAATACGTATCCTTACGCAAACAGATCAGCTCTGTATGGCGCGTTGTATGGCGGCCACGTTCAATTTTCCGGCTGATCTCTCCTACCTCCATCCGGATATGAGGCTGCAGAAGATTGGTCAGAGAAGATTTTCCAACTCCGGACGGACCTGCGACTACTGTTGTCTTCCCTTCCAGAAGAGACTGTATTGCTTCGATTCCTTCTTTGTTTGCAACAGAAAGGATATGCACATCACAGCCGCTACAGGAATACGTGTTTTCAAGCTGCTCCAGCTCCTGCTGCGTACTCAGGTCTGCCTTATTGAAACAGATTGCAACCGGAATATTCTGTTGCTCCATCGAAATCAGAAAGCGATCCAGCAGATTCAGATTCGGTTTTGGACTGGCCGCTGCAAAAATAACCAGTGCCTGATCCACATTTGCCACTGCCGGACGAATCAGCACATTTTTGCGCGGCAAAATCACATCAACATTGCCCGCCGGCTTTTCCTCATCCTGTACAACTGACATTTCCACATTGTCTCCCGGGAGTGGTTTCATTTTCTCTTTTCTGAAAATTCCCTTTGCCCGGCATTCATATACCTCGCCGTCTTCCGCCTGAACGTAATAGAATCCACCGATTCCCTTTATAATCTTTCCTTTCATGCAACCCTCGTTTTTCTCTTTTTTACTGCACCTGCAGGCAGCGCGCAGCAAGAATGACACTGCCATTCCTGCTGCCCTGTATCTCTTTATCCGACCTGACTGAATTCAATTCCATTATACTCAATCTGTCTTGTCACATTTCCGTTTTCATCGAGCAGATACACGTATGCCGTACCGGTCGAAACTCCGGATGCTCCCTGTACCTGCAAGTGATACGGAAAAGTTGTTGTTCCTTCAAAGATCGTTGATTCACCGTTTCCGTCCTGCACCAGCGTAATCCGTACCTGCTGCCCGTTATAACCCTCCGGCGTTTCAAGATTTGCATCACACTTCCACACTCCGTCCGTTCCGTTTGTCACAGAAATAGTGCCATCCTGTGCATCTGCCGGAGCCGGTCCGTTGCTGATCACCAGTGTGACCGTCGTACCACGGCGTATTTCTTCGTCCGGGCCAACGCTCTGACTGATCACCATTCCCTGTGCCACTGTATCACTATACTCATACTGGTAATCCGGTTCAAGATCGAGCATCTTAAGTGCTTTGGTCGCCTGCTCCTCTGTGTAACCGACTACACTCCATAAGCTTACATAATCGGCAGGATCCTGTGATGGCTCTTCTCCCTGGCTGATATACAGCGTCACTGTATCGCCCTCTTTCAGCGTCGTACCTGCAGCAGGAGTCGTTGAAATTACATGTCCTGCATCGATTGTATCGCTGTACTGTGACTCATCCAGACTGCACTGCAATCCCTTCGTCAGAAGAAACGCCTGCGCCATGCTCTTTTCATAATTCGTCAGATCATCCAGCACAATGCCCTCATCTGCCTGAGCAATCTGATATGTAACGGTATCTCCACGCGCAGCCGTTGATCCCTGCACCGGGTTCTGAGAGCATACCTGACCGGCACTGTATTCAGAAGAAACTACTGTTCCATCCGAAACACCTTTTAAATCAAAGCTCTCCAGCATCTTTCGTGCATCTGCCTCAGACAGCCCGGTGATCTGCGGTACAGTCACAGTCTCCACCGCTTTCGTTGCAGCCTCCGTTTTGGCTTCCGTTGCAGCTTCCGTCTGCGCTTCTGTTTCTTTTTTTACAGTGCTCTCTGTCTGTGTCTGTGTTTTCTTTGTTTTTGCGGCTTTCCGGCCAAAATTCAAGACACCGAACGCATTTGCCAGCAATGCAAGAAATACACATCCGATCACAACTGCCACAATAATTCCGCCTACGGTCACTGCCTTTTCCAGTTTCGGATTCAGGCCGGAATCATTGTCATGCTCTCTTGTCCTAAGACGCCTGGCAAGATCTCTGTCCTGGATATGGAAGGATTCATCCTCGATCTTGTAATCCTGTGGATTATCGTACGCATCGTAATATGGGTCATAATTATTTTCCTCATGTACCTCATCATAATCCTGATTCCAGCGACTGCCATCATAATCCCCCGGATGATTTGGCTGCACTTCCTGATATCCGCTCTTATGATAATAGCTGCCCGGCTGATATGCACGGCTGCGCTGGTCCTGCACGTCTTCCTTTGCATGAAGCCCGGCAGCTGCCCCAAGCTCCATATTTTCATCATACACCGGCATTGTGCGCTGCTCTGCATTGATCTGCTTCAGATCATTTTTCGACATGATAATGGTGCGGGAGGTATTATCCATCACCTGCTGCTCCACGAAATCACCATCCGGATTTACCAGCGATTCTCTCAGATCACGAATCACCTCTGTCATATTCGAATACCGGCGATCCGGGCTCTTCTGTGTGCATTTGAGCACAATTTCGTTCGTACTGCGCGGAATCTCCGGAACTTCCTCCTTCGGACCGTGCAGCTCCTCCTGCAGATGCCTGATTGCCACTGCGACCGCCGTATCTCCGTCAAATGGCACATGCCCGGTCAGCATCTCATACATCGTAATTCCAAGCGAATAAATATCGCTCTTTTCATCACTGTAGCCACCACGCGACTGTTCCGGTGAACTGTAATGAACCGAACCCATTACGCTGGAATTAATTGTATTGGAAGAGGATGCGCGCGCAATACCAAAATCTGCCACCTTCACCTTTCCATCCGTTGATATAATGATGTTCTGCGGCTTGATATCGCGGTGTATAATTCCATTATTATGTGCTGCCTCCAGACCTGCAGAAATCTGAAGGGCGATACTTGTCGCCTCCCGTACAGACAGACGCCCCTTGTTTTTGATATACTCCTTCAGCGTAATTCCTTCGACCAGTTCCATTACAATATAATAAATTCCGGCCTCTTCTCCGACATCATAAATATTTACAATGTTTGCATGTGCAAGACCCGCTGCGGACTGTGCCTCGACCCGGAATTTTGAGATAAACTGCTTGTCATCCCGAAATTCCTTTTTCATCACTTTTACCGCTACAAAGCGGTTCAATTTATGGTCTTTTGCCTTGTAAACATCCGCCATGCCGCCGGATCCGATTTTGGATATTATTTCATATCTGTTCTGTATAAACATTCCGACTTTCAGCATATTTTATCCTCACTATTCATACTCAGCCAACACTACGGAAATATTGTCTTTACCGCCATTTTTGTTTGCCTCATCAACAAGCATCACTGCAGCATTTTCAATTGAGCTGTTTTTTCTGACAATTTCCAGAATTCTTTCGTCCTCTACCATGTTGGTCAGTCCGTCGGAACAGAGCAAAATTGTATCTCCATGCTCCAGTTTTACATCAAAA
>CAKRPI010000096.1 GCA_934376945.1 uncultured Lachnospiraceae bacterium | reverse complement strand
AAAAAGCATGTCAAACCGATCCGCCAGAAATGGTTTGGTGTTGCGTGCTGCCCGCCGAATATCGCGCGGACGCTGGCATCGCTTGGCCAGTACATTTACTCGGTGGATGATAAAAAACGTGAGCTGTATGTAAATCTGTTCGTGTCAAATACGACGGAAATTTCCTTTGACGGCACGCATACGGCGCAGGTTTGCATGGAAACAAGATTTCCGTGGGAGCCAACCGTACGTTTTGCACTTTCGGGAGTGCCGGAGGAAGGAATGGATTTGCTGGTGCGTATCCCGGATTATGCGGAGAATTACTGTGTAACGATGAGTGGGGAGCAGGTTGGAGAACGGCTGGAGAATGGCTACTGGAGAATTCCAGTGAAAAAAGACTGCCGTATTGAGGTATCGTTTGAGACACCGGCCCATTATGTATATGCGAATCCGCAGGTACGCGCGGATGCCGGAAAGGCAGCGATTATGCGCGGCCCGCTCGTATACTGTCTGGAAGAGTGTGACAACGGTTCCAATCTTCCGTGGATTTTCCCGGATACCGATGCACCGCTTAGAGAGGAGCGCTCAGAGCTGTTTGGCGGCTGTGTGGTCATCAAAGGAAAAGGGAAACGCGGCGTGGAGTCTTCCTGGAAGGGCGGCCTTTACGGTCTGCGCAAGCCGGAGCTGGAGGATGTGGAATTTACCGCCGTTCCGTATCCGTACTGGAATAACCGCGGCGAGGGCGAAATGATCGTCTGGATGCGCGCGCTGTAAAAGTGTGGCCTGGTCATGCAAAATACAGCAGAATCAGGGCAAAATGATCGCCTGAATGCGCGCACTGAAAAGGCTGTATTTCGCAGGCAGACTTGATGCGCGTGTTGAAAAGGCTGCATTTTGCGGGCAGAGAATGAAAATATAGAATCAAATATAGAATCAATGTGCGGAATACATGGAGGAGAGAAGAGAAAATGAAAATCAGTGTGAAAAATTTGGAACATCATATTTTCATGGTGCTTTTTGGCGTGTTCATTTTCTTTTTTGCATGGAGCGGGGGTGCTACGCATGCATCGGAAGCCACGGGCGTTTACAGCCTTACGGTGGACGGAAAGAGAGATTATGCAATGGCATATGAGGTGCTGGAATACGTCAATGAGCAGCGGGAATCCGTTGGGCTGAATAAGCTTGTGATGGATCGGGAGCTGCTTGAGGCTGCGATGCAAAGGGCAGAGGAAACGAGTGTGTATTTTGACGCAAATCATCGCAGACCGGACTTAAGAAGCTACCTCACGGTGAGCAAAAAGACGCGGGGGGAAAATATTGCCGGCGGTTACAGCACCGCAAAGGAAGCGTTTGAGGGATGGAAAAGTTCATTTGGGCATTATGCGAATATGACGAATCAATCCTGGGTAAGCACGGGAGTCGGCTGTTTCCGGCAGGGCAATCTGTACTACTGGGCAGAAGAGTTTTCCAGCCAGGCGGCGGTACCGGCCGGGACGACCGGCAATCAGAATCCGGTTTCCGTTCAGATCGGAGACTTTGGCTATGCGGCAGATGCACTGTGCTTCAATCTGAACAGAAATGGATACGGCGCTTCCGATACGCAGGAAATTAAGATCGGCGAGACGGATCAGCTCAGAGTAGACCGGAAAAACAGAGGCTGGGGCAGCATTGGATATTATGCGTCATTTCTGCCGTCTTCCTTTATCTGGAAGAGCAGCAATCCTTCCGTTGTACGTGTGGACAGTACCGGAACGGTAACCGGTGTGGGTGTTGGAACGGCAAAGATCACGGCAATGCCGAAGACAGTCTTATCCGGCACAGTACCACCGGCGGCCGTTACGTATCACTGTACGCAGTCACTGGAAAAAGCGACCATTGATGCGATTCCTGATCTGACGTATACCGGCAGACCCCTGACTCCGAAGGTGACGGTCCGCCTAAGCGGAAAGACCCTCAAAGAGGGCATGGACTATAAACTGGAGTATTATAACAATACAAATGCAGATGCGTATGACCGGTATGGTTACAGAATCATACCTCGTGTGTGTGTGATCGGAACCGGAAATTATGGCGGCAGTATAAGCCGGACCTTCCATATTTTGCCGCTGGATACGAAGGGGTTGTTTGATGTAAAGGTAAAAGGCTGGGATACAGCCGGTTATGACAGTGTATCTGAGGGGCTGGCTGCGCAGATCGAGGTCAGCTATAAGGGGAAGCTACTTACTTTTGGCTATGGCGACAAAGATTATTATTTCAGCTCCTACAGCCCAAGCGGTACAAAGGTCACAGGCTTTACCGTACAGCTGAGCAACAACTACAAAGGCAATAAAACGCTGAACTGTCTGGAGGATTATATTGTAAAGGTGGCGGATCAGAAGTATACCGGAAAACCGCTGACACCGGCACCGCAGGTCTATGTAAGCGAATGGTCGACGACTCCGCTGCGAAGAAATGTGGATTACACGGTTTCCTACCGAAACAATACGCAGCGAGGAAAAGCAACCGTTATAATTACCGGAAAAGGACTGTATTACGGTACGTGTAAGGCGACCTTTTCAATCGGATGCAGTCACACGTATGGACCATGGAAGACAACAAAGGCAGCCACTGCACTTGCAACAGGAGTCAGACAGAGAACATGCACGATCTGTAAGGCTGTGCAGCGGACCTCGATTCCAAAGCTGAAGCCGACCCTCGTTCTGAGCCATACGAAAGCAACACTGAGAAGAGGAAGTGCGCTGAAGATCCTGGTAAAAAAGAAAACGTCGGGTGATTACGTCATATCCTGGAAAAGCAGCAATCCGTCTGTGGCATCTGTCGTCAAAAACCGCGATGGAAGCGGTACAATAAAGGCACGGAAGACAGGAAGCGCGGTGATTACGTGTACCATGAGAAGCGGAATGAAAAAGCAGATTCCGATAACGGTGCTCGCACCGACCACAAAGCTGACGGTCCGGTGTACCGGGGCGAAGCTTCAGTCGGGAAAGATCATTATGCGTCGAAACAGCTCTGCGCGGCTGATCGCAAGCCGCCAGCCGGCTGATGTGACCGATGCCCTGTCCTTTACAAGCTCAAACGGCAAGATTGTCAGCGTGACAAGGGGAGGCGGATACTTAAGGACGTACAGCAGGAAGGGAACTGCGAAGATCACTGTGGTATCAGGAGGGAAAAAGGTAATACTTACCGTCATTGTAAAATAAAAGGACAGCAGGAAAAGCTTTGACAGCCGCCGTTTACTATGAACCACTTCTGTGTATTTTCTGTGTATTTTCTTAAAAAAGAGCAAACCCGGTGCAAAAATAAGATGCGGTATGTTATAATGTCACAAGTGTTGTGCAGAGAAAACAAATAAGATAAGAAGTATGGACAACAACTATTCGACTATATAAAAAGAGAGGGCTTATTCATGAAAAAAAGAAATCTTATGGCAATTCTGGCATGCACCGTATGCCTTACAGCAGCATCCGTGGGAGCACCGGCGGCAATGGCAGAGGAGACAGAAGCAGTGACAGAGGCAGCTACAGAAGCAGCTACAGAGGCAGAAGAGGCGGCTACAGAGGCTGCAGAAGCAGATACAGAAGCGCAGGAAGACAGTACAGAGGAGACGTACGAGAAGATTCCGCGTCCGGATTACAAGGCATCCGATTATGTGGAGCTTGGTGAATATAAAGGCCTGACGGTAAAGATTGCGCCGATTGAAGTGACGGATGAAGAGATTCTGGCACAGATCAAGGCCGATGCGGGCAGTGATGCACTTGAAGAGATTACAGAGGGTACCGTAGAAGAGGGCGATACCGCAAATATCGATTACGTTGGCAAGCTGGACGGAGAGGCATTTGACGGCGGCACAGCAAAGGGATATGATCTTGAGATCGGTTCCGGTACTTTTATTGACGGCTTTGAGGATGGACTGATCGGTGCGAAGATTGGCGATACGATAGATCTGACATTGACCTTCCCGGAAAATTACGGATCCGAGGAGCTGGCAGGCAAGGAAACTGTATTTACGGTCACAGTAAACTCCGTAAAGCGTATGAAAGAGCTGACAGATGAGGTTGTCAGCACGCTCACAGACGGTGAATATACGGATGTGGCCACATATAAAGAGTCAATAAAGGAAACTCTGCTTCAGAGCAAGGAGGACTCCCGCGATAATGAGATCAAGTCGGATATTCTTTCTCAGATCAGTGCAAATTGTACGATCAAGGACTATCCGCAGGAAATGCTGGATTATGGCCTTACGAATATGCAGAACGCATATAAGCAGATGGCAGCACAGTATGATATGGAGTATGCAGATCTGCTGCAGAACTATTTCGGCATGACGGAAGAGCAGTTTAATGAAGAAGCGCTGAGTGCAGTAAAGCAGAACCTGTCCGCAGAGATGTACCTGAAGGCAATCGCAGAAAAAGAGGGTATTGAGATCAGCGAGGAGGATTATGAAGCAGCGTGTCAGAGATATGCAGATACGTATGGTTATGATTCCGCAGATGATCTGAAAGCAGCATACGATGAGGACACAATCCGGATCAGTGCGCTGCAGGATAAGGTGCTGGATTTCCTGGAAGAGAACACAACGGTAGAAGAGACAACGGAAACGGAAGCATCCACAGAGGCAGCAGAGAAAGAAACTGCGGAAGCAGGAACAGAAGCCGGTACCGAGGCACAGACAGAAGCTGCGGAAGCTGGAACCGAGGCGGCGGCAGAAGCTGTTACAGAAGCGGCCACTGAGGCATCTACAGAAGCAGCCGAATAGAAGCAGCCAAATAGAAGCAGCCGAATAGAAGCAGCTGAATAAAGACAGCCGAATATACGGAAAACAGAACCAGAGCATCCTCCGGATAAAAACGGAGGATGCTTCTTTCTCTGATGCTTCGGGATAGAAATTAAAAATTTTTTGTGCTATACTGTTTGGGTACTGAGAAAAGCAGGTAAAACAAAGCAGAAATAAATCAGTGGTGTGGTTGTACAGCCGTGCTGCAAAGCGGAATACAGATCTCCGCTCTGATGGTAAAAAGGCAGAAAGGCGGGATAACGATATGAAAAAAGCAGGAATGATTCTGGAGGGCGGCGGCCAGCGCGGTATTTTTACGAGCGGCGTGCTGGATTATCTGATGGAGAAAAAGGTGGAGCTGCCGTATGTGATCGGCGTGTCTGCCGGAGCCTGCAACGCGGTGGATTACGTTTCGAATCAGATTCTCCGTACGAAAGAATGTATGTTGGATGCGCAGCTTGACAATGAGCTTTACGGTGTTAAGACACTGATGCATACGAAGTATTTCATGAATATGGATCTGATCTTCGATGAATTTCCGAATCATCTGTATCCGTTTGATTTTGAGACATACGTAAAATCCCCGACGAGATGCCTTCTGGCGGTCACGAACTGTATCACCGGAAAAGCAGAATTTATTGAGGAATACCGCGACAAAGCGCGGATGATGAACGCCTGCCGGGCATCCTCCAGCCTTCCGTTCGGTGCGCCAATGGTAGACCTGGACGGAATTCCGATGCTGGACGGCGGCATCGCGGATTCGATTCCGATCCGCAAGGCGATTGCCGACGGCTTTGACCATAATATCATTATCCTGACCAGAAGAAAGGGATATTATAAAGAAGAAAAGACCGATGCGGTCGTTCGGATGGCAAAGATCTGGTACCATAAATACCCAAATCTCGTAAAAGCGCTTGCGCAGCGCAGCCATGCATACAACCGTACGCTGGATCTGATCGAACGCCTGGAGAAAAAGGGAATGGTATTTGTGATTCGTCCGACCGCCCCATGTGTCAGCCGCACGGAGCGCGATCTGGAGAAGCTGGAGGATTTCTACTGGCATGGCTACGAGGAGGCAGAGCGTCTCTATCCGCAGTTGCACGAGTGGCTTGAAAAACGGGAAGAGTGCGTGAGCCGGAAGCGGCTGCTGCGATGAGGACACAGAGCAGCTGTGAGTGAACCGGCGGCGGTTAGGAACTCACCATTTACGTGTTAGTCTTTGCATTCCCGCGACTTTAGCGTGTGGAGGTTTCAAAGAAGGAGAGAAAGTCAAAGAGGATCTGCAGAAAAACGAGACTTCGTTTTGGCAGGTCCTTTTTTTGCGCGCTTAAACAGACCGGTACAGCCGTTTTGATTGTGAAACACCGTCTTTTCAATTTCAGCGGTTTGTGATACAGTGATAGAGAGAAATGTGTGTAAAGATTGGGGGCAAAAAAACAATATGTCGGATACAAATTCAAAAACACTGCTTACAGAAGGTTCCATCTGGAAAAAGATGCTTGCATTTGCATTTCCGCTGTTTCTTGGGAACCTGTTTCAGCAGTTTTACAATACGGCAGACTCACTGATTGTCGGAAACCTGATTGGGAGCAACGCGCTTGCAGCGGTCAGTTCGTCGGGCAGCCTGATTTTTCTGCTGGTCGGCTTTTTTAACGGCCTTGCGGTCGGTGCCGGCGTTGTAATTGCAAGGTATTATGGGGCAAGAGAGGTTAAGGAGCTGCAAAAGGCGGTTCATACGACCGTAGGCTTTGGCATTTTATGCGGATTTTTGCTGATGGTTGCCGGACTTGTGCTTGCACCTCGGATGCTGATCTGGATGAAGACGCCAGAGGAAGTACTGCCGGAGTCCATTTCATATTTCCGTATTTATTTTCTTGGTTCGCTTGGATTTGTCCTGTACAACAATTTCGTCGGAATTCTTCAGTCAGTCGGTGACAGCCGTCATCCGCTGTATTATCTGATCTTTTCATCGATCGTCAATATCGTGCTGGATCTTTTATTTGTCGGAGTATTCCATTTTGGTGTAGGTTCCGTTGCGGCTGCAACGGCGATCTCACAGTTTGCCAGTGCAGCGCTCTGCCTGCACCGTCTCACGAAAAAGAGTCCGGAGGAGTACCGCGTATCGCTTCGGCAGATTCAGCTGAATCCGTTTATGCTGCGTCAGATTATCCGGAACGGACTGCCGGCCGGTATCCAGAATTCTGTGATTTCCATCGCAAATGTGTTTGTTCAGTCGAATATCAACAGCTTCGGAAAGGTTGCGATGGCAGGCTGCGGAGCTTATTCCAAGGTGGAGGGGTTTGCAGCACTTCCGGTGACCTGCTTTTCGATGGCACTGACAACATTTATCAGTCAGAACCTCGGTGCGCAGAAGTATGACCGCGTGAAAAAGGGCGCGAGGTTCGGCATTCTGTGCGGAATGACGCTGACAGAGCTGATCGGTATCGTGATCTACGTAATGATACCGGTGCTGATCTCTTTTTTCAACAATGCGCCGGAGGTTATTGCATACGGAACAAAGCAGGCACATATTGTTACGCCGTTTTATTTTCTGATGGCGTATGCGCACTGTACAGCCGGAATTATGCGCGGAGCAGGCAAATCATCTGTGCCGATGTTTGTGATGCTGTTGTGCTGGTGTCTGCTGCGGGTGCCGTATGTGTCGATTGCGGTGCATCTCAATCCGATTATAGATGTCGTCTTCTGGGCGTATCCGATCACGTGGACGCTGTCCGGAATTCTGTTTTTTATTTATTACAGGAAGGCAGACTGGATGCACGGGCTGGAGCACCAGAAGGAGCGGCATTATCGGTAAAATCAGAGAGAATAACAATTGTCAACTTGTAAATAAAATTAGTTGACAATCAATCGCCGGACAAGTATAATACAACTCGGATATCATTCAGACCTGATATAGATGAGGGTCTGAAAGAAAACGAGGAGAGAAAAAATGAGCGATATTACAGCAAAATCAAATGCAAAAAGCGGCCTTACCGTTTCGCAGATCGCTGTGATCGGCGTGATGACGGCGGCTACATGTGTGCTTGCACCGCTGTCCCTTCCGATTGGACCGGTGCCGATCTCACTGACGAATCTGGTAATCTATTTTTCCCTGTATACCCTTGGAACGATGAAGGGAACGATCAGCTATCTGGTTTACCTGCTGCTCGGTCTTGTCGGACTTCCGGTATTTT
>CAKRPI010000095.1 GCA_934376945.1 uncultured Lachnospiraceae bacterium | reverse complement strand
GCGCGAAGCCAGCGCAGGCTGCACGGGCTGTCCTTCGCCGTCAGCATCAGGCTCTGGCGCATGGCGTTTTTTGCAATGCCGTATTGAGACTGCGGATTACAGGGTGTATGCTCGTCGATTGCGCCCTCCCAATAGCCAACCTCGTGCATCGTGCCCATCACGGAGAGGATTGGCAGTCCGCCGCTCATCATGTTGCCGCAGAACTCGATATGCTTGGACAAATCACTCATATGCGCCGGAGAATTGTGAACAAACCCATCCCGCCAAGCCAGATGGATGCACGCATCCGGCTTGCCAAACTGTTCATAAATATCCTTGTCGCCGCTGAACAGCGAAACCCTGCTCTGCTCCGCCCTCGGATCCACGCCGTCGAATCGGAAATCCGACGCAATCACTTCGTGCCCCATGTCAAGCACTTGCTTGACCACGTGCCTTCCAATATATCCGGCAGCGCCAGTGATCAATACTCTCATATTCTCCGCTTTCCTTTCATTTTTTGCTGAGTCTTTTTAAAAGCCCATTGCTGCATTTGTCAAGGGCATATGCCAGAATTAAAGTCAATCCGGTGTAAATCAAAAACATCATCCACACATATTGCCTGTTCATCCATTCCGGAGAAAAACCGTCCATCAAGCGCGTAATCAGCCAGTGATGTACGAGAAAAATGGGGTAGGTCAGCTTTGCGCCGACCGCCATAAACGACTTAACGGCATCGCTTTGAATGTACCGCGCCGCCCATACCATCAGCGCGAACAGAAAAACGCAAAACGCCACGCAGACGGTCAGCGAATATATCTGCGCTCTGAACAGGTACGCCAGAATAAACACGCCTGCGCTTCCGGCTAAAAGCGGAAGCGGTTTGTCGTTTAAATCATATTTGACAAACGCCATGCCGAACAGAATTTCCGGAATACGGAGGAAAAAGCTCTGATCCGATACTTTTCCCCTAAACGCCATATAGATGACGCCGGCGCATACAGCGGTTACCGCCATATTACGCTCAACCGCGGCATGCAGCAGCGGGAACAAAAGGTAAATCAAAATGATACAGCCCAGAAACCATTCGCCCAATTTATAGTAATCAAAAGGGATTACTCCGAGGCTGCACAGATACCCATCCATTCCCACCGCGCTGAATATTCTCAGCCACGGCTTCGCCGTGCTCATGCCTTTGTAATACAGAAAATCAAAGCATGTCGCCGCCGCATACGCAATCCAGAACATCGGATATATGTTTTTGAAGCGATGGATAAAGAATGTTTTTGCGTCCTTATAGGTGTACATCAGCCTCGCACCGGACAGCATAAAGAACAGGCTCACGCCGATACCGCCCAAATATACCTTGCCGTCAATATAAAAATTGGGAATCAGACTGTTCTGCGGATACAGAAACGTACCGTTGTATCCGCAAACCGCTGCATTGAAATGAACGATGGATACACAAAGGCAGGAAAATAAACAAATTAAATCAAATGCTGCAATCCTCTTTCGACCCGCCGCCACAATATGCTCTCCTTTTACCCTCAATCTCAGCCAACCCACTTTTTGCCGCCGAAGAAGTGGTATATTTTCTTGCTCACGTTCCAAATCGGTCTGGGAATGCGCCGCTTCAGGGCATTCTTTACAGCGATTCTTCCCGACGGAACGTTCTGCGTCAAGCCGTGATGCCAGATGTGCTGATTCATGCCCAAAAGCCCGCCGTAGAAGCCTACCGTGCCATGCAGGGCCTTCAGCGTTTCACGCGCCATAAAATGGTAATTTGTCAGCTCAATCGACGTATATTGATCCGTCATTCCCCATGCGCCGTAATAACCCTGGCTCTGCGCACACGGTCCGTAGATTCGCTCAATCGCATGAAGAATCGTACCGTCGCACGCATTCGGCTCCTTCGGGAAATCCTCATATTTCCACTTTTTATCAAAGAGCGGCTTCAACGCTTTCGTTCTGAACCAGAACATCGTTCCCAGCGGAGAAATCGGCTCTTTTTCGCGGTTCAAATCCACCCGAATATTCAGCTCCTCCGCGAGCTTAACGGCGTTATCAAAGTTCGTCGTCCATTCATTGCCGATTCCATCATAGAACCAGCCGTGGTACGGCGGCGGCGGCATCAGTATGCCCATCCGCGGTTCGGATTTGAATTTCGCAATAACGTTGCGCACATATGCTTTACTGCCAAGCACATTTTCCAGGCAGCGATACGCAAAGGACTGACCGGAGGAAAACGGCTTAACCTGCGTCGTTTTTTTGTCGTGCGCAAAACATGCCAGCTCATACTGATCCACATACGGTGCCGCGCCAATCAAAAGAGAGCTGACATCTCTGCCCCGATTTTCAATCCGAACGATTTTCACCTTTCTCGGAGCCAGTTTCTTCGCGGCTTCCGTCACCAGCTTCTCCATTTTGTCGTTGCAGACCGTGAAATAGATATCGGAGTTCACCGGCATGGAATCCGCATAGTGGATGCTTTCCTCGATTTTATCATCAAAATACAGGTGCATAAACAATGCGGTCTTGATTGTTTTATACGCATCCCGATCGCAGCAATCCGTCATGCTGAGCGGATAATTCAGGTGCATCCTGTCCTTAATATCTGCCATGTTGCTGGTTCTGAGCAAATTCTCCCAGAACATGTCCATATCGTAATCAAAGTTCTCGCAGATATATCGGTAGGTTTCAACCGCCGCTTCGCCCGTGCTGACGTCAATATACTCATAGTATTCATTGTTGAACATCTTCTTCTTGAAGATTGGGCATTTTCTGTTCTGAATCATCTCCTTGGCTTCAAACATCAGCGGGTATCTGCTGAAGCCTTCCAAATCATCCGTCTGAACATAGACGTCGCTTACATATCCGTAATCATTGAATTTCTTGGTGAATACGGCTTCGTGCTTGCCCACCGCGTCCCGATAATCGCGGATTTCACCCATGTTATCCCAATAATTATGGAATTCTCTGCTGCTGAGCATCTTGTTTCGGATGCAGATAAAGCTGGATTGAATATGTTCGGGGACATAGCCGAGTCCCGTCGTTCCGAAGGGATCAAAATCAATCTTATAGTGCTTCGTCAATCCCCAGAAATCCAAATCACGTTCATTCATCTCAGAAAAAACCTCTGAGAACGGATACAGCGGGCCGTAGAACGTGAAATTCATCAGAACAACTTCATCGAATTTCTCCAGCTTCTTCCATCCATACTGCTCCATCGCCGCTTTGTACGCCCATACATCAAAGCCCTTATTTTCCCTTACATAAACATTGGGCGTAATCGCTTCCAGTACAGCCCTTCCCTCAACTGTCAGCTTTCCGTTGCAGACCACAAACAACTCGCTGCAATTCTTCTTCATGTCCTCCAGCATATACGGCACATACCGATCAACAATGCCGTCCTTATCATAGAAGAAGTAAATCACCAAACGCTTGATGTTTTTGATTCCGCTTAGCTTCATTCCCGTATCTCCTTATTTCCTGTTCCTGAGTTTCCTCATCGCAACCGCCGGCAGCTTCCATCCATATGTTTTCACAACCGATATGCAGCGACGTATTTTCCCCTTTATTTTTATCCTTCCGAGACGATACCGAACAAACTCCTGCCGCTTGAAGCAGGGGATTTCGGAAAGCTGTTTGCCCAGCTCCTCCGCCGTCTTTTGAACGGAAAAGTTCTCCCAAATGCAGGCGTTTGCTTTCTTCCTCAGTGCTTCACGTTCATCTCTGTTATCTATCAGCTTTTTAATGCTCTGATACCATTCTTCTTCCGTATTCGCGCAGGCAGCCTCCAGGCCGAACCGCTTGAAGAACCTGCTGTATGGCTCAACATTGGAATAGACAAAAGCCGTCCCTGCCGCTCCGTATTCAATCAGCTTGATATAATGCTTGCATGCGTGAAATCCTGCATCCGGCATCGGCGCCAGCCCGATATCCCATTGCAGCTTCTGAAATTTCTCCAGATAATCCTCATAACATTCGCAGAACGGCACGCACTGCGCCTGAATGTCCTCCGCAAAAGAAGGATGTGCGCCGCAAAACTGTATGCTGACCTTTTCGCCGTATTCCTCGTGTATGCGTCTGAAGACCTTTTCAAGCAGAAGCTCAACATCCGCCGTTCGATCAATCGAGCCGGCAAAGCCGATTCTGACCGGCTCATCCGCGCCATGCTCTTTCCAGCCGCTCATTCTGAGCGCAGGCTCCTCGACGCGAATCGGCTTTTGTCCCTGCTGCAAATACTTCTGAAGGATAATCGGCGAGGGCGAAATCAGCGCGTCGCTCATCTGGATGATTGCTCGAATATTCTGCTGAATATCCTCCCGCGCATAGTATGCCGAGCTGCTGATTGTCTTTGGAATATTCAGCAAATCGTCATCCAAAATATAAATCAGATATTTTCCCGCACGATGCAGCTTCTCCGTAATCTGCCTTTCATACCAATCATCCAGCCTACCCAGCAAAACAACATCTGCCCAATTCAGCTTTTCGTCGTCAAGCTCCATCTCCTGACAGGCTCTGTATTCGACCGCACCCGTCCGGTTCAAATATTCAAGCTGACTGTGACCGCAAAGCTGAATCGACGGAATCATTCGCCGGTATATCAGCATGATATGCCTTTTCATGTTTATGCTTCTCCCAGCTCATCCTTTTTCATAAGCATCGCAAACGGCTCCCGTATCCCCTGCCATCTGAACCTGTCCATGCTCAATCCAAACGACCCTGCTGCACATCTCTCTGACCTGCCCGATGTTATGGCTGACCAGCAGCACGGTCGTTCCTCCGTGCATCATATCCATCATGCGCTTTCGGCTTTTCTCCTGAAAATCCGCGTCGCCGACCGCCAGAACCTCATCGACAATCAGAATCTCCGGTTCAATGACCGTTGCGATTGAAAACGCCAGCCTCGCAATCATGCCGGATGAGTAGTTGCGCAGCGGCATGTCGATAAATGGCTCGATTTCCGAAAACGCGATGATTTCCGCGCTTTTCTGCTTGAGAAACTCCTCCGGATAGCCCAAAATCGCGCCGTTCAGGAAGATATTCTCCCGACCGGTCATATCCATATCGAAGCCGCTTCCCAATTCCAGCATGGGCGCGATATTTCCGCGGACAGTCACGCTTCCCTCCGACGGCTTCAATATGCCGGATATCACCTTGAGCAGCGTGCTTTTGCCCGCGCCGTTATGCCCGACAAGACCGACAACCTCGCCCCGCTCAACCTCAAAGCTCACATGGCTGAGTGCTTCAAACTCATTGTATTTCAGCTGACCCCTGAGCTTCTGAATCATGTATTCCTTCAGGCTGTTGATTTTGTCGTTTGCCATGCGGAAGCGCACGGACACGTCCCTGACTTCAATCATGCTATTCATGCACATATTCCTTTACAGATACATTACAAATTTGTCCTGACCCTTCTTAAACACAAAAATGCCAAGCATCAGCACAATGACCGAGGACAATATACACCACAGGTACGCTATAGGTTCAGGCGAAATACCGTCAATAATGCAGATTCGCGCAAATGTAATGTACTGATACATCGGGTTCATATGATAATAAACCAGAAGATTTTGGGGAATGATGCTGTCCGAATAGAACACAGGCGTCAGGTACATCCACATCATGCTGACAACGCTCCAAAGAAACTGTGTATCCTGAAAGAAGGTCATGGCTGTCGAAAGCAGCAGCATCATGCCCATCACAAAGCCGAGCATACACAGAATATCAAAGATCAAAAGCAGCAGAGACGGTCCAAACGCCGTGCCCGTGAACATCATGACGATAAACAGCGGCAGCAGCGCCATTCCAAGGTTAATCAGCGAAGAACACAGCCTTGAAATCGGATAAATGTATTTCGGCATGTAGACCTTTTTAATCAGGGCGGCGTTGCTGGTGATGGCGGTCATGCCCATACCCGTCGCTTCCGTAAAGAAGTTGAAAAACACAACGCCCGTCAGCAGGTACACCGGATAATTGGGGATATCGCCCTTGAACAGCGTCGAAAACACGACATACTGAACCGCCATCGTAATCAGCGGATTCAAAAAGCTCCATGCCACGCCCAGAACCGAACGCTTATATTTTGTTTTAAAGTCCCTCGAAACCAGCTGTCTGAGAAGAAAACCGTATTTGCAGTACAACATACATAACGCAACAACAAGGTTATTTCTTCCCTTTTTTCCAGCATTATAGCCCCAAATTACATATAACGCAATTAATATAAATATACCCGCTACGATGACCCAGTATATCTTGTAAAAGCCATGCTCGCGGACGCCGTTCAGTCGGGCGCAAAGCATGCCCGCGCCGAGAGCGGCGTTGACCGTGTACAAATCCTCTGTGGAAATCTGCTGCGCGATATCAAAACGCCCCGTTGTAATGGTGTTGCCGAAGTAGATGGAAATGCTGTGATCCGGCATGCAGCCCTGTGTGGTCAGACTAAGCGTCAGGCTTTCGCCCTGATGAATCTGTCCGACCTGTTCAAGCGGCAGCGTCACATACTTGCTGTTTTTAATCGCATCGACGGGTGTGCTTCCGCGGGCAACCTCCTCGCCCTGCTCGTTGCTCAGGCTCAGATTCAAAAAGCCGGTGTTGGTCGTGCGCCCGAAATCCGTTCCCATCACATCCACGCTGATGATTTGATTCGCCGGAGCCTTCAACCGCTGGGTAATCTCCCAGCCATCCACAATCTCCCCGATAATCGACTGCGGCGACAGCGAGTCGCCCGTCACTACCGTTCGATGGAACTGCTGCCCCGCCGCCAAATATACAATCACAACCAACGCCCAGTACAGCGCAGCCAGAGTAAGCAGAAAACGCTTTGATTTTTTGTTATCCACTCTTGCACCTCATTTTATCCAAGCATGACCCAGCCCATGAACCTGAAAAAGCCGTGGATATATCCCCTGTTTTTCAGATAAAACCGGATTCCGCTTCTGCTCTGTTTCATCCTGCTCAGGAACTGCCTGTCCTCTGCCGTGAGCAGCGCGGTATAGGTTTCCTCGAATACGCCTGCCTGCGATTTTTTGCGCAGAATCATCTCTCGTACTCCTCGCAGATTCCCCATCATCCCTGCGATATATCCGGCGCTTCCGACCTGCTTTGCGCCGACGCTGTTTCCGCCGTGCTGGCGATACAGGCTCAGCGGCTCATCCAGATAGATGATTTTTCCAAACCTTGCCGCTGTCGCCGCCATCCACCAATCGTGCATGATGATCCGCTCTCTGCTGCGGCATTGCACGGCAAGGCTGCACAGCGGACGGTTGACCATCATCGCGCCGCCGGTTACGACATTTTGAATCAGAAGCGCGCGATAATCAAAGCTGTCAAACGCCTGCTTCTGACACCGCATCAGCGACGGCTCGATGACGTTCAGCTTTTCATCAACGACCGTCTGATCCGAAAAGACCAGAATCGGCAAATCTCTGCCCCATTGTCTTTCGGCGTTCTGCATGGCGTCCATCAGCCGGCTCATCTTTTCCGGATTAAAAACATCATCCTGATCCGAATACAGCATATATCGGCTTGTGCAGTTTTCACTCAGCCACATAAAGTGATCTCGGGCGTTTCCGAATCTTACGCCGGAATAGACCCGCGTGATTTGTTCGGGATATTTCGCTGCATATTCGTCCGCAATCAAATCCGTTCCATCGGTCGAACCGTCATCCGAAATCGTCAGATGCCAGTTTTCGTATGTCTGATTCAAAATAGAATCAATCTGCTCCCGAATATACGCGCTCCCGTTGTACACCGCCATCAGGACTTCGATTTTATCCATGTCCGCTCCATTTATGTCCGCCTTTTGCTCTGTCGGTATTCTGTCCTTTTTCATATTCCGACAGATTTCCATATTCGATTTATTATACCTTTAAACCCCTTTCCTGTCAACACGCGCACGAGCCCATCCGCCGCCGAGCCGATATCCCCCACCCCGATAGAAAAAGCCATCCGTTTCATTTCTTTTCAGAAATACGGATGGCTTTTCCCGCCGGTGCTTATGAATACGTCAGACCTG
>CAKRPI010000094.1 GCA_934376945.1 uncultured Lachnospiraceae bacterium | reverse complement strand
CCAGGCACACTTTTACAGGGAAAATACATGGTCGGAAAGGTTCTTGGCAAGGGCGGATTCGGCATTACCTACATAGGTTTTGATATGATATTGGATATCAAAGTGGCGATCAAGGAGTATTACCCGGAGGGTTTTGTGGGAAGAGATTCCAGACAGTCGTCGAGACTTACGTGGTACAGCACAAAATCCGACATTCAGTATGTGAAAAATAGCCGGGATAACCTGCTGAAGGAAGCCCGCAGTATGGCAAAAATCGATACCTTTCCGACACTGGCACGTGTCAGGGAAGTATTCATGGCAAATGAGACCGCGTATCTGGTCATGGATTACATCGAAGGTGAGACCTTAAAGAACCGGGTCATGGAAAGAGGAGCGCTGACCTATGCGGAACTCCGAAACTACTTATGCCCTGTGATGGAGGACTTAGCGCAGATCCACGAAAAGGGGATCATCCATCGTGACATCAGCCCGGACAATATCATGATTGAGCCGAGTGGAAAAGCACGCCTGCTGGATCTTGGGGCGGCGAAGGATCTGTATAAGCCGCTAAAAACGCAGATTTATGGTTTGGGAGAAACACAGAAGAATGATTCTGAAAAGACACAGAGGGATGATCTTGAAAAGACAGAAATTATAGGAGCGGCACAAAATATCTTGCATGGTGAGAGCACTTCGGGAGCGGCACAAAATACCTTGCAGAGTAAAAATAGTTTGGACACAGCACAAAGCATCCGGCAGAGTGACAGCGTTCCGGAATCCACACAGATGATCTTGAAACCGGGCTTCAGCCCGCTGGAGCAGTACCGGATGCACGGCGAAATCGGCCCGTGGACGGATGTATATGCGATGGTGGCAACAATGTACTACCTGCTGACGAAAAGGGTTCCGCCAACACCGATGGATCGTCTGGCTTCTGAGGAAGAGGAGAAGGAAGTTCAGGACGTGATAAACGGATTAGACATACCGGAAAAAGCAAAAGAAGGTATGAGAAAAGGATTCGCTATTCTCAAAAAAGACAGAATTGGTAGCATGAGAGAGTTTTTGGAGTATCTTCCGGAAAAACCGGAGCCGGTGGGACCGTGGCCAAAGCCTCCAAAAAAGTGGCCGTTTGTATTGCTGGGCGCAGCCATACTCGCAGGTGGAGGATACGCAGCGATAACCGGACTGCAGTCCACGCAGAAAAAAGCAGAGCAGTATTATGAGGAAGGAAACTATGGGGAGGCTCTGGCAGCGTACCGCAAGGACGGAGATACGGAAAATGTGGAGCGTGTGCTGCAGGCGATGTATGACCTGGCGTGGAATTATAGGGATGGAAAAAATGGAGTAGAAAAAAATGAGGAAGAAGCCATCCGGTATTTTAAACTGGTAGCGGAAGATGAGGGCGCGGAAGATGATAAGGTACAGCATTCCAGCTTTAATCTTGGATACATCATGTCTCATAATGATACGGAGGAAGATGATGCAGAAGCAGCAACCTGGTTCGAAAAAGCGATAGAAAAGGGAAGTGTAATTGCAATTACCAACCTTGGATGGATGTATGGAAATGGGAAAGGCGTGACGCAGGATTATGAGAAAACGATAGAACTTTATAAACAGGCGGCAGATGCCGGTGAGGATTATGCAATGAATAATCTGGGCAGGATTTATGAATATGGTGAACGTGGCCAAGAAATCAATTTGGAAGAAGCCCTGAAATGGTACAAACTGGCCGCAGAAAAGAATCACGATGGCGCACAGGAGAGTGTGGAGCGCGTCGAGCAGGCCTTACAGAAGGAGACCGAGAGCGATCGCTCCACAGAAAAAACTGCAGAGCAGTACTACGAGGAAGGAAACTATGAGGAAGCACTGACAGCGTACCGTGAAGCCGGAGATACGGAAAATGTGGAGCGCGTGCTGCAGGCGATGTTTGATCAGGCAGAAAACTATAAAGACGGAAAAAACGGAGTAGAAAAGAATGAAGAGGAGGCCATCCGGTATTATAAGCTTGTAGCAGAAGATGAGAGTGCGGGAGAGGATATGGTAGAGAATGCCTGCTTTAGGCTTGGTTGGATTATGAGTAATAATGAGGACGAAAAAGATGATGTGGAAGCTGTCTCTTGGTATGAAAAAGCGATGGAAAAAGGCTCTCAAGGTGCAATTACCAACCTTGGATGGATGTATGAAAATGGGAAAGGCGTGACGCAGGATTATGAGAAAGCAATCGAGCTTTATAAGAAGGCAGCAGACGCCGGTGAGGATTATGCAATGAATAATTTGGGCTGGATTTATGAATATGGAAAAGATGGTCAGGAGGTTAATCTGGAAGAAGCCTTGAAATGGTACAAACTGGCCGCAGAAAAGAATCACGACGGCGCACAGGAGAGCGTGGAACGTGTACTGCAGTCCATCTATGATTTGGCTGGAAATTATAAGGACGGAAAGAATGGAGTAGAAAAGGATGAGAAAGAAGCCATTCAATATTATAAGCTGGTAGCAGAAGAAGACTGGGCAGGAGATGATATGATAAGGGGCGCCTGCTTTTATCTGGGATGGATTATGCAGGTGAACGATACGGAAGAAGATGACACAGAAGCTGTCTCTTGGTATGAAAAAGCGATAGAAAAAGGTTCTGTTATGGCAATGAACAACCTTGGAAATATGTATAGAAATGGAAAGGGTGTTTCACAGGATGATGAGAAAGCAATGGAACTTTATAAGCAGGCAGCAGACGATGGTGAAGATTATGCAATGAATAATCTGGGTAGGATTTATGAAAACGGCGACTGCGGACAGGAAAAAAATCTGGAAGAAGCCCTGAAATGGTACAAACTGGCTGCAGAAAATGGTTATGACGGCGCACAGGAAAGTGTGGAGCGCATACTGCAGGCGATGTGCGACCTGGCTGAAAATTATAAGGACGGAAAAAATGGAGTGGAAAAGAATGAAGAAGAAGCCATCCGATACTACAAGCTGGCAGCAGAAGATGAGAGCGCGGGTGATGATATATTAGAGAATGCCTGCTTTTGGATTGGTTGGATTATGGCTAAGAATGATGCAGAGGAAGATGATGCTGAAGCAGTCTTATGGTTCGAAAAAGCGATAGAAAAAGGGAATAATGGGAATGGAAATAACTGGCTCGGATGGATGTATGAAAAGGGGAAAGGTGTGCCAAAGGATTATGAGAAAGCAGTCGAACTTTACAAAAAAGCAGCAGATACAAAATCAGGCTATGCGCAGAATAGGTTAGGGGAGATTTATGAAAATGGCCACGGTGGTCAGGTTAATCTGGAAGAAGCCCTGAAATGGTACAAACTGGCTGCAGAAAATGGTTATGACGGCGCACAGGAGAGCGTGGAGCGCGTCGAAAAAGCGCTGCAATAAAATGAAAGAAGTCATTCAAGGCGATCGCAGTCCCTGTTTTCTGTCTGTATGATATAGAGGATAAAATTAGAGAGGAAAAATGCAAAGTACTGCAAAAATCCTCTCTAAAAGCTGCCGATATATTGATTTTAGGCAATTTCATGGTTATAATATAAAGGAAGAATGTTAAAGATTACAAAAATCATTCACAGGGAGGCGGTCGCATGGATATTCGCAGGGATTTCTATCTGGAAAAAATGATAAAAAGAAAGAATAATGGCTTGGTTAAGGTGATTACCGGCATTCGCAGATGTGGAAAATCCTATTTGCTCAATCATATTTTTTATCATCATTTGCTGGATTCCGGAGTTCCCACAGATCACATTATTCGATTTGCATTTGATTCTGCGGATGATCTCTATCTGATTGGTGAAAGTCTGATTCAGATTGAGAAAGAAAAACGTGGTGTTGACCCGGAAAAATTTATGGCATATATGCGATCAAAAGTCACGGATGACGGAATGTATTATCTTCTTTTGGATGAAATTCAGATGATGGATTGCTTTGAAGCCGTTCTGAACGGATATCTTCGCAGAGAAAATATAGATGTATTTGTGACGGGAAGCAATGCAAAGCTCTTGTCCAAAGACATTGCGACGGAGTTTGCCGGGCGCGGGGACGAGATTCATATGTATCCACTGAGTTTTGCAGAGTTTATGTCCGTTTATCAGGGCGATCAATACATGGGATTATCTGAATATATGCTTTATGGCGGGATTCCGCTTGTCGTTCTCCGGGACGGAGCTAACGATAAGGCGCTGGCATTGCAGAATCTGTTTCAGGAAATTTATATTCGGGATATTACCAGACACAATCGGGTAAAGAATATCGGAGAGCTGGAAGATCTGCTGAATATCCTTTCATCCGCCATTGGCTCTCTGACCAATCCTGAGAAACTGCGCAACACGTTCAAAACGGTAAAGAAGTCAAAGATTACCGCCAATACGATCCGCAGGTATCTGGAGTATTTTGAGGATTCCTTCCTGATTGAGTCCGCACAGCGCTATGATATCAGGGGCAAAGCTTATATTGAGACGCCGAAGAAATACTATTTTTCAGATCTTGGACTTCGCAATGCAAGAATTAACTTCTGTCAATTTGAGCAGACCCATTCTATGGAAAATGTGATTTACAATGAGCTTTGCATGCGGGGGTACAGTGTGGATGTAGGTGTCGTTCCTGTCACAGAAAAAGATGCGGAGGGTAAAGCGACCCGCAAACAGTTGGAAGTGGATTTTGTCTGCAATCTCGGTTCTGCCAGATATTATATTCAGTCTGCCTACTCTTTGCCGGATGAAGCAAAACGAATGCAGGAGATCAGACCGTTTAGGAAGATTGACGATTCTTTCCGGAAAATTGTGATTACGAAAGATATCGTTCAGCCACATTACGATGAGTATGGTATTTTGACCATGAATATCTATGACTTCCTGCTTGAACAGAATTGTCTTGAGAAGTAATGACTGATGTTTACGTTTTTGGGGTGACTTCGTGAAATTTACAGAAAATTATACTACGAGTGTAATGACATGGAATGGAGAAAGCGTTATATTCTTAAGTAGAAAGACAATCGGAGAGATACCCTGTGAAAGGGAAACGCAATAGACGATGATTCATAATATCGCCCTGGATATCTGAATTTACAGCGTACCGCTTACCCTGGCAGAATGGGGTAAGCGGTATTTTTGTGCCCTTTTTATGGCGGTTCGCAAAGGAGGAAAATGATATGGATAAACGGATTGGACATACCGGAGAAAAGCTTCTGAAAAAAAAGTGCTCATTTGTTTTATTGGGTGTGGCCGTACTTGCAGGCGGAGGATACGCAGCGGCGGCCGGTGCGGAGCAGTATTACGAGGAAGGAAAATATGAGGAAGCGCTTGCAGCGTACCACGAGGACGGAGATACGGAAAACGTGGAGCGTGTATTGCAGGCAATGTATGATCTGGCAGAAAATTATCGAACCGGAAGCGACGGGTATGAGAAGAATGAGGAAGAGGCGATTCGGTATTATAAGCTGGTAGCAGAAGATGAGAGCGCAGGGAATGAAAAAATAGAAGCCGCTTCTTTTTATCTTGGATATATTATGACCCATAATGAGACAGAGGGAGATGATGAGGAAGCTGCATCTTGGTATAAGAAAAGTCTAAACAAGGGATCGCTTAGAGCTATGAATAATCTTGCTGTAATGTATGAAAAAGGTCAGGGCGTAGCGCAGGATTACGAGAAAGCAATGACACTTTATGAACTAGCTGCGATGCTTAAAGATAGTGTTGCGGAGAATAACATGGGTAAAATTTATGAATATGGCTATTGTGGACAGCAAATCAATCTGGAAGAATCCCTGAAGTGGTACAAAAAGGCCGCAGAAAACGATTGCGATGGTGCTCAGGAGAGCGTGGAGCGCGTGCTGCAGGCAATCTATGATCTGGCAGAAAATTACCGGACTGGAAGCGGCAGATATGAGAAGGATGAGGAGAAAGCCATTCGGTATTTTAAGCTGGTAGCGGAAGATGAGAGTGTGGGAGATGATATGGTACGAAAATCCAGCTTTTATCTTGGCTACATTATGTCTCATAATGTAGCAGAGGAAGATGATGCAGAAGCAGCAGCCTGGTTCGAAAAAGCGATAGAAAAAGGCTCTGTGAGTGCAATTAACAACCTTGGATGGATGTATGGAAATGGGAAAGGTGTGGCACAGGATTATGAGAAAGCAATAGAGCTTTTTAAACAGGCAGCAGATGCCGGTGAAGATGGAGCGATGAACAATTTAGGAGTTATCTATGAAAATGGCGAATATGGTCAGAAAAAAAATCTGGAAGAATCCCTGAAATGGTACAAACAGGCCGCAGAAAAGAATCACGATGGCGCACAGGAGAGCGTGGAGCGCGTGCTGCAGGCAATCTATGATCTGGCAGAAAATTACCGGACTGGAAGCGGCGGATATGAGAAGGATGAGGAAGAAGCCATCCGATATTATAAGTTGGTAGCAGAGAGCAATGTTGATGCCGATGATATTTATGTAAACCTTTCCTGCTACATGTTGGGATGGATTATGGCTTACAATGAAACGGAGGAAGACGATGCAGAAGCAGTCTCCTGGTTCGGAAAAGCGACAGAAAAAGGAGAGGGAAATGCCACTAACTGGTTGGGATATATGTATGAAAATGGAAAAGGTGTGCCGCAGGATTATGAGCAAGCGGTCGAACTTTATAAAAAAGCAGCAGATGCAAAGTCAGGCTATGCGCAGAATAAGTTAGGGGAGATTTATGAAAATGGCGACTGCGGTCAGGAAATCAATCTGGAAGAAGCCATGAAATGGTACAAACAGGCCGCAGAGAAGGATTACGACGGCGCACAGGAGAGTGTGGAGCGTTTGCTGCAGGCGATGTATGATCTGGCAGGAAACTATAGAGATGGGAAAAATGGGGTAGAAAAGAATGAGGAAGAGGCGATCCGGTATTATAAACTGGTAGCAGAAGATGAGAGTGCAGAGGACAATATGATAAAAAATGCCTGCTATCTACTTGGATACATTATGTCTAATAATGAGGCAGAGGAAGATAATACAGAAGCAGTCACCTGGTTCGAAAAGGCGATAGAAAAAGGCTCTGTGGAAGCGATTACTCATCTTGGGTCTATGTATGCAAACGGAAAAGGAGTGCCACAAAATGATGAGAAAGCGGTGGAACTTTATAAGCAGGCGGCAGATGCCGGTGAAGATTATGCGATGAACAATTTGGGCTGGATTTATGAAAATGGCGAATACGGTCAGGAAAAAAATCTGGTAGAAGCCCTGAAGTGGTATAAACTGGCCGCAGAAAAGAATCACGACGGTGCACAGGAGAGCGTGGAGCGTGTCAAACAGGCACTGCTGCAGTAAGGAGAGGGAACAGCTGCCGCAAAGGAGGAGAGAAAAATGCGATTTAACAAATGCTTTGGCTGTATGAAGGAGCTGCCGGGTGAGGGGGTGATCTGCCCGCGTTGCGGATTTGATGCAGCCCGGTATATGGGAGCAAAATATGCCTTAAGACCGGGAACGATCCTGCAGGGAAGATATATGGTCGGAAAGCCTCTTGGAAAAGGCGGATTCGGGATTACTTATATCGGATATGATCTGGCACTGGATATCAGGGTGGCGATCAAGGAATATTACCCGGGGGACTTTGTAGACAGAAATATAAAGCAGTCTTCTGAGGTGATCTGGTGGAACGCATGGACGTATGACAGATACGCAAAAAAAAGCCGGGAGATTCTGTGGAAGGAAGCCTGCAGAATGACGAAAATCGACAGCCTCCCGACGATTGCCAGGGTCAGAAATGTATTTATGGCAAATGAGACGGTGTATCTGGTGATGGACTACATTGACGGCGTGACCTTAAAAAAACAGGTTATGGAAAAAGGATTCCTGGATTATGACAGAATGCGCACGTATTTACTGCCGATCATGAGAGATCTGGCGGAGATTCATGAGGCGGGAATTATTCACAGGGATATCTGCCCGGATAATATCATGCTGGAGCCGGGCGGAAAAGTACGTCTGCTGGATCTTGGAGCACCAAGAGATCTGTATAAAGTGGCGGCTGCACCATGGGAAAGCGATGCGGTATCAACTCAGCATGTAGTAAAGGAGAGGGAAGGATTCACTCCGCTGGAGCAGTATA
>CAKRPI010000093.1 GCA_934376945.1 uncultured Lachnospiraceae bacterium | reverse complement strand
CGGTTCTACCTGAACAGTCTTTGTTACAGCATACCATATCCACGGAAAAATTTCCAATAAGCAAAAAGCGCTGCCGCTTCCCTTCCGGGTCGCCACAGCGCTCCTCTTTTAATTTTCTTCGGAATACCCCTCGATATCCTTTTGCAGCAGTTCCATCGTCCCGGCAAGATCATGTGCCTCGATGCGGCGGCAAATCTCGCGGTGTGGGGTGCAGTCTACGGAATCAACCATGCTGCTCCAGCTGTTCCAGCGCTGCTGCGCGTACGTCCGCTGCAGGATACCCATGCAGTCCTTTAAAAGCTTCATCAACACCTTATTGCCAGAGAAGGATGCCAGCAGAAGGTGAAACTCCTCGTTGTCCTCCCACACTTCCCATACATCCGTGTTCTGCTTGGCCTCTGCCTGCTTGACCTGCTTTTTCAGCTGATGCAGCTCCTCCCCGGATATGTAGTCAAAGGAAAGCTTCAGAGCCTCTGTCTCCAAAAGCATCCGCATCTGCTTCGCATCGCGTGCGTCCTTTTCCGTCATCCGCACGACACGATATCCAAAACGCGGGACATTGATCAGCACGTCTTCACTGCATAGCTTGATCAACGCCTCCCGCACCGGCGCTTTGCTGACGCCGAGTAGCTCCATGAGCTTCTTCTCGGTCAGCACCATCTCTTCTTCTGTCGCATTTTTGATAATCAGCTCCAGAATCTGATCATGTACCCGGTCGGTCAGGGACACCTGCCTTGCCGGGATAAATTCTGTCAACACACGATTCATACTTTCCCCATCCTGTTCTATATGATCTCACGTCTTATCCGCAAACGCTACCGCAAAAACCTCATAATGATTCAGACTTCTTCCCAGCGGCATTCCATCCCTGGTCTGATTTCTGCATTGCCTGTATTTATCTGTCTGCCACCATCACAGTCAGATATTTTATTTGCTATCACTTCTTCTGATAGCAGTCACCTCATCATATCATGCTTACTTCATTCTGTCCAGCAGTGCAAGCACATCTTCCTTTTCCATTGGATAAAATGCGCCACAGGTCTGTGTCCCATAATTTGTCACTAAATCCGCGATCTCCTCAAATTTCTCGGTATTAACGCCAGCCTCCTTTAAGGTAAGCGGCAGTCCTGCCCGGTGGATCAGGTCACGTAACCTGCGGATACCCTCAAGTGCCGTATCCTTCGGGTTCTCGAAATTCATCTCGACGTTCCAGACACGTACCGCGTATTGCACGAGCTTCGGCAGACACTCCTCCTTATCGCAGAGGTATTCCATCCACGCTGGTGTCGAAATCGCAAGGCCCGCACCGTGCGCAATGTCATAAAATCCACTGATCTGATGCTCTAATACATGATTGAACCAGTCCTGCGCACGTCCGCAGCCGGTCATATCATTCTGTGCCCAGGTACCGCAGAGCATGATCTCAGAACGCGCCGCGTAGTCATCCGGATTCTCCAACGCAATTGGCAGATTGTGGATAACTGTTTTGATGATCGCTTCCGTCACACGGTCGGTCATCTCGACATTCGGTGTCCGGGAGAAATAGCGCTCCATCGCATGAGACATCATATCCATACAGCCGCAGGCCGTCTGATATGGCGGCAGTGTATAGGTCAGCTCCGGATTCATAATGGAAAATACCGGACGCATCAGCGGCGAACCAAAGCCGGTCTTCATCGGAATCGTCTCATCGGATACGATACAGCTGTCGCTCTCCTCACTTCCGGCAGCCGGAAGCGTCAGAATTGTCGCAACCGGAACACGCTCAGTACCCGGACGTACCTTGCAGGAAATCAAATCCCACACATCCCCATCATAATAAACGCCAAAACCCATCGACTTACACGTATCGATGACACTCCCTCCGCCGACAGCCAGCAGGAAATCGATCTTTTCCTTCCGGCAGATCTCGATGCCCTTGCGCACGAGCGAGACACGCGGATTCGGAACAACGCCCGGAAGCTCCGTAAACCACAGCCCCGCATTCGTCAGAGACTTCACCACGCGGTCATACAGTCCGCTTCTCTTAATCGAAGAACCGCCATAGACAAAGAGCACGCGGGTCGCACCATATGCCTTCAGCTCCTCGCCGACCTTTTCCTCAGTCCCTTTTCCAAAAATCATCTTCGTCGCACACTGAAATTCAAAATTTTCCATCTCTGTCACTCCTTTTCTTTTTTCGTCCTGCAAAATCTGATATCTCAACCCACTGCTTATTGCTTTGCGCAATTGAAGCAGATACTTGCTTGATTCGGGTCAAGCGGATATTCGCAATCCGCTTCGCTACTTGCTCATAACCGAATGCTGCTTCGCAGCTTATCAGGAGTGGCTTACACCACTCCTGATACAAGCAAGTCCTAACCCACTGCTTATTGCTTTGCGCAATTGAAGCAGGGGACTTGCTTGATTCGGTTAAACTCCCACTTACAGTATAATCAGTTCCTTCGGGCTCGTCGCCAGATCCTCAAATCCGCCTTCCCGAATCACGACCATATCCTCAATCCGCACACCAAAGCGTCCCTTTAAATAAATGCCCGGCTCCACCGTGATCACGATGCCCGGAATCAGCTTCTCGGTACACACCTCGTTAAACCGCGGATTCTCATGCACTTCCACCCCGACGCTGTGTCCCAGTCCGTGGGAAAAACAGCCGCGATACCCCTGCTCATAAATATAATCCCGCGCCGCCGCATCGATCTCTTTGCAGATCGCTCCCGGACGGATCCGGTCAAATGCACGCTTCTGTGCCTCTTTTACCGTCTCATAGACTTTCCGCTGTTCATCCGACACATGGCCAACCGCAACCGTACGTGTCATATCTGCCAGATAACCGTCATACACCGCGCCAAAATCCATCGTCACAAAATCACCGTTCCGGATCATCCGATTCGTCGCAAATCCATGCGGCAGCGAACTGTTCTCGCCGGATGCCACGATAAAGTTAAAATTCCGGTCATCCGAGCCAAGCTGTGTCAGCATCACGCCGATCTCCCGCGAGACATCCAGCTCCGTCAGACCCGGACGGATAAAGCCACAGATATGAGAAAATACATGGTCCGTGATCTGCTGTGCCTTCCGGTGGCAGGCGATCTCTTCCTCATCCTCCTCCATGCGGAGCGTCTCGATCAGCTTGTGTAATTTCAAAGAAGTATCGATCTGCACCGGATACAATGCCTCGGTCAGTGCTGTATGCTCTTCCAGCGAAGCCAGCCCGGAATGAACGCTCAACGTCTTCACGCCGTCTGCCAGCAGCAGCTCTTTTATCTGTGCGTACAGCGCTGTTTCTTCTATTACTATGCAGTTCTTTACCTTCTTTTCCGCATCCTCAAAATACCGGAAATCGATGATAAGCCACGCATGCTTCTTCGTGACGACTACCGTACCGGCAGACGAACGCATTCCCGTCAGATAGAAGCGGTTCGACGGATCACGGAAAATCGCCGCCTCCATTGTATCCGGCATCGCCTTTTGAAGTCGTTTGATTTTATCCATCTGTCCGTTCCTCCCTTTCTCATTTGATGCCAATTTCCATTTACACCTTATTATTTTACAGAGTTCCAGCCATTCACCACACACTAAGGTAAGTCAATCCTGACAGTTAGCATCTCACAACTGGTTCTTCAGCAGCTCATAGTAGCACTTCGCCGCATCTTCCACATCTTTGATATACGCCGACTCATTATCTCCATGCACACCGCGTCCCTGCTCCGGAGCCGCATGCATCGGAGAAAAGCGCAGCACCTGATCGGTCACCTCAAGGAAATGCCGGGAATCCGTTCCTCCGCCCAGCACAAACGGGACAATCGGAAGCCCCGGATACGTTTTCTCCACGCTCCGCTTCATCGCCAAATACTCTTCCGTATCCATCCGGCTCTCCGGAGCTGCATCCACGCCATCCACCAGCTCACAGATCAGATCGTGTTTTTTCGCGAGTGCCTGCAGCTTCTTTGTCACTGCCTGCTCGCCTTCCACGGACGCTACGCGCACATTTGCCGTAAGAACTGCCTTCTTTGGCATAACATTCATCGCCGTGCCGCCCTCGATCATTGTAAATGCAATCGTGCCTCCGAGCAGGTTGCGCGCCTCCGGCGTCAGCTGATAGAGTGTTGGATAGGGTGCATCCTCTGCCGCCGCCTTTTTCAGCTGCTCTGCCTTTTCGCCCTTGCTGTAAGCTTCGATCGCTTTTAGCATCGCACGGTTGCCATCGCTCAGTTTCCGGATAAAAATGTCTTCCTTCTCGACGTCATGCATCAGCTCTGCCAGACGCACGATCGCCGAATGTGGCTGCGGGTTCGCCGCATGGCCGCCGGAAGAAAACGCGGTGAAACGATATTCCAGCGAGCCTTTTTCCGAGATTCCGAACAGCGCCACACGGCCATCGACCAATCCCATAAAATTCTCACAGATCGTACCGCCCTCATCGAATACCGTTGCAAAATGGATGCCCATTTTTTTCAACCATGCCGCTGCCTTGGTAGTCGTCTGGCCACCAATTTCCTCGTCACAGGACAGATACAGCCAGATCTCCCGCTCCGGCTTCCAGCCCTCCTTCAACAGTTCATCCAATGCTGAAAGCAACGCACAGTGCGGTCCCTTCATATCCTGACTGCCTCGTCCCCAAATGCAGCCGTCTACAATCGCCCCGGAAAATGGCGGATACTTCCACGCAGCCTCATCGACCGGTACGACATCCATATGACCGGTAAAGAGCACCGGCTTCTTTTTCTTCGGAGCCGTCCCCTCAATGCGCAGCAGCAGCGCCTCGCCGATCGCGATCCGTTCCGCACTTCCGAACAGGTGCAAAAACTCCTGCGCCAGATATTCCTTATAGCGCCCGATCTCATAGAGCGCCTCATTGCCTTTTCCGCTCACCGTCGGTATCTGTACCATCCCGGAGAGCCGTTCTGCCGTTCGTTCAAACATGACTTCCTCCCGTCTGTCAGCCCTTTTTATACTTCTTCAGCAGGCACCGATAATAAGCCACCGCCTGTTCCATCTGATCTGCATATAATCTCTCATTTTCCCCATGCACACCACTTCCCTGTTCTGGGCTGATATAAATCGGGGAAAAGCGTACAATATTTTCTGTCATTTTTTTATAATGCTTTGAATCGGTTCCACCGTTTAACATAGTTGGGATGACCGGTATATCTCCAAATACAGTCTTTATACAATCTTCCAAATTTCGATAGCCTTCACAGTGAATATCGGTAACACGAATTGCATCTCCGTCTCCATCACAAGACACTTCAATATCCATCTTTGCTGCAATCCGTTTCAGTCTCCGCAAAGCATCCTTTAAACTCTCTACGGAATTTACCCGCACATTTGCCATAATCACAGCACAGTCCGGAATCAAATTCACCGCAGTACCAGCCTCTGCAATCGTAAATGCAATCGTCGTCCCAAGCATGGATGGTTCCAGGTAAAATCGGCCAAACCGTTTCAAAAAAGTGCGATTTCCATACAGCAATCGATTAATCCCCTTCAAATATGGAGCAGATTTTCCATACATCAGTAAAATCTCATCTGCTACCCGTCTCTTGAAAATCTGGTGATGCTCAACATAATGGACAAAGTCTGAAAGTCGTGCAATTGGCGTATCCTTAGGAGGATTTGCTGCACGTCCACCATGGGTATGTGCTGTCAGGCAAACTTTTGCGCTTCCCTTTTCCGCAATCGCGACTGCTGCGCTGCGCACTTGTACCATTCCAAGCAAGTTATCAACAAACGTACCTCCTTCATCATAAACAACCTCAAAGCTCACCTGTTCTTTTCGAAGTATCCTGGCAATCCGCTTTGTCGTTGGACCTCCTATCTCCTCATCGCAGCTTAAGTTCAGATAAATATCCCGGTCAAAATCAAACCCCTGATCCAGACATTCCTCCAATCCTTCCAGCAGTGCACAGAGCGCGCCTTTCATATCCAACGAACCACGTCCCCATATGCAGTCCTCTGCTACCATCGCAGAAAACGGCGGATATTTCCAATTTCCTTCTGCCGCAACGACATCCATATGTGCCACGAATAAAATCGGCTTTTTCCCGCCGCCCTTCAGATGCAACAAAAGTGCTTTTCCTATCTTTCGTACATTAGCCCTCTTCCATAAAGTTGGATACAAGTTTTCTAAAAGTGCATGAAATTCTTCCATCCGATACTGATCCTCATATCCGGCAGTCGACACCGTCGGAATCCGAATCATCGCCGCCAAATGTTCCAGATACTTTCCATCGTTCATATCATCACCCCTTCATTCCAGAAACTGCAATACCCTGAACAAAATATTTCTGTGCAAAACAGTAAAGAATAAACAATGGAAGCATTGAAATAAATGCACCTGCCATAGACGGTCCTACCTCCGTCAATCCTTCTCCTACAAACATCGC
Source organism: uncultured Lachnospiraceae bacterium (assembly GCA_934376945.1). Taxonomy (GTDB): domain Bacteria; phylum Bacillota; class Clostridia; order Lachnospirales; family Lachnospiraceae; genus Choladousia. The sequence continues at coordinate 1,697 of CAKRPI010000093.1, read as the reverse complement.
AAGTCCTGCCGGAAGTGTACGCATGTTAGTTGAACTGGTCATCATCATTGGATAAAGCAGATCATTCCAGTTTCCCATTAGTACAAAAATGAATAGTGTAATAAATGCAGATTTACAAAGCGGAAGCATGATTCGCATATAAATACCAAATTCATTCAATCCGTCAATTCTTGCCGCTTCTTCCAGATCCTTCGGAAGCCCCAGGAAGAAGGAACGCATAAAGAAGATACCATATGCCGTCGCCGCTCTCGGCAGAATCAATCCTACAAATGTATTCAGCAATCCAAATTTGTAAGTCTCAATATACAGAGGAATCATCGTTACCTGAAATGGAACCATCATAGTCAACAGAATCAAACTGAACAGTACATCTCTGCCTTTGAATCGGATTCTTGCAAACGCATAGCCCGCCAGCGAATCAATCATAACTGATACAAATGCAACTCCAATCGAAAAAATAACTGTGTTTTTAATATAAATCATCAACGGAATTCTCTTCCAAATTGATGTCATATGCTTTAATGTGATTTCCTTTGGAAAAAAAGTCGGTGGAAAAGACATGATTTCCGCATCTGTTTTAAATGCCATACATACCATCCAGATAAATGGAATGAGTACGACAAGCATCACCAGAATGCAGATCCCTTTTTCCAGAGCCTTTACCAGTGTTGATTTTTTCATGTCGTAACCTCCTTAGGTATTCTCCTCAACCTTTTTATCTGTATATCGTCTCAAAATCAACGTGAGTACTGCAATGACAACAAACAGTTCAACACTCAACGCTGAAGCGTATCCAAGATCATAAGTGTTTCCAAATCCTCTTGAGTAAATATACTGAACGATGGTCTCTGTAGAATTCAGCGGACCACCTCCAGTCGTCACAAATACAACGTCAAATACCTGCATTGCGCCAATCAATGTAGTAACAATGACAAAGCTTAAAGTCGGCCAGAGCATCGGAATTGTAATATACCGAAATATCTGCTTACGTGTTGCTCCGTCAATTTTCGCTGCTTCAAAGTAAGTCTCTGAAATGCTGTTGATTCCAGCTACCAAAATAATCAGTGTCTGACCAAATTTTTTCCATACCGAAATAAATACAATCAATGGAAATGCATACCTTACATCTGTCCAGAAACTGGGCACGCCATTTTTTGTAAAAAGAGAAACAATGTAAGGGAACCAGCCAACCGCCGATCCGAAAAAGATTTTAAACATAATGCCCAAGCTTGAAAATGAGCAGATAACAGGAATAAAATAAACGGAACGCATCATTTTGCTGAGCCAGTCAGAATGATAAAGCCAGAACGCCAGCACCAGTGATACTGCGATCTGAATCGGAACGGAAAAAAACACATATTTAAAAGTATTCATAAATGCATTCCATACCCGTTCTTCCCTAAACGACTTTGTAAAGTTCTTAAAGCCTATAAATTTCACGTCCTGCATGAAAATGTCCATATCTGTCAGACTGATGATAAATGAACTGATCAACGGTACAACGACAAACAAGGTAATAATCAAAAGCGCCGGAGCAATAAACAGATATGCCGCATGGTGCGGACGATTCCAGTAGGATCTTATTTTGTAAAGTCTGCCTTCTTTTGCATTCATACTCTGCACGTATAATCCAATTATCTTAGATGGTAATTGGATTTTTCCTTTCTCCCAGTTAACACTGGGTATTTATTTCCATC
>CAKRPI010000092.1 GCA_934376945.1 uncultured Lachnospiraceae bacterium | reverse complement strand
ACGCCTCAGAAATTTGGGCACAACTGACAAAAAATCTTCTCACAAAATCAAGCACAAAAAGATTCCGAGAGTACATCTGTTTGCTTTTTGTGATAGAGACGACGGTTACTTTTACAGTTCAGTGTATCCAACGCAGACGAAGGGTATGCGGCAAAAGAAAAAAATTTGTTTTTTGTCCATGAAATACTAAAATCTGCATAAAGTGTATGGTAGAGTGTAGAGAAGCCAGAAAAAGGAGTGAACAGAGTATGGGCAAAGAAACAGAACTGCCGAAGAACATACGTCAGATTGGAGAAGTCCGGGGAGAGGAAAAAATCTGTCTGGAAGATTACGTAATGACCTGTATCCATAAAAAAGAACAGCAGGAAAAAGAGGGCTATCTGGGAATCTTTTTTGGGGAACGCAGGCAGGAGAGAGAAATACAGTACGTATTTATCCGTGGAATTCTGGAGCTTCCGGGAGACTGGGAAGCCGAGCATTTTGCGGAAAAGCTGGAGGAACAGCGAAAAAAATATTTTCCGGACTGGGCGGTGCAGGGATGCTGTGTGATCGGAACCTATGATACAGACCGGATTCGCGAGGTACGGACACGGATCGAGGATGCAGGGCGCATTGTATACCATCTGCAGGAACAGGAGGAAACACTGTATGCACAGCGTGACGGGGCTTATCACAAAATAAAAGGTTATTTCATTTTTTATGAGCAGAACCGAAAAATGCAGGCCTATCTTTCGGAAGAGTTTAAAGAGGACCGGGTGGAAAAAGAGAGTTTTCCGGATAAAGCAATCAAAAGTTTCCGGGAAAAGGTACGAATCAGGAGCGAGAAAAAGAGCAGCAGTATGCTGAAGATGGCGAGCTCTTTTTTTGTTGTGACGGTGCTTGCTGTAGCAGCGGTGACAGTGACAAAAATGGATAATCTCAAAAGAGTACGCCAGACGCTGAATCGTTCCGGCAATGTGTCGGAAAATGAGGGACAGGACAACATTTATCTGGATACAGCAGGCATGGAATTCGAAACGGATATTGACAACAAAAATACAGAAAACCGTATTGCAGGAGGAAATCTGACTGCATCTGGAGGGCTTACAGAGACAAACGGTGCGCTGCAAAGCGGTGAAGCAGGCAGGGCGGAGCGTATGGAAACAGCAGCGAATATAAAAAATGGAGGAAATACAGAAGGTGCAGAAAACGCAGAGGATACGGGGGTTATGGAAAGTGCGGGGGATGCAAAAGACACAGGAAATACAGAAAGTACAGGAACCGTAGAAGCAGCAGGCGGTGCATGGGATACGGAAAGTGCGGGGAATACAGTGGAGGCGGCATCTGGAAAAGGCGGGAATGCAGATTCTGTGACGGCGCAAAGTGAGTCGGGCAATGACGGTGAGAATAATGCGGTGCAGACGACGTCTGCAGGGGTGCGGCGGACGCAGGCGCTGTATATTATTCGTGAAGGCGATACCCTTGCTGATATCTGCAGCAAATATTACGGAAATTTCGATAAGCTGGAGCTGCTCTGTAAGGAGAACGGAATTACAGATGCAAATATGATTCTGCCGGGCCAGAAAATCATACTTCCGTGACAAGCAGATTGTTCGCATAACGCAGCAGGATTCTCTGCCCTTATACCGGATATGAGATGATTCTCGCCTTTATGGGGGTGAGCAAAAAATATATTTGATATATTTGCATGGCGCACACCTTGCGATAAAAACAGGAATACGTCCCCAAAACAAGAAACAAACGTTCTGCCAAGGCAACGGCTTGCACCTGCGCCGGCTTTCTGTTATAGTATGGTATTAAGGTTAAAAGATGCCTTACTGGCATCATAGCATTATAGCTACATCTGTCATGTGAGAAAAATGGACAGTTACTTTGCTGCTTTGCCATTTGAGGCGGTTTTTCCGTCGGCATGAACGGAAAGGATAAATTTATGGATAAAAATAAATGGGGAAAAAGGGCAGTCGGTCTGAAAAAAAAGCTGCAGTTTTTAAGACTTGATGAGGATCTGGAGGATGATCTGGAGGTTGAAGAGGAAGAGCTTGAACCAGGACGAACGCTGCAGGAGGATCTGAAGGATAAGCTGGCAAGAAAAAGGAGAAATCTCAGACGGCTGCGGCTGGTACTTTTTGCAGTGGCAGTGATTGCGGTTCTCGGCTTCTGGCTGTACAATCAGCTTTATGTTTTTAAGGATTATGTGATCAGCCGAAGTGAAGCAGTTGAGGTGGCGTCCGGAACAAAATATATTTCTGCCGGAAAGCTGTTTTATCGCTACAATTCAGATGGCGTGTCCTGCGTTTCCCGAAACGGCGATAAGAAATGGAGTATTACTTACAACATGCAGGCGCCGATTGCGGATATCTGCGATACGACGATGGCGGTGGCGGAACAGCAGGGGACGCAGGTTTATATCGTAGGAGAAGACGGACTGATCGGAAATTTCGAGACGCAGTATCCGATTTTGAAGGTACGCGTATCGAAACAGGGAATGGTCGCAGTGGTGCAGGCGCAGGAAAATATTACATGGATCAATCTATATCAGGCAGATGGTACAGTCGTTGCAAATGATAAGACAACGATTGGCGAAACGGGATATCCGATGGACGTGGATCTTTCTCCGAACGGGCAGCGTATGGCGGTTTCTTATCTTGGCGTGAAAGAAGGAATCCTCGGAAGCAGCATAGTATTTTATGATTTCGGGACCCTTGGACAGAAGAAAGAAAACAATATTATCAGCAGCATACCGTATCAGGATACAGTGCTGCCGGAAATTTATTTTGTGAATGATTCAAGAACAGTAGCAGTGGCAGATAACGGATTCTATGTGTTTGGAGGAGGCGATGAGCCGGAGCAGACGGCAGAGGTTGATTTTGATGAAGAGATTATCGGAAGCTTCCACGATGACAGCCAGATCGGATTTTTGTTTTTGAATGAAGATGCGGACAGCGATCAGGAATACCGTATGGAGCTTTACGGCTACAACGGCAGGCGCAAAAAGACGCGAAAGATGGATGCGACATTTGATAATATCAAAATTGAAAATGACCAGATTCTGATGTACAACGAAAAAGGTTTCGATGTATTCACCAAGACCGGTCGGCTGCGTTTTACATCTGCTTATGAAAAAGAAGTGGAGGACCTGTTTTATTTTGGTTCTTTCCGTACCTATCTTGTCATTACGAAGGACAGCTTTGACTGGATCCGCATTAAGTAAATCGATCCTGGCATTTTTAAAAGCGTCATCGAACTGACAAAGCCTGTCTGATTTCTGGCGGGAGAGCGGACCGGGCATGGGAGGAAAACATGAAAATAAATATACTTGAAGTTATTGTGGCTGCTGTGATTCTGCTTTTTGCAGCGGTGGGTTATCGAAAGGGATTTGTAAAGAAGCTTGCGGCGATGGTGTCGCTTCTCATTTCGGTGGCGCTTGTATCGGCACTTTTGCCGTGGATTACCGGATTTTTGAAGGAAAATACTCCGGTCTACGGGATCATCGAGGAACAGTGCCGGACCGTGATGGAAAAACAGATCGGAAAAATGGTGTTTGCAGGGATGGAAAGCGATCCTGCGGAAGACTCGCAGGCAGACGTATACCGGAGTATGGGCCGTGAGGAGATTCGGGCACTGATGGAAGCAAACGGATACGACGGAAGTCTTCTTGATGCGCTTAGTGATGAAGAACTGGAGCAGTATAAGGAACAGTACATTCGGCAGTATTTCGGGGAAGACGCTCAAAATGACGGTAATGAAAATGAGAGCAGGAGTGCAGGCACGCTTCTGTCTGGAAATCTGACCAGAATTGAACAGACGGAACTGATAGAACGCCTTCCTCTTCCGGAATTTCTGCGTGATATTTTGCTTGATTACAACAATGAAGAAGGGTATGAACGCCTGGGAGTCAGCACATTTCAGGATTATCTGATAAACTTTATTGCTACCGGCATTTTGAATGTAGTATCTTTTCTGCTGGCGGTGCTTGTGGTGCACCTGCTTTTATGGCTGCTGATATCAGCACTGAGTATTCTGACCAACCTTCCGGTTATTCGTGTGGTGAACCGGGCGGCCGGCCTGGTACTTGGGCTTTTGCAGGCACTGCTTTTGCTCTGGCTGGCTTTTCTGGTCCTGTCATTGGTTTCCGGAACGGATATGGGAATGCAGCTGATGGAGATGGTAGAAAGCAGCAACTGGCTGAACTGGCTGTATCAATCGAATCTGTTTCTTGAAATTGTACTTCGGACATCTGCATTTTTCGGATAGGATAGGGGGATTTTAGCAGTAAAAATAAGCTTGACAAAATGAAAACGCCGTGCTACACTTTAACACAACAAAGGAACAAACCGATGAGAAAGAGTAGTAAGTTTCATTTGCAAAGGCACAGAGAACTGCAGGTGGTGGGATTGCAGTACAGAGCAGGAAACTGAATGGACTTTTGAGGGTGGTCTGAAAGAGCAGATTTAAAAATAAATCTCTCAAAGTAGGATGCGCCGGGAACCGAACCCGTTATCAATCAGGAGTGTATGATAGTACACGCGAAAGTGGACGACTAGTCAAATTGAGTGGCACCGCGATAATAAGAAATTATTACCGTCTCAGATAAATATCTGGGACGGTTTTTGTTTTACCAGGAAATACACCGGTTGATCCTTTGAATATTTACGAAAAATGAAAAGGAGAACAAAACTATGAAAAAGAGAGTATTTGCAACCGTAACAGTATCTATGGCAGCAGCGGCAATGATTACAGGAAGTGCAATGGCAGCAGATTATAAAGTCGGCATCATTCAGTTTGTAGATGATGCATCCCTGAATCAGATCGAGTCTAATATTGAGGCAGAGCTGGCAAAGAAATCCGAAGAAGGTGAAGATAACTTTATCTTTGAAGGAAACGTATATAATGGACAGGCAGACGCGACCACTTTGAATCAGATCGCGACACAGCTGATTGCCGATGGCGTTGATGTGATCATCCCGATCGCAACACCGGCAGCACAAATCGTACAGACGGCAACAGAGGATAATCAGATTCCGGTCGTATTTTCAGCAGTATCAGATCCGGTCGGTGCAGGACTTGTGGAATCAATGGATGCACCGGGAGCAAACATTACCGGAACAAGTGATGCGCTCAACACAAATGCAATTCTTGATCTGATGATTACCGCAAATCCGGATATTAAATCTGTCGGACTTCTCTACAGTCAGTCAGAGGATTCTTCGAAGCAGCCGATCGCAGATGCCAAGGCATACCTTGAAGAAAAAGGTATTGAATACGTAGAAAAAACAGGAACAAACAACACGGAGGTGGCCCAGGCAGCAGACGCACTGATTGCAGCGGGAGTAGATGCAATATTTACGCCGACTGATAATACTGTTATGACGGCAGAGCTTGCAATTTATGAAAAATTCATTGAGGCAGGCATCCCGCATTACTGTGGCGCAGATTCCTTTGCATTAAACGGAGCATTCTGCGGATACGGTGTAGATTATGCAAAGCTTGGCGTAGAGACAGCGGATATGGCAGTGGAAATTCTGCAGGGAGCAGATCCGGCAGCTACACCGGTCAGAACCTTTGATAACGGAATTGCAACGATCAATACAGAGACAGCAGAAGCACTGGGCATTGATTACAGTGGATTCGCAGAAAAATGTACAGGCGTGGTAGAAACCGTTACAGCAGAGGAGTTTGAGTAACGAGTAAACAGTAAACAGAACAGATGGTGCTGTGCCGAAGCAGGCGGAGCTCCGTTAGGTAATGAAACGTTTTATATAAACAGAAAATAACCAGGCTGGATTACCGGTCTGGCTATTTCTGCATAGTGAACGCAGATAAGCATTCCCCCGCTTTAAGTGCGCGGAGTACTAAGCAGTGGGTAAGGGGATGCTTATGTCCGCTTTACCGTAGAATAAATATTCCTCTGCTTTGAGTGTGCAGAACACTAAGCGGTGGATAAGAGGAAGGCGTACTCTTGGAATTCTTTCCTGTTCCGGCAAAATTTGGATAAAAAGATCCGAAGGGTATTCCTGACATCATAAGAAAAGGAGATTTCAGGCATGGCATCGTTGCTTTCCTTCCCGGTTATCATCAGCGCACTGGAACTGGGATGTATTTATGCTCTTGTGGCACTTGCGCTGTTTTTAAGCTATTCCATTCTCAATATCGCCGATCTTTCAACGGACGGCTGCTTTACCCTTGGCTGTGCAGTTGGCGCACAGGTAGCGATCATGGGACATCCGATTCTTGCACTGTTTGCAGCAATGGCAGCAGGTGTATGCTCCGGTTATATCATGGCATTTCTGCAGACGAAGCTTGGCGTAGAGTCAATTCTTGCAGGAATAATTGTGAACACGGGGCTTTATACCGTTAACCTAGCTGCGATGGGATTTTCGTCGAATCTTTCTTTATTTAAATGCGAAACAGTCTATAGCCTCGGAAAGGGAATATTTGGAAATACCTGGTATAAGCTTGGAATCTCAGCAGTGATTGTCCTTATTGTATGCTTTTTGCTGAAATGGTTTCTTGGCACACGACTTGGACTGTCGATTCGTGCGACCGGAGATAATGAGGATATGGTGCGGGCATCCAGTATTAATCCTGGATTTACGATTACAGTCGGCCTGTGCGTTTCCGGTGCTATGACAGCACTTTCCGGATGCCTGATTGGTCAGTATCAGAAGGCCTGTGATATCAATCTTGGTACCGGTATGGTAACAATCGCGCTTGCCAGCCTGATCATTGGTGAAACGCTGGTTGGAAAACGGACGGTCATGCGCCGTATGATCGGAGCAGTACTTGGAAGCTGTCTGTATCGATTTGCAATTGCAATTGCGCTTCGTCTGCATGTGCCGGCAGAGTGTCTGAAGCTGGTATCCTCCGTAATTGTTGCAGTGGCGATTGCGGCTCCGTATATCAAAAGCCGTGCTGTGTTTCAAAGAAAGAAGCTGGCAGCAGCGAAAGGGGGAAAAGCATCATGCTGAAGATGACCAACATCAGAAAAGTATTTAATGAAGGCACCGTAAATGAAAAGATAGCGCTGGATGGTGTGAGTCTGACGGTAAAAGACGGAGATTTTGTGACGATCATCGGAAGCAATGGAGCAGGAAAATCCACACTGTTTAATTGCATCGGCGGAAGCTTTTATCCGGATGAAGGAAGTATATTTTTGGATGAACAGAATATTACTTATATGCCGGAGCATAAACGTGCAGTTGAGATCGGTCGTTTGTTTCAGGATCCGATGAAGGGAACCGCGCCGCATATGACAATAGAAGAAAATCTTGCATTGGCATATCTGCGCGTGTCAAAAAAGAAATCCGTATTTTCGCGGGTAAGCAATGCAGATCGTGAAATGTTCCGCGAACGCCTTTCGCTGCTGCATATGGGGCTGGAAGACCGGATGAAGCAGCCAGTCGGATTACTGTCAGGAGGACAGCGGCAGGCATTGACACTTTTGATGGCAACACTTGTCACACCGAAAATTCTTTTACTGGATGAACATACAGCGGCATTGGATCCGGCGACAGCGGAGAAGGTGTTATCGTTGACAAAGAAGATAGTGGAAGAAAATCATCTGGCGTGTCTGATGATCACACATAATATGCATTCTGCACTTGAAATCGGAAACCGGACGCTGATGATGGATTCCGGCAAGATTGTACTTGATATCAGTGGGGAAGAACGAGACGGACTGACAGTAGATGGCTTGCTGGATAAATTCAGTGCCGGAGCCGGAAAAGAGCTGGATAATGACCGAATTCTTTTCTCAACAAAAGAAATGTAGCTTTTTGAACGCAAATAAGCATTTCCCTGCTTCAAGTGTGCGGAGCGCTAAGCGGTGGATGGGATGCAGATTGCGAATATCCGCTTTACAGCAGCGCGGAAACGCATTTGGAGCAGAAATGAAAGGGCTACGAAAAAACTCGATCGAGTTTTTTCGTAGCCCTTTTTTCTTTTATAGACTTATCGCATAAAAGCCTTGAGTATGGTGAAAAAAATAAAGAAAAAATTAAAAAAACTGTTGACAAAATAAAAGACCAATGGTAGTATATAACACGTCGCTGCGGAAGACACCGCAGAGACACAGAAAAAGCCGGATGCAAAGCTCAGGGATGAGACAAGCGCCGACAAACAAAAATAAAAAAGTTGAAAAAAGTTGTTGACAAACTGAAAAAGCTGTGATATGATATCAGAGTTGCT